>JAUVIV010000078.1 GCA_030592575.1 bacterium | reverse complement strand
TAGGACAGCAAGTATATCTCGCTCCTCTTTTGTTAAATGTTTGTATTTCCTGTGCATTTTGCTCTGACCTCCTTTCTTCTCTTGTCATTATATCAGAGCGTTGCACTTTGTCATTGAACTTGTGATAGTAATTTTTGTTTCTTGTTTTGCAGAAAGAAAGTTAGCACAATTTCCATTCGGCAAAGAAATTTCTAAAAATCCTGAACTTCCAAATATAGCAATAGGTGAAGTCCCCTCATAAGAGGTTTTAAGTTTTTGAATTGTATGATTTCCTATTTTAATCTTAAATTCATAAGATGGAAAATCAGATTTTGAGATATTGGTTATGAGGTTACCGAATTTATCAATGTCAATAACTTCACCTCGTATGACTTGTGAATTATAACTTGTAAGTTGTGAAGTAGAAGTTGGAATTTCAAAAGATACCCATTTGATTAATTGTTTACCAAGTGCAGATGGTTTTATTCCTAAACTTAATTGAGCGGCTATTGGAGCAAAAATATCTCTGCCATGAAATGTGTTTGAAATAGTTTGTTGTTTGCTATCTGTATTCAACTTATTTATATCAATTTTATAAACTTTGAATTTCTTGTTAGCATATATCCAACTAAAAATGCCATTATCAGGTCCCACAAAATAATAATCAGGGGTCTCAACAATTATAGGATTTATTTCACTTCCAACGCTTGGGTCAACTACTACGAGATGAATTGTCTGCTTTGGAAAATATTTGTAAGCAGTAAATAATCTAAAAGCCGCAAGTTTTATCTTGCCTTGAGGAATTTCGTGGGTAATATCTACAAATTTTATGTCCGAATTAATCTGGAGCATTACTCCTTTCATTATGCTAACATAGGAATCTAACAATCCGAAATCTGTTAGCAAGGTAATAATTGATTGAGCCACAAATTTAATATATGTGCTTGAACTGATTTTATCAAACGAGATAGGTCTTACAATTTCCTCTTATGGCTTCCCAATTTTTTTTATTGGATTGGGATAATACGAGGAGTAACAAAAACCATAAGTTCTGTTTTGCCTTTTGATTTAGATACTGATTTAAATAGTCTTCCGAGAAGAGGAATTTTTGAAAGTATCGGTACTCCACGAACAACTTTACTTTCCTTTTCTTTTATCACACCAGCAATTACAGCAGTTTGTCCATTATCTACCATCAAAGTAGTTTGTACTTCGTTTGTAAGGATAATAATACCACCTTCCACAGTAGCTTCAGATGAAAGATCTGAAATTACCGGATGAAGTTCCAGCATAATTTGATTTTCTGGATTTATATGAGGTGTAACGGTAAGTTTTAATGCTACATCATAAAATTTTATAATTTTATTTCCTGCACGGTCAAGTGTAATAATTGGAATTTTTTTGCCAGACAAAACCATTGCTTGTTCATTATCTATAACTGCAATTTTTGGTTGTGAGAGTATGTTGGCTTTATCTTGAGATTCAAGCATTGAAAGTTGAGTCTCTATTTTAATTCCATCACGTAGAGTCCCAAAAATAAATTTTCCTTTCTCAGCAACAGGAGTTTTTACGCCTCCTCCAAAGTATGTATCTTTTGCAGAATTTCCTTCATCCCCAACCCACCAGTCAATTCCAAGTTCACGAGAGGTTCTGTAATCTACTTCAACTATTTTAGCTTCAATCATAACCTGACGAGTTGGACCATCAATTGTTTTCATAAGAGTTTCTATTTCATTCAAAACATCTGGAATATCTGTAACAATCAATGAAGATGTGCGCTCATCCGTTTTGATTTTACCTCGTTTTGTAAGCATACTGGAGACAGTACTTTCTATTTTTTTTGCTTTTGCGTATTTTATTCTAAAAATTCGTGTTTCAATAGATATGATTTGTTTTTGTTTCTCGCTTTCTTCCATTGTCATAACTCCAATTATTCCTTTTTCTTCAACGGAAGTAAGCCCATGAACCCGAAGTAATGTCTGGAATGCATGTTCCCATGGAACGGATCTGAGTTGCAGTGTAACCTCTCCTGTTACTTCTTCAGATGCAACAATATTTATGTTCCCAAGCTTTGCAAATGTGCGTAAGACAGTATGTATATCAGCTTTTTCAAATGATAAAGAAATTAATCGTTTTTTCTGAGCTTCTATAACAGAAGGAACGATTAGTGCAAAAATAATTAAAAAAGTAAATATCTTTCTCACTTTTCCTCCTTTTTAGGTGTTACTTGTAATGATATTTTTTTTGTTCCTCCAAAAACACGCATAAGAAAAACTACTTTTTTCTTTCTAATATAAAGAACTTTACCCCCACTTACACGATCTCCCTCTTGAAGTATATATGCTTTACCTTGGGCATCCTGTGCTAATGCATATCGCTCATTCGGGCTCCACATTATCCCAACAATTGTTGCATTTCCGATACCAAGAAGAGTATCTTTCACCTGAATACCTAAATATGGACTAAATGGATCACGTTTTCCTCTTGAATTATAGAAAAAAACCTCTGATTTTGAAGGTAATACAGGTAATTCTTTTGATAATTCAACTTTAGCTTTTTTTACTGATTTTTTTACTGCCTTTTTTATTGATTTTTTCTTTGGCTTTACTTTCGTTTTCCCTTGATGTAATTGACCCTTTTTACCCAGCTTTTTACCCGACTTCTTACCCAGATTAATTTCTATTCCTCTTTTAGAACGAGAGATTGAATAAATGGTTTTATGTTTAAGATCAAGCACTACTCTTGTAACATAAGGATTTAAACTATATTGAGAAGTTCTGATTTTTATTAATGGAGAATAAGAAGAAATTATTTCTTTAGGTAAGCGAGAATGTGCTTTTTGAAAATCTATTACTATTCGTTCAGGATTATGTATCAATGTATCTTTGTATTGCAAGGCATTAGTTAATATAAGTACTTTTACGCATCCGTTCACTTTTTCAAGTTTTATTCTATTTACTCTTCCTGCATATAATGGATTCAGACAAAAGATAGAAAGTAGAAAAAAGAAAAGTTTAGTTTTTATAGTATTCATTTTTTTGTTGTATATGCTGTGGCAATAAACTCTGCCTCTAACGTTCTTTCTACATTTTTGGATGCTATAAGTCTAAGTTTACTCACAGTTACAAGTCTTTGCAAATCGGATATCATTGACAAAAATGTTCCAATTTCGTGATATCCGGAAGTTGTTTTCACTTTTATAGGATTATCCTGATAGAAGTCTTTATGAATTTTAACAAGTGGTTTAAAAAGAAGAGATTTAACATTGCTTCTTTTTCCGGCATTGGATATAGCACGAAGAAGATCAGGCATTTCTTCTTCATCAGGAAGACATTTTTCAAGTATTTTCCATTGATAAGAAATGTGCTCAAATGCTATCTTTACATCTTTGTACTTCTTTATATATTCTTTGGAACTGTTAAGAAGCTTTTCTGTATCTGCATGCTTTTGCTCAAGGACATGGATTTGCTTAATTTTTACTTTAATCAAGAAATTATAAAACCCCAGAACAACGACAATAACAATTACACAAGATATTAAAATTCTACGAAGTTTTCCTTTTATCATTTTTGTTTTATTTATTGTTGCTTTGCCAGTTAAGAGCTATAGTAGGCAATCTAAATTCTCTTGCTCTACCAAGAGTTATGCCACCACCAAAGTCATACATAAAACTCGTATATAATACAAAAACTCTAACATCTGCAAAATAAACATATTCATATCCGGTAATATCTCCTCCGCAAGCTTTCACTGCTGTATGTCCCAAATATATAGGAACGCTGTAAAATCCGGTTGAATCAGTATAGCCATCTATATCTGGACCTACATAAGGAATTTCAGAACAAAGGTCTGACTCTACCCAAACATGAACATTTTCGGCAGGATTACTGTACGCCCAATCTATATATGCCCATATTGTATCTGTCGGAATACCCAGAGTATCTACAACAACACTATCAATTACAGAATCGGTCGGTATTGCTGTTTTATATACATACCCAGATACAATGGCATTATCCGGGTCATCTAATGGTTGCTGTTGATTACATCCCACTAAGAAAGTAAAAAACACAAGACATAATACAAGAAGTTTAGTACATTTCATTTCTCCTCCTAATTTCAAAATGCTATAAATACATTTCATATTATTTTTTAAATTCTTTGAATCTTGTTTTTATTTCAAATTCTGTTGTTTCAGTTCCGGCAATTTCGTCTCTTTTTGTATAATTAAGCTTAACATTAGTAAAATAGCTTGAATCTTCAAGACGACGCAAAAATTCAGATACTGCAAAGTTTGAAGTTGTGATTCCACGAAGCAAGATACCAATACTTGTAGAGTCTGCTGATTCTTCATTTAAAGTTACAAGCCATGTATATTCCGGAAGCAAGAGATTTATTTCATCTAATAATTTTACTCTTGCATATTTATTCTTGGATAAATTTTGTATAACTTCTACTTTGGTTCTTATTTCTTTTTCTTTCGCCATTAGTTCACGTGCTTCCGTTACTTTAGGTATAAGTATTTCTTGTTGTATTTTCATATCCTCAATTTCTCTTTCTATTCGATGCTGTTTTTTTGTTAATCCTAATCCTATAGATGAAAGAATTAAAGCACTTAAAACAAAGCTATAAATAGGAAGCCCCTGATCAAGTGACTGAAGAATTTTATTTTTCTCATCTGCTCTCTCTTCAAATGGTAAAAGATTAACTCCTGTACCTTCAAGCTTTGATATAGCTAACCCAATAGCAATATCAAGTTGGTGAGGACAATCAGGAGGATTTTCTCCATAGTTTATTTCTTTTAATGGGTTACCAATTTCACAATTTGTATTAAATTTATCGGCAAAAGCTTTCTGAATCCCAGAGATGCCCGCTCCACCACCACTTAAAATTATAAGTTTCCATTCAGAAATATCCGGCAACAATCTATTGGCTCGAGATATCAATCTCTTAATTGTAGTATTTTTTGCTCGTTGAACATCTTTCTCTTTCACCTCTATAGTATCATCTATAGCTTCATCTTCTTTACTATTTTCATCTTTTTCGCTATTTTCATCTTTTTCAATTTTTTCTCTTTGAAGTACTTTAGTTGCTTCTTTGGAACCAAGCCCACATACTCTTTGAATTTCTTCAATGAAAGTGCGAACACCCATAGGAATTTCATCATCAAATAAGTAATCTCCATCACGAATAACTGTAATAATTATATGTTCAAATCCAATATTTACTAAAAGACAAGTGCCTTCCTGGGGAATATCTTTTTGATAAGCAGATTTAAGAATGAAAGAAGGTATATCAATATTACAAGGTAAAAGCGATGCTTCTTTCAGAGCATCTATTAGCGGGTAAAGAACTTCATTTTTTGCACCAACAAGAATGAGTTCAAGTTTTTCTTCTTTTTCATCTTTTTTTTCTTTTGTTTTTCCTTTTAATTTTTTGAAATCTATCACAACTTCTTGAAGATCAAATGGAATATTTTCTTTAGCAAGAGCTTCAAATACTTTCTTCTCTTCTCGTCTTTTAGGAGATTTAGTTAGAAGTTTTTTAATTATAACATTTTTTCCTGATATGACAGTAGCTACCTTCTTTTCTTCAATTTCATTCTCTTCTATTATTTTTCTAATACTTTCAATAAGAACTTCCCTATCCATAATTTCTCTATCAACAATTGTTTCTGGGGATAGTTCTATTGTTCCGTATTTTTCAAGCAAGTAGCCACCTGGGGTTTTCTTTATCTGAGCAAGTTTTATATGACGTGTTCCGATGTCTAACCCTAAAGCTCTTTGCTCACCAAGTAAGGGCTTTTTCAAATACTCAATTGTTTTTTTGAAATAGTTACTTACTTTAGATTTATCCATCATTATACGGTTTGATAACAGACCTTCTTATTAATATATCTTCTACTATTTCTTTTGTCAACTTTTCTTTTTTATATTTCGTATATGCAATAATCTCTTTTAAAACTCCTTCAAGTTCTCTTACATTACCACTTACTTCTTTAGCAATTAAAGAAACAAGTTCCGGGTCAATATTTATGTTTTTTGCTTTAGACTTAAGAATAGCAGTTCGTGTTTCAAGATCAGGAGAGTCTATTTTTGCGATAAGACCTCCTTCAAATCTTGATTTAAGACGATCTGAAAGAACTGGAAATTCTTTTGGAGGACGATCAGAAGTAACTATTATTTGTTTAGAGCTTTGGTAAAGATCATTAAATATATGAAAGAAATGTTGTTGTGCTACTTCATCACCTGCAATAAGCCCGATATCATCTATAAGCAAGACATCTATTTCATTATATTGTTCTTTAAACTCTGCCAATTTATGTGTTTCTAATGCTTCTGACAAAGCAGTTATAAATTTTTCAGAAGATATAAAAGAAGATTTTCTTTCTTGCCTATGTTCAATTATATAATTCCATATAGCAACTAAAAGGTGAGTTTTGCCCATCCCAACAGCAGAATATATCACCAGCGGATTTGTTTCCTCAGAATAGCTTCGGGCTGTAGAGTAAGCAACTGCATAAGCAAGGTCATTACATTTTCCCGTAATAAAGTTTTCAAAAGTATATTTTTCAAGAAGAGTAGGTATTCTATAATTTAGTTTTTCTGACTTATCCTCTGCTGTTTCTTCCGATAGTTTTTCCTCATAATTTTCAGAGATAAATTGTTCAATATCACTTTTTCTTGCAACGAAAGGTAATATATCATAAAAAACTGCTTTTTTGAGTTGAGACATTGCTTCTTTATCCAATGGATTCATCATTACACAAGCAAGATTTGTGTTTGCTTGTCTCAAAGGAACAATAAGAAAACGTTTTACAAGCCATGAAGGAATAAGTTTTGTTACTTCCGGAGATACTTTTATCCCACTTAACTCAAGAGGATAATAACCGAATTTACGTTCTAAAAGAAAAAGAAGAGTATCTTCATTGAAATAATCAAGTTTTATTAAACTTTCTTCTAATTTACCGCCCTTTTCCCATTGATACGTTATAGCTTCTTCAAGTTGTTGTTTGCTCAGGATTCCAAGTTCAAGAAGTGTATCGATAAAAGAATTTTCCATTTTTTTAACTTTAGTTTAAAAGTTTCAAGTTTTTAGTTTTTCGAGACGTTCTTTAGCATCTTGATAGCTAATATTATGGAGACAAACTTCCTCGAAAGAGATAATTGCATTTGCCTTGTCTCCCAGTAATTCATACGCTTTTCCAATTTCATATTTAACTACTACATAATCTTCGGATGATTTTCCTCCATCTTCAATTGCTCTTGTAAATGCATTTATAGCAAGTTTTGGTTCGTTTTTTTCTACAAAGCAACAACCCAGTTCTTTTAAAGCTTTTATCTTATGAGAATTAGAAGCCGTAGAAAGTTGAAATTCCCTGATAGCTGCATCATAGAAGTTGAGATTTTTATATTTAATACCAAGTTCATAATGTTCTTTCTTAACTTCTGAATTATCATAAGAGTTGATTTCATCTATTGCATGCAAAAGTATTTCCATTTCTTTTTCGTTTATTGTTACAGATTGAGAAGAAGAGTCAGGTTTAGCTTGAGTTGTAGGTTTAGTTTCAGAAATTGGTTTCTCTGGTTCAGTCACTTTTGGTTCTTCTATTAGTTTTTGCTCTTCTATAGGAACTTTTTTTATTATAGGAGGAGGAGGTGCGGGTTCCACCACGGTAGGTGCGGGTTCCGGCACAGTAGGTTCAGGTTCCGACATAGTAGGTACCACAGTAGATTCAGGTTTCACCACAGTAGGTTCAGGATTCACCACGGTAGATTCAGTTTTTGCTACAGTAGGTTCTATTACAGGAGTTGGATTTTCCGGTTCAGGTGGTTGTTTTGGTTCTTCGGATAATTTTTGTTCTCCTAAAGGAACTTCTTTTATTATAGATGGATGAATTGGCGTAGGGGACCCAACTTGAGAATTAACTTCTGAATTAGAATTTTCAGTTTCAGAAGGTTTTACTTCAGGTTTTGGTGGTATAAGCCCAAAAATCACATCCAATTCATTTTCTTTTTGCTCTATTTTAATATAAAGTTCTTTTATAGCTGGTTTTAACCGTTCATCAGATGACAGCAACATCATTAATTTTTTATATCTTTGTGCCTCTTTTTGTATAATGCGTTTGCTACGAGTAGATTGGGCATAGTTTGTTAAAGAGTCTTTAGCTTCTGTCAACAAACCGATTTCAGCATAAAAAAGTGACAAATTAAAATAAGCTTCTCCCGATTCTGGGTCAAGTCTTATTACTTTTTTACAAACTGCTATTCCATTTTCAAATAACCCTTCTTTTTCGTAAAGGTCAATTGCGGTAAGATATTCTGGCATAGCGTCAGTTAAATCATCCATTCTTGCGTAAACATCTCCAATAAGATTATAAATATTTGGGTCTTTACCTTTTGTATCAAGTAGTTCGCGATAAAGAGAGATTGCTTTCTCCCATTCTCCTTGAGCTACATAAGCCCTTGCTTCTCGTTCTATTTGGATTCTATCTATCATATCAAAATAGAATTTAAGCGAATTATCCTTAAAAGTCAAGAAAAATTTGTTATTTTCATAAGATATAATCTTAGTAGTAAGAACAAACAGAAATAATATTTCTATTTACTTATTTATACTTTACATCAAAATATCGAAAAAATGTTTGCAGTTTTATATAAAAGATATACAATAAATTAGTAGATACAATCGTTATATAAATAAAAGGATGTTAAATGATGCAGAACTTATTCGGGAGTATAAAAGCGGTAATGATAAAGCATTTGAAACGCTTCTGTCCCGATATAAACTATCTCTTTTTAATTATATTTTAAAAATGGTCGGGAATAAGGATGTTGCTGAAGATGTTTTTCAAGATGTGTGGATACAAATTATTAAGATATTCTCAAAGTATAAGGAGCAAAATAAATTTTCGGCTTTTTTATTTAAAATAGCTCATTTTAAAAGCATTGATTATCTTAGAAAAAATAAACGTAATTTACAAAAAGAGGAGAAGCCTCTGCCATATTCTCGCAATAACATGGAAAAAGACATTGAAAAAAAAGAACTTGTTTATTTGTTAAATAATGCAGTGATGAATTTGCCTGCCAAGCAAAAAGAGATATTTCTATTAAGACAACATACGGAACTTAATTTTAGAGAAATTTCTAAAATGCTTAATTGCCCACTTAACACAGTACTTGCAAGAATGCATAATGCGATTTTAAATTTACGTAAAATATTAAAGGAGAAAAAATGAACTGTAATAAATTTGAGAAGGTCGGATTATTATATTTTTACAACGAGCTTGATTTTCAATCAGCACAACAATTTAAAAAACACCTGAAAGAATGCAAAATCTGCTCAAAAAAACTTAAAGAATTAAAAAACACTGTAGATTTATACAAAGAATTACCGAAAGAAGAGCCATCTCCTATTGTTTTGGAAGAGATACTGAAACATATTGCTGAAATTCATCATCGGAAGAGTAGAAAATTTAAGATAAGAATCCCGACTATTAACATTTTTCAAAAAATCCCCTGTCCTACATTTGTTCCAAGAATCTTATGGGGTAGTGTAGGAATGATGATAATCATTGTACTAACAGGATATTTTTCTCAAAAGCCCAAACCATATTTAGAATGGGATAATAGAATGGATAACAGAACAGAACTTATTGAAGAGGAAATTTGTGATTTATTTGAAGAATCTTATGGGTACAAAGAAGCAGGGGTTTTAGGAGATGTAGGTAAAGTTTTTGTTAATATAGAAAATGGAATAAGCGAACTCAAAGAAAAAATTAAAAATTTAGAAAATGAACTCAAAAGCGAAGAAGAATTTAATTTTTAGCTGTAAAATAAATTACTATTTTTCATCATAAATTCTGCAAAAAATAGAATTTGTATCATAAATGATGCATTTTTGTATCACATTTGATACAAAATTAAGCCCTTTCATTTTTATCTACCAAGTCATATTTTGTTCATAGTCTTGTACTACACCAAATTTTCTATATTGGCGACACAACTTTTGCTATATTTCTATGTATGAGAAATTGTATAAACTAAGTTTTTACAAACCAAAAAACTACTACTTTTGAGGTAGCGAAAAAAGGAGGGTATTATGTTCTGGATAGCACTTATTTTAGCTGTTTTTCCACAAACAAAGGTTGATAGAATATGTCTTGAAAATAGGGAAAGAAAAGTTGTTTTAGATAAACAAACTTCGTTGAATACAAAAATTGAGCAAAAACATACTGCTCAAAAAATATTGTCTCTTGAGGAATACGGAAAAAACATTCCTATGAGCAGAGAATTCTTAACAGAGGAGTCTTTTTTTTTAGGAAAGGAAAGAAGTCAATATATTGAATCGCTATTAAACAAAAAGGGAGTTCTTTCTATAGGTCCCGGACCTGATACTTTCTTGGTAAATACAGACTATGTGCAAGATGGTGATATTATTATTTCTGGTGATGGTGTACTTTTGGTAGATAATGCAAAACTAACTCTCTCCGGAATTATGTATGCACAAAACAGAGGACAAGCTATTTTAAAAAATGGTGCATATTTACATGTAGAACAACAATATTTATCCCAATATCCTCAATTTTTCTATGATAGTTCGCGTTTTGAAGCTGTTGAATGCACAGTGTATGCAAATACTGTATATCGCACATTCTTGCATAACAACAGTGAGTATATTGCTAAGCGTACTTACTTTCCTTTTTGGAATTTCCGACAGGTATATGACAATGCCACACTCATTATGGAAGATGCAGGTATGGTTGGAGACTTGACAATAAACGATTCTTGCCAGATATCTTTCCTTCGGTGTGATACTATTTTGCCATGGTTTGGTGTTGGAGAAGGAGATTTTATGGATGTCCAGTTTCCTGATTATAAGGTTGTGAACCATTTTCAATTTGATACAACTCATTCCGGAGTAAGGGGTATAAAATACTCCGCTACCTTTGATACATGCAATATGGTACTGTGGGGAATTGAGAGTTGGCCCGGTTGTTCAGTTACTGTGAGAAACTCTGTTGTTTCTGCAACACCCAGAATTTCTGGCTCTGACACTATATACTTTAATAATATAAGCAATCAGACTTTCTATCCATCTCTTATCTTACCATTTAATGACAGAAGTTTTCAATTAATAAATACTTATGTACAGATATGGTGCATATATACTTACGATAAAGTTGTTCTTTACATGGATTCCTGTTTTTGGGGCGAGACGCATGCGAAGGATAGTTCTGCCATCTATGCCGTTAGCTGCTCTACTAATGGATTCCCAAGCTCAGTAACTTCCACAGAAGATGGTTTTTTCAGCTTTATTGATGGCAAAGTTACCGCAATTGTCAGTTCTTGGAATAGAGCAACAACTTATCTTGAGAATACCATTGTTACACCAATCAGACCTGGAATTGCCCAGATAACAAACATTGCCCATCACCATTCATATATACTCTGCGTTAACTGCGAATTCGATACTCTTCCGTTTGCAATAGATACCGCTCTGGTGATGTTCACTGCAATAGATAGTCCTACTACTGGGATGATTGATACAACTATTGACATATATGGTTCGGCATGGATAGATGCAGGTCCCTTTAATCCAATTACTTTTGATAGATATAAATTATACTGGACTCCTGAAGGAGATTCTATCTGGACACTTATAGAAGACTCAACGATTCAGGTTCACAATGATGTCATTAGTGCTTGGAACACCTCCGGGATGAGTATAGGCGAATACGACCTTCGTCTTACAATATGGGATGATGCAGGAGATAGTCTAACTGCATTTGGAAATATAACTTTAGAGGGAGTAGGAACTGAGGAGAAAAATGTAAGGAACAGGCATGCCTATTCCCTACATACACATCAAAAAAATTCCGAACTGCAAATAAGTTTCAGTGCTCCCGTTAATAAGCAAATTACATTGGACATTTTTGATATTGCAGGCAGAAAAGTTAAAACCCTCTTCAAAGGAAAAGTAGAAAATTCAATTGACTTGACTTATGAGCCAATCCCTGGTATTTATTTTATTAGACTATCCGGTGAGAAAACTATTACCAAGAAAGTGGTATTTGTGAAATAATTTTGGAGCATAAAAACTCTGTTTTTGCATGCAATGACATAGTCGTTGTACTCCATATTTAAAACCTGTGAAATTAGTGGCTAAAAAGTATATCACAAGTTCAATGACAAAGTGCAACGCTCTGATATAATGACAAGAGAAGAAAGGAGGTCAGAGCAAAATGCACAGGAAATACAAACATTTAACAAAAGAGGAGCGAGATATACTTGCTGTCC
>JAUVIV010000069.1 GCA_030592575.1 bacterium | reverse complement strand
TTAGGACAGCAAGTATATCTCGCTCCTCTTTTGTTAAATGTTTGTATTTCCTGTGCATTTTGCTCTGACCTCCTTTCTTCTCTTGTCATTATATCAGAGCGTTGCACTTTGTCATTGAACTTGTGAGTCTATATCTTTTTTTTCACTTAATTATCACTCCAATATAATTTTTATAGTATAAGGATTTGTTGCATGATTTGGAGCCGTATCTCCTTCATTATGCCAAGTTGGTGTCATCCAAGGTTTTACAACAATATAATAATCTCCTGCATCAACAATATCATCAGTAATAACTGTTAAATTAGCTCCGTAAGTATTATCATAACCATATATTATTTGAGAGTGAACAGCATTATAGATACTCATTTCCGGACGAATATCCGTTGGAACATTTTCTAAACGAGCATTGATTTTTCCACTCGCAGATGTTGTTATTTTGTAATAATCTTCGTAATCATCTTTATTCGTTGGCTCACCTGTAAATAAATAAGCAGAATAAGTGCTATCAAGATTTATGGTAGATGCATTAGCAAAATCATTATCAGGTTCATTAGAATCATTTACATCTGTATAATTAACAGTTAAAACATAAGAATTCGTTGAAGACTTTTTGATCCAAGCATTTACTTTAACATAGTAGATAGTAGCAGGTTTAGCATCTACCCAAATATGAAGATTAGACCCTTCAGTATCATCATAATGTGCGCATATTTCTGATTTATCATGATTGTAAATTGTCATATTAGGACGAATCGGAAACGATGTAAGCGAAAAAACTAATACACCTCCTGCCAATGGAGTAGAGCTTGTTGTAAGCTTAAAGAAATCAACATCTCCTTCAGGATAAATATAAGCAGTAACAGGTTCCCCAACCGTAATTTCGTAAGCACTTGCTATTTCATCATTCGGTTCAGTATCATCACTTGGACCTGTACTTGCAACTTCCTCATTACGACAACCAATTAGACTCACAATCATTATTCCTGCTAACAATATAGAAATATACTTTTTCATTTTAATACCTCCTTTTGATTTAAGCAGACACGTGAGTCTGCTCTTACATTACTCCTGTTTTTAAAATACCATTATTTGTTTTCTCAGTTACAATATTATTTACCTACTTTTTTCTTGAACTCTTCTTCTCTCAGGTCCTTTCTTTTTATTTTCCCTGAGATTGTCTTAGGCAAAGTTTTTACATACTCTATTTCCCTTGGGTACTTGTACGGTGCTGTAACCTTTTTCACATGCTCCTGCAAGTCTTTTGTAAGTTGTTCTGACTGTTCATAACCCGGCACCAATATCACAAATGCCTTAACGATTAAGCCTCTCACAGCATCCGGGGAACCAATAACAGCTGCTTCCATCACAGAAGGATGCTCAATAAGTGCTGATTCAACTTCGAAAGGACCTATTCTGTAACCGGATGCCTTTATCACATCATCGCTCCTTCCGATAAACCAGAAATAACCTTCCTCATCTTTGTATGCCTTATCACCGGTGTAATACCAGTTGTTTTTGAAAACCTCATTATTTCTCTCAGTATCCTTCCAATATTCTTTAAACAATCCCGGTGGCCTTGGCTCTGTTCTAATAACAATATGACCTTCAGTATCTGGTGGAAGCTCATTGCCATCATCATCCACTATTGAAACATAATGACCTGGAGTTGGCTTTCCTACCGAACCTTGTTTTACCGGCATACATCTAAAATTGGCAAGTAATGCTACGGTTTCTGTCTGACCAAAAAAATCAAGAATTTGTATCCCCGTATATTTCTTCCATTGTTCAATAACTTCAGGATTCAAAGGCTCCCCCGCAGAACAGCAATGCCTGAGATTAGATAAATCATATTTTTTCAAATCCTCAAGCAAAAGCATCCTGTAAATAGTTGGAGGGACACAGAATGTTGTTACATTGTATTTCTCCATTATCCTTAAAGTATTTGCTGCTGAGAATCTTCCTTTTACATTATGCTGAATAACAGTTGCTCCGCATATCCACTGCCCAAAAAGTTTTCCCCATGCCGCTTTCGCCCATCCGGTATCTGCTATAGTCCAGTGAACATCCTCCTTTTTCAAATCATGGACAAACTTCGCCGTAACAATATGACCTATGGGATAACCCTGTGTATGAAGAACCATTTTAGGATTTCCTGTTGTCCCTGATGTAAAATAAATCATTAAAGGGTCAGAGGATTTTGTTTTCTCAGTCTCAAGCTTTTCTGAGGTATTTTTCATTTCTTTTTCATAATTAACCCACCCATCACTATCTAATGGAAAATCGCTTTGCACGTTTCCAACAAGAATTTTTGTTTTCAATGATGGACAATTTGCCTTTGCAATCTTTTCAATGTTTTCCTCGTTTGTTATAACAGCAACAGCACCAGACCTGTTTATTCTATACTCAATATCTTTTGTCCTGCATTGTACTGTAGCAGGCATAAAAACAACACCTGATTTTATCATACTTAAAACAGCAATATACCACTCGGGTATCCTTGGAAGGATAAGAAAAACCTTGTCGCCCTTTTTTATATCATATTTTTTTAAAATATTAGCAAACTTGTTTGAGAGTACTTTTAAATCATTAAAGGAATGATAGACCGCATTTTCACCATCAGATGAAACAGTGATAAGTGCTGTTTTGTCTTCTTGTTTATCAACAACATCCAATCCGAAATTATAATATTCCGGAACATCCCATTTAAAATTTTTATACGTTTCCTCATAGTTTTTCATATCAGCTCCTTTTTAGCTAATTTTTGAAAGCATATTCAATCTCATTAATAAATCAATTCCTACCAATTTCTTTGTATAGGCAGACCGCCCTGATGATTTAAGCAAACATGCAGGTTCGCCCCTACTGTTTCTCTGCATAATTTGAAATTGCATCTACTTTTGGAGTGCAAAATCGGTGATTTTGCATGCAACAACATCGTTGTTACACTCCATATTTCCATAGAACTCGCTAAATCATTCAGAGTATCTTCTTCATAAACCTTCAAGTTATTCGTATAAATCTATAATTTCTACAAAACTATTTATTCCGGCTTTTTGAATATCATTGAGACTACTGTTATATCGTTTCCACCCATTGAGACCATCATTCCATACGGACGATTGGAATCTATCGACACCTGACAATCGTATGCCTTCCCTGTTAACTGATGAACAACATCCACTGCTTGTCTTACTCCGGTCGCTCCTACAGGATGCCCATATCCGATAAGTCCACCGGTAGCATTAGTAGGAATTTCTCCATCTTTTTTTGTTTTGCCTGCTGTTACAAAATCCGCTCCCTCTCCGTATCCGGCAAAACCAGTTGCCTCCATCATAAGTAGTCCGGCAATTGCAAAACAATCGTGCACTTCCAAAACACCAATGTCTTTTTTCGAAAGTCCTGCTCGCTCATAAGCTAAACTTGCAGCTTTTGTTGAAGCCATCATTCTTGTTAAGTCTGGTTGTGGATTAGTAATATCATCTTCCGATTGCCCCCAACTTACTAATTCCGCAGCATCTTTTTTATCTACGCCAAGTTTTTTAAGCCCTTCTTCTGATGCAAAAATAAGAGCAGTTCCCCCATCAGAAACTTTGGAACAATGATATACATTTATATTGTCACAAAATACCTTTGGGTTTGGAGGTGTCATCGCAGCTGCATAAAGGTCTTTTATAGTATTATGATATTCTTGAGCTTTAGGATTTCGACGTGCATTCTCAATTGCTCGAGCGTACCACCAAGCCATTCCATCTCTTATTTTATCTTTACCAAACTTTTCAAAACAAACTCCGGCACGATCTGAAAATTGTCCCGGAAAAAAATGTGCATGCCCATGTTTTCTATCGTGATACCAACCTGCACCTGCAAGATAATCTGCACCATAAACTGCCTTAACAGTAGTTTGAACTTCAACTCCTACTACCATTACAACATCTGCAACATCTGCAAGTATAGTTTTCACAGCAACGACAAGCCCCAGTCCTCCTGAATCACAAGCTCCTTCTGTTCCGGTAGCGGGTTTATATCTGAATGAAGGATGAATCATTGGAAAAAATCCGGGACGATTCCCTTGACGATTATATCTTCCCATCATAAAGTTTGTGATAACACCTTCGTCAATAGCTTCAGGATTTTTTATTTGAGCCAATGTTCCTTGACCAGCTTTTTCAATATAATGCTCAAGCCCAGGTCTTTTTTCCTTTGGCTTAAATTCCTTTCTTCCATGCCCCATAGACATTGTATTATATCCTGCTGTTGCATAATTCTTTTTTCTTAAAAATCCCATTTTCTCCTCCTTTTTACCTTAAATTATAGTATAACGGTTTCTTTTTTATATCATAAAAATTTTTATAATCTTGGCTCCAAGCATATCAATGATTTTTACTGCTTTTTTATCTCCAATTTTAATTGTGCGGTTTGTATAGCTTTATGTAATTTTTCGGCAAATAATTCTTTTGGTGGCAATTTCGTTAAGTATTCGGCTACTTTTATCCTGTCTTCTGGCAAAAACAGTAACTCAATTTGCTCTTTACCTTTTTCAGCACAAAGTATAAGTCCAACAGGTAGATTCTCGTCTTCAAGCATTTCATATTTCTCTAAATATTTGAGATAAAGTTCCATTTGTCCTTTGTAATCTGCTTTAAATTTCCCAAGTTTTAAGTCTATCACTATGAAACATCTTAATTTCCTGTGATAAAATACCAAATCCATATAGTAATCCTCATTATCAATAGTAATTCTCTTCTGTCTCGCCACAAAATAAAAATCTTTTCCTAATTCAAGGATAAATTTTTCAAGAGTATTCAATATTGCTCTTTCTAAATCCTTTTCACTATAAGTATCACTAAGTTCTAAAAAGTCTAATACATACGAATCTCTAAAAACTAATTCTGGTGTCATTTTGTCTTTTTCCTTTAATTCTTGCAATTACATCTTTATAGTTTCTTCTGGGAGCTTTGATAAAGCAGTCCTTTCATAAAGCATACTATTTATTCTCTCCTGAAGTGTACGTGTACTCCAATGTTCCTTCAAGCATAGAGTAGCATAAAATTCTCGTTTTAACTCATCTTTTATTGGTAAAAGAGTTCTTATATGTGTCCAGCTCAGCCCTTCCAATTCTCCACGCAGCGCGTGGAGAATTGGGTGTATCTCATATAACTGAACCATATACCATAAGTTTTGAGAAGAAAAACCCTTCCCATATTTTTGGGTTAATTGTGCAGTCAGTGATTGCACTATTTGTTTCCCATACTCAGCTCTATCTGATTTTATTATTTCTTTTTTAACTGTTTTACCTATACTCCAATAGAGTAACACCATCTCCTGATTAATTGTAGTAGCAACTTTTCTTCTTGCTTGTTCAATTAACTCTGAGATTTTCTCAAAAAGCACAGGTTGGAATCCTGTGCCACTGCTCTTACTCATACTATTTTTCACAGCTTGGTTGTATTCCTGAAAGCCTATCCTACAAAATTAGTAAGTTAAATATAATCATTTATTGGCCCGTAGAGCCAGAAGAAGCCATTTATTAAGACAGCATTCACATCATCGGATGAAGTTGCAACTCCATCTTTTACAAGCCTCTCCCCTATTTCTTTGCTTCGAGCAAGATAACTTTTTGCAAGTTCTATTCCGAACCCATCTCCATTACGTAGATTTCCAAAATAGGTAGAAAGCATATCCGCTTTATTAGAAGCTTTAACAAGTTTTCTCCAGGGATTAAATCCATCAGGAAGATTACCGATTTGAGAATCAAGTTTATCCTTAAAAGATTCAATGGTAACATATTCGCTTTTCTCCACATCATACACTCCTACCGGTCTATTGCGTTCATATTTAAGAAAGCCATCCTTCTGAGAACCATCTGCTCGTTGTCCTCCTCTAATATTTTTCTCTATTAACTTGTCAATAAGTTTGCTATGAAGTGTCTCGTCTCGCAGGTGTTTGCTCATAACCTTCAAAATACACTGGAAGACATCAATTCCCACATAATCTATAAGTTGAAATATGCCCATAGGTCTAATCAAAAAATCCTGTGTTATACGGTTAATAATATAAATTGCTCCGGAGAAAGAATGTCCCTCTTTTAGCCTATTTACTTCAGATATTGCATAAAGACCATCTCTTATAAAATGACCGTTCCCAATAAAACCGGCAATATCATTTGACAAAAAAAGTTTCTTGCCAAGTCTCTTACCCAATTCATTAGCTATATCTTTAAACTCTTTGTCGGTTTCATCCGATGAAATTAATTCAAGAAGCTTTTGAACAACAGGAGGATTGTAAAAATGGTACCCTATTATTTTGCCTTGAAGTCCAGCTTCTTTATCAAGAAACCTAATTGGAATTGACGAGGTATTTGTAAAGAAAAGAGTATCTTCCGGACAAATAATTTTTAGTTCTTTAAGTATTTTAACTTTAAGTTCCTCATTTTCTATTACTGCTTCAAAAACAATTTTTGAATTTTTAGCAAGTTCAAAATCTGTCCCGAAATTTAATATTCCAAGAGTTTCATCAACGAAAGCATCAATAACTTCCCAGTTTTCAACAATGTCCTCTCTTGATTCGTATGTATGTCTCAAACTAACAATATATTTTTCCGCTATTTTTATTGTTTGAGATTTAATGTATTTACGTAAACCTTCCACTCCTTGCTTATTTACATCAATAAGATTTACTTTGTAGATTTTATCAGGATTTTTAATTTTGAGTTTCGCAACTTCTTGAGCAAGTAGTACCGCAATTCCACTCCCCATTTTTCCAGCGGCACCAATCACAGAAACATTTTCAAGTAATTCGTCTAATTTCATATTTACCTCCTATTTATTTTTTCGGTATTGTCAAAAACTCAACCACAGAGAACACAGAGAACTAACTCCTGTAGTGAACGAAGTGAACCCATCTGCTCTGTGACCTCTGTGGTTCAAGTGGGTTCTTTCATATTTTTTCATAACTTATTTGACACTATAATTTTTCTTACATTCTTTTACAAATGATAAAAAAATGTTCTTGAACAATGGATTTTTTTGCCATAAATATTCAATATGAGCTTGAATTCCAAGAGTAAATGGATGATTCTTTTTTTCTATAGCTTCAATTACTCCATCTTTTGCAAGAGCCGACATTCTAAATCCTGGAGCCACATCCTTTACCGCTTGATGATGAAATGAATTTACTCTTATGTGGTTTTTCCCAATAAGCTTAAAGAGAAGAGTTCCTGCCTTTATCTCAATTTCGTGTGTTGGATAATCTTTTGGGGCTTCCTGATTATGTTTAAGTTCATCAGAGACAGACTGGTTTAATGTACCGCCACAAGCTACATTCAACATTTGAGCACCACGACATATACCAAGTATTGGTTTTTCAAGTTTAATTATAAGGTTAGTAAGTTCAAGCTCAAGTATATCTTTTCTGGGATCCAGAGTTCGCACTTTAGTAGGTTCTTCTCCATACCAGACAGGGTCAACATCTGTACCACCGGAAAGCAAGAAACCATTTATTTTTTTGGCAATCTCTTTGATATTTTCTTTGGATTCAAGAGCTGGAATAAGTAGGGGAACTCCACCTACGGCTTCAATAGAACTTACGTATTCATATTGCAGATAATTCCAACCTTTTTTCGGATAACCGATGCAAGTAATCCCAATTATAGGTTTCATTAAAGTGTAAAATTGAAAATTAAAATCGCAAAATCATCTCGCATTCTCATACCCTCGGAGGGACTCGAACCCTCAACCCCCGGATTAGAAATCCGGTGCTCTATCCGTTTGAGCTACGAGGGCATTTCTCATTTCGCATAATGTATATTACACACTTTAAAAGTCAACCATTTTTATATTTAAAATCTGAATTTTTATTTATTTAATTTTAAGAAATAATTCTAAATAGCAGCAACTATTCTGTAGTCAACGCACGAAAGTATGCACGAACTAAATCCTCGTATCTCTCAGAATATTTTTCTCGTAAAGCTTTTTAGACAAATGGGGAGAAGTTTGTTTTATTCTTTTTTTATTTCTGATATTGTACTATCTATTAATCCAAAATTATAACCAGTTTTGCTCATCTCGTTATATGCATTTATTTCACTTCCGCCAATTATCGCTACAGAAATTCGCCATGATATCATAGAAATAGCGGAAAGTAAAAATGCACCTGTACTACGAGTACATATTCCATATATAATTCCTGAAACCCCTATAATATCCCCAGTTCCGTAATAAAGGAGTTCCTTTAGCAAATTTTCTCCCGTAACATAAGGATTTCCTAATTGTGCATATCTCATAGCTATCACAGGAAACAAACAGCATTTTGTATTAAATACCTTCTTATCTTTTAGTGGCAGAGGAGATAACAAGATTCCTGTCTTTTCAATATTTATCTGGTCGGTCAAGGCAGGAAATATTAAACTTCTAACCCATTCTTTACTGTAACTGCTGGTTAAATTACAAGTAACAGAAGTTTTATTATCGCTGAAAGAAAACAAGAAGTCAGCGTCATAACTCCCTTCAAACCATTCACTATCTTTTCTTCTTACAAAAAGTATATGCGGAGTTTCTCCTTTTTCGTAAATTATTACTGAATCACATCCCAATTTTTCCATAGTTGTTTTTACAGCTTCAGTAGTCTTCTCCATAGGATAATCATATTCTTGGGATAATCTACTGCTGGTTGTACATCCCAGCACACATAAAAAAAGTAGTAAAAAGAAACTTTTTGTATTCATATTGTACAATATTTTTTGTTAATCGTGAGCCATACCTATTAAAAGAACAAGCATCCCAAGTGTAGTAAGACCTCCTACAGTTCCAAATAAACAAGCACCTCGACTTTCATCTTTAAGATGTTGAGTACTCCCCGGTCGGGAAATAGGAAGTAATGACCCAACATAAACTCCTGTATATAAAACATCCTTTGAATATGTTACTCGAAAAGAGAGCGTAAAATAATAGATATTAGGAAAAGTTGCAAATCCTGGAAATATAGGAGAAATTTGCATAGTATGTTTACCTTCGTACACCGTTGAATATCTATATTTAAGGAGAAAAAGATTTCTTAATCTTGAATTAAATCCAAAACTTATTCCCTGGTCAGATATTTCTTCCTTTAGCAGAATTACAGAAATTGTAGAATCTGATTTAGATTTTTTCTTCCAACACGCATATCGACCAAGCCATGTATATCCTATTGTAGGTTCGAATTTACTTTTCTCTGACTTAATAGGCACACCCAAATCAATCATACCTTGTTTAAAATTTTCATCCCAATAAGTTCTATAACAAGTATCTACTTTATTGCAATTCAACAAAAAACCCCAGCATCCAGCTTCACCCGAAGCAGACATTCGAAACCGCCATAAATCCAGACCAGCTGAAAGAAACCCGGAAAGAAGCGAAGTAGCATGATAATCTCTAATCTTTCCATCAACAGGCACATATCTGTGGTATTTGGGTTTAAAAACATTAATTCCTATACCCCAATCTCCCCAAAATTGCATTTTCTTCACAGAGAGTGGCTGTACTTCCCATATCTCCTCATCTCCTGAATCATACTTAACACCTATCTCAATAGGTGTATTCTCTGATAAAAGATAATTAACTCTCCCTTTATAACTCAATACAGGAATCTTATGCGTCCTTATAAATTCATTAATATCGCTTTTGAAAAGAATAAGAGGTATCTTTTCATCTTCCATAGGAAGCCATATTTCATCAATTTTCTTACTACAGCAACAAAGTACTGATAATTCTGTTCCTCCATCTACAATTTCTTCAAGAAACCAGTATGCTCTTTTGCTTATATCTAAAGTAGTCATAGAACTACCATGCAGTCTGGGGTCAATTGTTTGTACACTATCTTGTTTCGGATACTTAATTCCTGTAAGTTCGTATTTATATATCTTTTGGTAAGTTCTCTTCCCTTCCGGATTTATTTCAAGAAATGTGTCTGTTTCGTAAATCAGTTTTCCATCAAGACTGTCACCATCAGCAAAATATACTCTTATTTGCCCTTCACATCTTTCAGGCAAGCTAAAGAGCTGAAAACTAATTAAGAGTAGAAAAATAGAATACATCGGTGTAGTTATATATTTTTTCATTTCCTTTCAACACAATATATTTAAAAACACAAGGTATGTCAACTTTTAAAATCAGTGAAAGTTTATTCTGTAGTTAATGCACGAAAGTATGCACGAATTAAATCCTCGTATCTCTCAGGATATTTTTCTCGCAAAGCTTTTAATATATCTTTTTGGGAAACTCCTTTTTTTGTAATGAGTTTCGGTAGAGGAGGCGATTTCAGATTCTCAAAATTCTTACCGGATTCCGAAATCCTTTTTCTTGATTGCTTTTTTTTATAGACAGATTTCTGACTATCTAATAAGTGTTTCAACACTTTTTTCTGTCGCTCCAGAATTTTCTCATTAATTCCCTCTCGTAAGTCTTGCGCAATTTTTTCCATCTCTTGAGCCACACCACCAAGATCGCCAAGAACTTTCCCTTTTAATCCTCGTGCAATTTCCTGAAGTTCTCCTGCAAGTGCTTGCTGTTTTCCGGCAAGCTGCGAGAGCTGTCCCATTAATTCAGAAGGAGTAAGATTTAATGGCAAAAGCGATTGCATCAATTGATTTAATCCTCCCTGTTGTTGAGAAAGTTGAGATAACTGTTGCATCAATTGTGGCATTCCAGTACCGGATGCACTTTTAATAGCACTCTCTGATTTTATAAGTTCTGAAATAGCTTTATTAAGTTCAGCCATCGCAAGTTTTTGAGATTTTTCGCCTTTTTGAGAAAGTCCGTCCTCAAAATTATGTTTTGCACCTTTCATTAAGTTTAAAGACTTTGATATATGAGATTTTGCCGCATTAGAAATAAATGGAGTAATATCCATTAGTAATTCAAGTTTTCTTAGTCCCGTTTTCGTTCCTTTAATTATTGCTTCCTGTCTAAAAGCTTTCTCAAGTGAGAACGAACCCATGTGTTCGCCTTCTGTTTTTTGTAGGGACAAATCCATGTGTTTTTTGCCTTCTGTTTTTTGTAGGGGCGAACCCGTGTGTTCGCCTTTTAATTTTCGTAAGAGCAGTTCGCGAACCGCCCCTATCTTTGAAATATTTTCTTCCTCAAAAGATAGGAAAAGAAATTCGTGCTCAAGTTTTCTTACTTCTTGAGCAATTTTTTCACTCCCCTCTTTAATCATCTTGCTATAGAGAGATAAAAGATTCGATGAGAGAGCATTCAAATCTTTTGATATTTCCTGCTGAAGCTTTGATGGTTTCTTGCCACGAGAAAGTTTAGAATTTGCTTCTTTAAGTTTTGAAGCTGTTTGATTCGCTTTATTTGCTTCTTCTGTAAGTTCTTTGTTAAGAGAAGGAATTTTCTTTGCAAGCTCTTCTAAATCTTTAGCAAGTTGCTCTAACTCCTCCTGCAAAGCTTCTTCTTCATCTGCAAGCATTCCCAATGAATCACCTTTAGAGGTTTGTTCATTTATCCGAGCTTGCCATTCCTCAAGTTCCTTTGCCTGCTCGGCAAGTGCTTTTAACTGTTGTTCATTTTTAAATCGCTTAAGCAATTCAATCGTACGCTCTAATTTCTTTCGTAACTCTTCTTGAGTTAAAGTTAAGTTTTTAAGTGCTTCTGCCAAAAGTTCCGGCTCCTTATGAAGTGCGTCCTCAACTTTGCGAATAGCTTCCTGAAGTTCAGGTAAATTCAATTCAGAAAAGAGATTCTGCAACTCTTCAATCTTTTCTACTAAATCATTGTCAACCCACATAGTATTTTCTAAAATATTGTGCAATTCATCTAAATTATTTGCGAGTTCTTTTATCTGACGCTCAATTTCCTTTTCTCTTTTAAGCATTTGCTTTATTTCCTGTTTTTCATTCCATCCAAATTCGTTCTTCTCAGCCAACTTCTCTAACTCCTTACTTCTTTCTTCAAGCTCCTTAACTGTCTTTTCAAACTTACCTATTGATTTATCTTCCTGTTCAGCAATATATTCGTATATATCTTCCATCTTCGGAAAGTAGATTCTATATACTTGAGACTTACCACGCTTAGGACCACGAACTATATCATTGTCATAAACTTCAAGCCAATATTTTATTATATCTCCCGGCAAAATGGAAAGAGAAGAAATGTCCCATTCGTAATTAATCGCTGTATCGGGTGGAAGTTCATAAGCAACTTGCCATTTCCCCTTATCCGATACAAGATAAGCATTTGAAATTCCGTAATCATCTATCAAATGAGCAATTATGGGAACTCGCATACTTACAGGAAGTTTTATATCAGTAGCTGGGAAAAGAATTTCAACCTGAGGTGCTTCATCCTCCCACGCATTAATAGACCATACTTCAGGATTTTTATTGGATAAACCATTTTCACCTATTAAGCAAATTTGGTACGAGTCATTTTGTGTAATATGAAACTCCATCTCAAATTTTTCATCATTTACCTGTACGCTTACTTTTGCCCCCTTGCCCCCTTGAACCTTTGAACCCTTAAACCTTTGAACCTTTGAACCCTTAAACCTTTGAACCTTTGAACCTTTGAACTCTTGCCCCCTTAAACCCTTGAACTTTATTCTTGCAGAGCTTAAGTGAACATTTGACTCACCATAAATAGTAACTCGTGTTCCATAAAGACCTTCTATTGTTGGAGCATCAGACTCGAAACTTGGAATTTTAGTATATTTCGGATAAGCATACTTAACTTTCAAATTTTTGAGCCAAGGGTTCACTTGCACCAAAATTTTATGGGAAGTACTTGATACATCTCTAAGCTTTGCATAATATGTAATGTCTTGAGTTACCTCTGGCAAAATAGTTTTAAAACAATGCTCGTCAACAGGATAAAGAGGTATGGGCAATTCGTGAATTGCCTCTACATAAAGAAATACTTTTCTGGGCAACAATCCCTGTGGCACGATTTTTATTTCTAAAGAGTCTCCATAAGTCAATTTAATATCTCCGGGATATACGCTTAAAGAAAGGAATTTATTAGTAGGTAAGAAGAATCTTTTGGTCAATATTATGGAAGAAGGGAGAAAAAACATAAGCACACCAAGAGAAGCTGTACTGATTAAGAAGGTTTTCAAAATCCGATGTAACTTCTTTTTAACTACTTGCCATAAGTTTATAGACTTTAAAAGTTCAGCGGTTTGGGTTCTTACCTCTTCAATAAGTTCTTTGGAATAATCCGCCTCAGGAGAATACTCCGAGATTGAAGTAAACAATCTTCCTTTAAACTTCGGGAAGTAAGCTTCAAGCTCCTGTACCGAGTTGAACTTGAAAATCAATACAGCACTAAGTCCTGTTACACATACCAAAACGAGAAACAATAATCTAATGATTGATGGTAAAAAGAGAAAGTAATCAAGAATAAGATATACAAAAAGTCCACAGAAAAGAAAGGTGAGAAATTTGAGCACTCCCTGCCCAATCCAGACAAGGATAGCAAGCTTTTTGACTCTCTTTTTAATTATATCCATCTTGATATACTACGAAATCATCAACCACAAAGGTCTCAGAACGTAATTTGCCACAAAAAACACTAATGCACTAAATTCCACTAAGTCATAAAACCTTTTTTTGCACACAGATATTCACAGATAAAACAGATTTGCACAGAACAAAACAATAAACACGAACTCATCACGAACATTATACAAACAAAGATTTTTCTTTCCTTTGCGTTCTCTGTGTGTCAAAAAATTGACAAACAAGAATCTTGTAACCACGGATAAACACTGATACACACGGATTCTTTTTAATCTTTAATCTTGTAATCTTTAATCTTGTAATCTTTAATCTTGTAATCTTTAATCTTCTAATCTTTGAATCTTCTAATCTATTCCAATCTATATCTATCTACAGTTAATATTTATATTATTCTCTTGGGAAATGCAAGTTTTTTTACAGACAGGGATTAAAAAATCGCACACAGATGTTCACAGATGAAATAGATTTACACAATAGGGGCGTTAAATTGCCCCTACAACCTTTAGGCAAAAGCAAGCTTTTGCACTCCAAAGTAGCGACCGAGGTTTAAAAAAATCCTTGACATTATGTGATTATATGATAAGTTAAAAGCAGAATGCACACAACACAACACAACACAACACAACACAACAC
>JAUVIV010000070.1 GCA_030592575.1 bacterium | reverse complement strand
TGAAAAAGAAATCATAGAGATTGAAGATTGGCTTAATAATAGACCAAGGAAGTGCTTGAATTATCAAACACCATTGGAAGTCTTGGAAAAAGAAAGGAGCGTTGCACTTGCTGGTTGAATTCAGTAAGTAAAGAAAAATAATCGCTATAATCACAAATTACTCTAACGTTTGGGATAACCTGCTGGTGTGCGCGCCGCGAAGCGGCGTGTACACCAGTCGACGTTCATCCCGTTGTTATGTCAATCTATTTTGTTTGCTATCTTCTTCCAAACAGAATTATCAATCACACCTGTTCTGATGAGGTGTATTTTTGCACAACCAGGTATATCCCAAATAATCTTCTTAACGGTCTTAGATATAGAGGAAGGTAACCATGGGCTCAAGGTGATCCTCTCAATACTCCCAATATCTAAGGGGAAATCTTTCGTCCTAAAAGACTTTGTTTTATTCTCATATAGTATTCGGAATTCGGTTTCATCAGCATATTGTCGCCGCTTTAAGAACGGAAGTTTGTCTAGCGATGGCTTGTCCTTCTTTAGGTCGCGTATAAGTTTGTAAGTTACTAGTCCAGTCCTTATGTCTGGAGAGTTCTGGAAACGTCGAGTTAACTTAGCAGCATTGAAGCGAATACATGCGCCGCTGGAATTGCCTGCAAATACTTTCCAGTGATGGAAGGTTTCAGGTTTTGTAGTAAAGCAGATCGCTAATACGGTCTTGAGCTCCTTTAGCTCTCGGTATTTTTCTACGTAGAAAGAGTCATTCCGGTCTTCCCAGGAGGCAGGATCAAGTAACGTGATCTTTTTATGCACAAGCATATCGAAGAGGATTGGCAAGCTCGTGTATCTACGCAATTTCATTTTTTTCATTGACATAACATAAGATTAGGTGTACTAATAAAAATAGCAAATGTCGTATATTATGACTACCTAATCTCATGTAACTATTTTTAGTTAATTGTTCATTATTAACTGTATACACTATTTTATCTTTTTCAATGTTCAGTTTATACTGCTCAATTTGGCGACCTAATCTAAAAATCAGCTGGAATTCTTACGCCTTTTCCACCTTGGTTTAGTACATAAGTATAAATCATTATTGTTCTTATCACTCTATATCAACAATATAAACACAATCGCGTTTATATTCAGATAATACATACATTGGCTTTAAAAGTCAATTTTTTTCTTGCTCTTGAGATTTAATAGTTTGCGGAGAAGTATCTTTATGGAAAAACTTTTTGAGTATTTTCCCTGCTATCGGAGCAGCTACCTCTCCTCCTTTTCCTCCATTCTCAGCAAATACTACTATACAAATTTCAGGATTATTATAAGGAGCGAAAGCTACAAACCATGCATGATGGTCTTTTCCCGGATTTTGTGCAGTTCCGGTTTTTCCCGCCACTTCTATTCCCGGAACTCTTGCTCCTCTTCCCGTACCGTCAATCCTTTCCACAACTCCTAACATTCCTTGTCTTAAAATTTCTATTGTTTTCTCACTCCACGGCATATTACGAGAGTGTGGAGTGCTTGCAAAAACTTCTTCTTCATTTGAATTTACTGCTCGTGCTACAATTCTCGGAGTGTATAAAAACTTACGATTAGCAATTCCTGACACAAAGTATAAAATCTGTAACGGACTGGTAAGTATCTCTCCTTGTCCTATAGATAGATTTGCTGAAATACCCCTACTCCATCTACCTTTACCATATCTTTTGTCATACCATTTCTCTGATGGTATAGACCCGGGAAGTTCACCCGGAATATCTACTCCTGTTTTTCCTCCAAGCCCAACCTTTTTAGCTTGATTCATCATTGCTGCAACACCAAGTGAGATTCCAAGTTGATAAAAATAAACATCGCAGGAGTAAACAATTGCATCTATTAAATTTAAAGACCCGTGAGTTTCCCAGCATTTAAACTCTCTTCTTCCAATCATCATACCTCCGTTACAAGACACTATTTGCTTAGTATAAGGACCTACGATTCCTTTTTCAAGTCCGGCAGCAGCAGTAACAAGTTTGAAAATTGAAGCCGGCGGAAAACATCCCTTCATTACACGGTCCCAAAGAGGAGAAAGAGAATCCCCTCTCCATTGTTTCCATACTTTAGAAGAGATTCCACCTGATATAAGATTAGGGTCAAATCCGGGTTTTGATACCCACAAAAAAACCTCGCCGTTTTGGGGATTCATTGCTACACAAGCACCTTTATCTGGTAAAATTTCATAAGTAAATAATTGAAGTTCGGCATCAATATTAAGCCAAATATCACAACCCGGCTCAGGAGAAACATACGATAGAAGTTCCAATTCACGACCCTTTACATTTACTTCTATATATTTTGTTCCATCTTTACCACGTAAAAATTCCTCACAATTCTTTTCTATCCCGGACTTACCAATAGCAGTCCCTAATCTATATCCGGGACGAGTTTTAAGTTCTTTTCTGGAAATCTCCGATGTATAACTTAAGAGATGTGAAAAAATCTCAGAATAAGGATATTTTCTCGTAGGTCGTGCTATTATAGAAGCACTGGGAAAATCTTCTTTACGCTCCTCAATCTCACAAACTATCGAAAAATCAACTTTATTTATCACATAACTATTTGTATTCAGAAATGAAGAAAGTTTTTTATGTTCTTGTCTTGTTATGCGATTGGAATCTATAATTATTGTATAACTTGGAATATTGTCAGCGAGCACTTTCCCATTCCTATCGTATATTATGCCTCTTGGCGATTCTATAACTTGAGGTTTTACATAATTTTCTTTTGCAAGTCGTTTGTATTTTTGAACATTCATTAATTGAAGTGCAATAATTCTTATAAGGATAACTGAAAACATTATAGCAATTAAATAAAAAAACGCAGATGCTCTTTTTTCTCTCACTTTTTTACGATGAAATTATTACCTCAATTGAGGTAATATAATCATATTAGCTGTGTTTTTACTTTGTAGGATTACAAAGTGCTACAGAGTAAAAATCGGGATAGATGACTTTTTATGTTTTGAGTTCTCTATTAACTTGCGTGTTTTGCTTATAATTTTTAAGTCCATTCCTTCTAAATTACCAGATTCTATAGCAATAATAGCTTTGTCAAGTTCTGCATACGAGATTCCAATTTCGTCCTCATCTGTCTGACCTTCCCATAAATCTGCCGATGGATTTTTCTCTATTATTTTTTTAGGGATTTCAAGTTCTTTTGCAAGTTCTATTACCTGAGTTTTTAAAAGTTTAGCCAAAGGAAGAATATCAGCTCCTCCATCTCCATATTTTGTGAAATACCCGATTGACAGTTCGCTCTTATTGCTGGTTCCAGCTACAAGATAATTCAGTTTATTCGCAAAATAATACAGGACAAGCATTCGAAGTCTTGGCTTTAAATTAGCTTGTGATAACTTTGATGCATCGGGTAAAACATTGAGAAGCTCATCATAAACATTATCAAGAACTATGCAAGCTGTTTTAATCCCAAACTTTCTCGCAACAATATTAGCATCTTCTTCACAATAAGGTTCGTTATGACAAGGTATTATAACGCCTAATACTTTGTCGTTTGCTTGTTCTGATATGGAATGAATTGAGAAAGCTCGTTTTGCCAAAACTCCTACAACTGCCGAATCAAGTCCTCCGGATAACCCGAGAACTACTCCTTTTGCTCCTGCCTCATCTACTTTGCTTTTAATCCATTTGCTTATTTTATCCGACAAGTTCATTTCATTTTTCGAAGCTCTTTGTAACTATCTTTAGCTTTATCTATACGATCTTGAAGTCGATTTAAGTTTTCAGTATCAATGTCAAAAGATAACCATTTTTTAATAGGCAAACTAAAAATGCTTATTTCAAAATAATCTCTATAAGAATGCAATTTCGCAAATCCTCTGTTCTTAACTTTATAAACAATTATTTTCTTGCTTGCTTCTTCTTTTACATCTTTACCAAATTTTCTAAGTGTATTTATAGTTGTCTCAAAAGCTTCTTTTACCGAAGGAGTATGAATATATTCTATAATCCCTTTCGTAATATCTTCTTTCTCAGTTGTAACAACTGTCTTTACAGGTTCTTTGGCAGGTACTATTTTCGGAATAATTTTTTCTTCTTTTTGGATTAATTCCTCAGGAGGTCTCAAGGGAAAAGGAAAAGCTTCTTTGATTTCCAATTCTCTGAGAACATTTCTTGCTACTGTTATCTTTATTTTTTTATTTCTTGCTCTTCCGCCTATGAATTTCAGAGTTTCTTCATCTTTAAGTAGTTTCAAAATTACTCTTTTGGTATATTCTCTTTCTCCTTCTTTTTCCAACTCTCGTGTTTTTACGCTTTCTCTGGATAATAACCATATACTCTCAAAAAATTTATTGAATCTTCCGGAAAATTCTTGTGAAAGTTTCTCCAATGAAACTTCAAAAAACTTTTTATTTGTGATATTTCCACCCCAATTAGGATTATATACTGATATTTTGTTTCCATCGGTAAATACACACCAGTTAATATTGTTTGATTTACTGTGCTCAATTATTCCTAATTCGTCTTTTACTGAAGCATCAACTTTTCTGGCTTCCATAAGGAATTGAGCTTCTTCCTCTATTCTGAATAAGTAATCTACAGGTTTTATTTCTGAACCAACCAAATGCTCTCTTATTACTTCTTCTCCGCGAAGATCCCATCCTAATCTCTCAAATAATGGTTCTATAAGCTTTGCCTTTGTATCGGATTCACTTATCCCTTTGACCTTGTGATTTTTCATCCTACCGATAAGTTTTTCAGACAGAAATTTTCTGAGCTCCTCTTTGACTTTTGCTTTCAATTCGTTCATTCTTTCCTCCTTTTTAAATTATCTAAAATTTCTTGTTTTCCACATTTTCATCTACCCCTGGCGAGACTCGAACTCACGACCCCCGGTTTAGGAAACCGGTGCTCTATCCACCTGAGCTACAGGGGCATCTTTTAAAAATTTAAAGAGCAAAACAATTCTTATAATCGTGAAAAAGAGTATTCTCATCAATACAAGTTACCTTCCTTAATTCTCCAATGCTTCTATCCCGGGTAATTTTTTACCTGATAGAAATTCAAGTGATGCACCTCCACCTGTAGAAATATGTGTTACATTATTCGCAAAGCCGAACTTATTTATAGCAGCAATACTATCTCCCCCCCCTATCACTGTTATTGCTCCTTTTTTTGTTCGTTCTGCTAATTGTTTTACAAGAGTTTTAGTACTACCCGCAAAATTCTCAAACTCAAATACCCCAAGTGGACCGTTCCAGAAAATTGTTTTAGCATCTTCTATAATCTTTGCATACTCTCCACCGGCTTTTAAACCAATATCAAGTCCCATCCAACCAATAGGCATAGAGTTTGCGACAACCTCCATCTTTTTCGCATTGTTGTCAAATTTATCTCCTATAGTAATGTCAATAGGAAGAACAAGCTTGTCTTTGCCATTATTTAGAAGTTCCTTTGCCAATGGAATTTTGTCTTCTTCAATCAAGGAAGAACCGATTTCATACCCTTTGGCTTTGAAAAATGTAAAAACCATTCCTCCTCCCAAAAGTATTTTATCTACTTTCGGTAAAAGATTTTGTATTACATCTATTTTCCCTGAAATTTTTGCCCCACCGAGTAATGCAACAAAAGGTTTCTCAGGTGATTCAAGGAGACGAGAAAGTTGTTTGATTTCTGCCTCCATAAGAAACCCAGGTGCTTTTTCCTCAAAATAGTGAGTTATTCCTTCCACTGATGAATGAGCTCTATGAGCTGTTCCGAAAGCATCATTTACATATACATCACCCAATTTTGCAAGCTCTTTTGCATAACTATCATCATTCTTCTTTTCCTCCGGATGAAAACGAGTGTTCTCAAGTAATATAACATCTCCTTCATTCATAGATTTGCTCACATCTTCTATATTTTTTCCTATGCTTTCCGACATAAATTTTACAGGTCTCCCCAAAATATCAGAGAGCTTTTGTGCAACCGGCTTGAGAGACATAGACGAAACTATTTCTCCTTTAGGACGTCCAAGATGCGACATAAGTATGAGCTTCCCGTTATGCTCAAGAATATAATTTATACTCGGAAGAGCCGCTCTTATTCTCGTATCATCCGTTATTTTTCCTTCTTTGAGTGGAACATTAAAATCCACCCTCATTAACACTCTCTTGTTTTTTAATTCAATATCTCTTAAGGATTTCATATTTCCCCTTTTTTTAGAGTGCAAAAGCTTGCTTCTGCGTAAGGTTTGAGCAACCTCAAACACTCCATAATACTAATTCACGATTAATGAATTATCGTAAGCTTTCTTGTTGTCTTGAAATCACCTACTTCCATACGATAGAAATAAATTCCTGGTACTACCTTCTTGCCAGATTTATCCTTCCCATCCCAATTTACTGTATAACAACCTGCTTTCTTATTCTCATTCACAAGAGTTTTTACCAATCTTCCCATTAAATCATAAATTTGTAGAGACACATACGGACATGCCTTTATATCTAAAACCTGATAACTAATAACCGTAGATTGAATAAATGGATTTGGATGATTCTGAAGTAAACGGAACACTGTTGGATACGAAGCATCTTTATCCTCTTCAATATATACTGAAGGAACTATAAAAAAAACAGAACTGGTCGCTTTGCTGCTGTTCCATACCATTTTTAATATACAGTCATTCAGTATTTCATTTGTATCCGGAATCAACCAGGAATACTGTTGAACTGTCAAGTCTGGTATTTTATCAATTTCAGTCCACTCACTTCCACCAGTAGTGCTGTAATACAATGTCGCCGAGTCAATACTTCCTATTAATTCCCAAGTAACATCCTGAACCGTCCCCGCTTCCCATTCTTCTCCACTTTGAGGATGAGTAAAAACCACATAGTTTGGTAAATAAGCAACGATTTCAAGATAGCCTATTGCATGAGTTAAAATTCCCTCTGCTTGAATAATAAATAAACCGTCCTTATGAGCTGTTACTAATCCGCTGTCGTCAACAGTGGCTATCGCTTCAAACGATGAACTCCAGATATATGCTGAATCAGTTCCTCCGGTAGTAGTGGCATATAGCTGTAAAGTACTGTCTACCGCAACCTCTGGCGCTCCACCTTCAGGTGTAATTGTAACAAATATATCTGGCACATTGGTATCTATTTCTAAACATAGGTCATCAAAATACCCGTCATTGTCAGAACCTACATAACGGGTTGCAATTAGGTAAACACGTAAAGTTCTGCTTCCAATGGGTATCTGGGATTCTATCTGATAATAAGCCCAGACAGGATTTCGGTGATGACGGGATAAATACAACAATTGTTGATTATTGGTATCCAAAACCTCAATTGCTAAGGTAGCACGATCATGAGGATATTGATCCCAATTGCACAACCAACCAGATAAATGAAGATAAGCATTACCAGAATCAATACTGGAAACATATCCTGAGATATCCACATCTTGATACATACGGGTATAAGGCACATCAAGTCTTGCGGGCCAGAAAAAATAATTTCCCCCGTGAGGTGTTATTACATTATCAGCACTCCACGCATTATCTGAATCTACCCAACCTTGCGTATCCCCGGTCTCTGCATCTGGGTTAGTCAGGAGATTTTCCTTAACATTGACACTACCTAATAGAATGTTTGGCGTTACAATCAAAATTGTCATTAACGTAAAGGTAATGGCAATTAACCATTTTTTACTTCTTATTCTTTCCATTTTTTCTCCTTTTCTTTTTGCAAATAAATAAATCTGTTTGCTTTATTCTCTCTTGCCTTTGAAGTGCAACCCTGAACTTAATTCAAGAGAGATGACTTTGTATGCAACAATATAGTCGTTACATACAACAACAAAGTTTTTGCACTCCATATCTATTCACGATAAACAACTTTCTATTTGCACTGTCTAACCGTGCTCTCGTGAGCGTCCACGCACACGGTTCCTTTGTGAAAACGCAAAGGAAAGCAAAGAATTTCCATCTCTCTCACTGACTTCCATCAAACTATCCGACAATCCCAATCACAAGACAATAGAAACCCTCTAAATCTTTCACTTTTCGTAGCGAGGGGGTTTATCCCCCTCCTCATTTGCCGAGGATAAACCTCGGCGCTACCTAAATCATTGCCGTAAGAGCGTTTAATTAAACGCCCCTACATTCATTTGTTCGTACCTATTCTTTCTCAGCCATATATTTAATCAAATCCACTGTTCTTGAGGCATATCCATATTCGTTATCATACCAGGAAAGTATTTTTACCATATTTCCAGAAACTTTTGTTTGTTCTGCATCGAATATTGAAGAATAGGAGTTACCTATGAAATCACAACTTACAAGTGGTTCATCCATATATTGAAGGTATTTTTTCATAGGTCCTTCCGATGCAATTTTAATTGCTTTATTCACTTCTTCTATGCTGGTTCCTTTTTGTACTTGGCAAACAAGGTCAACAAGAGAAACATCAATAGTCGGGACTCTCACTGCCATACCGTCAAGTCTGCCTACGAGTTCAGGAATTACAAGCCCGACTGCCTTTGCAGCTCCTGTGGTAGTAGGTATCATTGAATGTGCCGCAGCTCGTGCTCTCCGCAAATCACTATGAGGAGCATCAAGCAATTTCTGGTCTCCGGTATAAGAATGAATAGTTGTCATAAAACCCTGTTCAATTCCGAAATTATCATTTAATACTTTCGCAACAGGAGCAAGACAATTGGTTGTGCAAGATGCATTTGATATTATATTATGTTCAGTTGAATTATACACTCCTTCGTTCACTCCCATAACGATTGTGCAATCTATTTTTCCTTGACCCGGAGCCGAAATAACTACTTTCTTTGCACCAGCTTGAATATGTAAGGCAGCTTTTTCTTTTGACCTGAAAAATCCCGTTGATTCAATTACATATTCAACTCCAAGTTCTTTCCAAGGAATTTCTGCCGGGTTTCTTGAAGAGGTAACCTTGAAAGGTTTACCATTCACTAATATTTCATTTTCACGTACAGTAACATCAGCATCTAATATGCCATAAGTTGAATCATACTTTAAAAGATAGGCAAGAGTTTTGGTATCTGTAATATCATTAATTGCTACAACTTCAACATCAGGATACTGCATACTTGCTCTATAAACGAGTCTTCCGATTCTTCCGAATCCATTTATTCCTACTTTCATAACTTTACCTCCTAAAAAAATTTATAAAATATCAAACACCCCTAAAAAATTTTGATAGATTTTGTATTGATTTTAATTTTTTTATCCTCCTTTTGGTTTACTTAACTTTTAATTTTCCATATTTAAAAAGATGGACTAAACTTCTATGAGATGGACAAACCCATGCACAACTTCCACATTCCATACAATCTAATAATCCAAATTCTTTAGCAGTTTCAAAATTTTTATTTGCAATATAATCTCCGATTTTTGCGGGCAAAAGCCCCATAGGGCAAGCATCTATACAAGAACCGCATCTTATGCAAGTTTTGTCAAGAGGAGGAGCTAATTGCGATACATCCTTAGCAACAACTAAAATCCCGGAAGTTGCTTTCACAACAGGAACATTATCATCGGGTTGAGTAATTCCCATCATAGGACCACCCATTATGATTTTTTCCGGTTCATCAATATAACCGCCACAAAATTCAATCAATTCTTTGAAAGGAGTGCCAATTCTAACGAGCAAATTTTTGGGCTCTTGCACATCTCCGGTAATAGTTACTACTCTTTCTATAAGTGGCTTTCTGAATTTGCAAGCTTCATAAATCGCAAATGCAGTTCCGACATTCTGGACACAAACACCCACATCAAAAGGTAAACCCCCTAAAGGCACTTCTCTTTTACTAATAGCGTATATCAGTTGTTTTTCTCCACCTTGAGGATATTTTGTTTGAACGATAGCAAGTTCAAAACCGAATTTTTGAGCAAGAGGTTTTAGTATTTTAATTGCTTCAGGTTTATTATCTTCTATAGCAATGTAACATTTGGTGGCATTAAGAGCTTGCAAAATAAGCTTAGCTCCGAGAAGAATCTCCTCAGAATGTTCAAGCATAAGTCTATAATCGCTTGTTAAATAAGGTTCACACTCACAGCCATTTAAAATTACAATATCAACAGGTTTATCAGGTGGAGGAGATAGCTTAACATTTGTCGGGAAAGCAGCACCTCCAAGTCCGACAATACCAGCTTCTTTAACTCTTTCAAGAATTTCAGATTGGCTAAGTAAGGGAGGTTCGTGAATCTCCCTTACAATGTCTTGTTCTTCTTGAGTTTCAAACTCATCAGTTTCATCGGACTCAATAATTACAGAGAGAGCGTTAAATCCTGCAGGATGGAATCGTGACTCAATACTTTTCACAACTCCTGAAATGCTTGAATGTATATTTGCCGAGATAAATCCTTGTGCTTCTCCAATTTTCGTTCCTACTTTAACAGGAGTTTTTGGCTCCACAAGTGGTTTGGCAGGAGCTCCTAAGTGTTGAACAAGTGGAATAACTACAAGCTTAGGTAAAGGTGCTTTTATAATAGATTTTTCTTTTGTAAGTTCTTTTGTACCCGGAGGATGAATACCTCCTTTGAAAGTTAAAAATTCCATTTTATTCTCCTTGTTTTTTGAAATGTATGATAAATATTTAAAATTGTAAATTTAAAGTTTTATTCTACTTTTTCTTCTCCAAATAGTTCTTTAGCAGTTTTACTCACAAATGTATCCTTATCATCTATGAATTTTTTAGCGCTATTGTCTCCAAGTTTTGCAAGAGATTCAATAGCAGCTATTCTTATCTCTCTTGATTTTCCCGTGTAAAATAAAGTCTTAGGAGAAGCTACTTTTAAGAGTATCGGAATTGCAGATGCTTCTCCAATGTCACCTAAGGCTCTACAGGCTTTTTCCTGAACGCTTTCTTTTTCATTTTTATTTTCAATTATCTTGATTAACATTGGGACAGCATCAGTATGTTTCATATTTCCAGAAAATTCAACCACACGTTCTCTAATGATATAAGATTCATCGTTAAATGCTTCAAGAAATATTTTTTTGGCAGATTCTGTTCCGGATTGGTAAAGAATGTCAAGCGATTTTCTCCTGAGTTGAAAATCCGGATTAGATAATTGTTTTCTGAGAGCATCTATTACGAGGTCTTCATGCCCAATTCCATCAAAAACATCTAAAATTCTCAAAGCTGATATGGAACTGGTCTCTTTTCTGAGTTCCTGAACCAATAGAGTTACAGCGGTATCTCCGATTTTCACTATAATGTCAGCAATAGTTTTACGAAGTCTAAAGTCTGGGGTCTCTTTTATTTTTGATATAAGCAAAGGAACACAAGATTCCCCAATATCTAATAAAATTGCAAAAGATTCCTCTCTTTTATTTTTATCAGAAGAATTAATATCATCTACAAGTAATCGCGTAAATTCGCTTCCTACAAGTTTATTGATTGTAGTCTTTGCATGTTGCTGTCGTTCCTCAAATTTTTTAGATTTCGCATGCTCGGCAAGTAAGCCCGTAATATTATGAGTATCTTCGTAATTTCCTTCTTTTAAATATCGGTTAGCTGCCATAGTAAGAAGATCGGATATTTCTTTATAAACTTCCCCATTTGTTTCCTTACGACCTGCAGAAAGTATTTGTGTATCAACATTATGTACAATATGTTTGTTTTTTAAAACCTCTATCGTAGAATACAATCTTTTAAAAGCCATTGCGGTTTTTAATCTCATATCTGCAACAGATTCTTCAAGATTATCTGCTAATTTATCACATAGGTCACCTGCAAGTTTTAATTCTTTGGGTGAACGAAGAGATTGAAGCACAGTTCCTACTCTTTGGAGCATTCCTTCATCAAGAAAGAAACGACTATCCACTTTTAGAAGTTTTTTAGCTTCTTCTATTGTAAGTAATTCAGGAGGTATTGTCGGCTTAGTTACAGCTTCCTTTGTATCAACCTCTATTTCCTGTTTAGCTTTCTCCTTTTTATTAGATTTAAGAGATTCAAGTTTTAAAATTTTCGCTACCTCTGAAATTACTTCGTTTTTTTCTTTTGTGGCTTTGATTGAATTCATGAGTTTAGAAATCTCACGGGTGGCTCCAAGTATTTTTTCTTTTAATTCTACACCATCTTTATCTATTTCCACAACAAAGTCTTTCTCGCCTATAGGCATATATATTTTTTCGATTATTTCAATATGTAAAGATTTTTTAGGTTTGATTTTTACTGACAAGTCCTTCAAAAAACTAAGTATCTCTTCTTCCGTAATTCCTACTTTAAAATTTATATTCTTAATGTTACATTTCATTAAAGAATCCAAGAATATTCCACCAGAAATCTCAATTGCTTTGCCATTTACAAGAAGATTACCTTCTGATTCACCAATCATTAAAGCTTTATCTTCCTTGAATAATTTAGACAAGTTATTAAAGCAAGCAGTTATTGATTCTTTTATAAGTCTGCTTTCTGGGGGATACAAGAGGATATTACTAATAGCAACTCTTAATTCTTTGATTAAATCTATCATTATAGTAATTATTTTTGAACTATATATTACGGAATAGTATATAAAAAATTTATTTATATGTCAACTAAAATTTAATAATTATATGATTGATAATTTCGTATGATAATTACCCATTATAAATTTTTCAATAAAAATTCCTCAAGAAAAGTATTAAAAAATAGTAATTTTATTGACCGAGAATCTTTATACCTTGCATAATATAAACAGTCTAAAAACCGTTTATTATCAATTTTTATAATAGGTAAATGAGTGAGTGGGTGAATGAGTGGGTGGGTGAATTAATGAAGAGATGGGTGAATTAATGAAGAGATGGGTAGATGAGAGCCCTCGCTCTCATCTGGTTGAATAAATGATTGTGGAAAAGGTTTCTTGACCTTGATTTTTAAATATAGATATCAGAAGATGCCTCCCACATTATGAGATTCCTTCCGCATTTTCTTCACAGAACTCTTTAAGTCGTCTGTAGAGCTCTATAATTCATCTCTTGTCTTCTTTTTTTCCTTGAATTTTTTGGTAATTGTTTCATTGAATTTTTTACTTACCATCTTTAGTTGCTTTTCTGGGGGAGTCCTAATAAAAAATTTTCCCCATTCAATATCTTCTTGTGACTTTTTTAGACTATTTTCAAGGTCACGCAAGGCTTCCTGATATCCTGCTTCCTGATATTCACCTGCTTCTTGATATTCACAATAGTTTCCTTCCCAATCAACATTTCTTTTTTTTCTTTCCTTTTCAAGCTTACGAAGCTTTTTAAAACCTGCTATTACTACTATTATGGATATCACAAGTCCTATGAGTCCCACAAGTCCCACATATATTAATATAAACATAAATAGGTCGTAATTTATAAATCCCAAAAAAGAAAAAAGAGACATCACAATTATTAAAATACTAATTTTAATTGTATTTTTTATAGAAAGTTTTTCAATTTTTTCATCATTTGTCTCAATCATCTTGTCCACATAAAATTTCATTTCATAAAGATATTCTTCTGGCTTCCTAATAATCCACCAATAACCATCAGGTCTTTTGGGAAGCACAAGCTTTCCTCGTTTCATTAACGGAGTGCTATTTTCAATCAACAATTTTTCCGATGTATTATTCTTCATCTTACCCTCCTTCTTTTCACAAAAATACATCCACTCTCAAGAAAGTCAATATAAAAACTGTTAATCGTTAACCGAAAATCGTTAATCGGAATGATTACACTGAATTCAACCAGCAAGTGCAACGCTCCTTTCTTTTTCTAAGACTTCCAATGGTGTTTGATAATTCAAGCACTTCCTTGGTCTATTATTAAGCCAATCTTCAATCTCTATGATTTCTTTT
>JAUVIV010000098.1 GCA_030592575.1 bacterium | reverse complement strand
ACTCCACATAAAAATGAATTAGTATAGATAGGCAAAAAAGATGTAAAAAGAATAAAAAAGGAAATTACTTTAACGTGTCTTCTCATATTCATCAAATCCTATTTCAAAAAAAACGTATGTCAACTTAAATTTTGATTATAAATAATGATTATTGTTTCATTGCCTCAACATAAAGAGTCATTTCGTTCTGAGCATCAAGTATATCCAAGTCTGGAGTTGTACCTTTTTTGTACTCACAATGAGTTATTTTTTTGAATCCAACTTTTATCAGAACATCCTGAAGCAAGTTATAATCATACATAGAACGATGACGTCCGTAACATTCATCTACATTTCTAAGTTCCGAAAAAAATACTGAAAGGAATCTAATACGCTCTCCTTTCAAATATAATTGCACAAATTTTTCTAAATCAGGAACACAAATTCTAATCATTCCTCCTGGTTTTAATACACGTTTACATTCTTTCAAGAAAGCAACTCCTCCTTTTTGTGTAAAATGTTCGAAAAAATGCGAGGAATAAATAAAATCTGCGACTCCATCTGGAAAAGGAAGTCCATAATTAAGATCATAGTGAATAAAATAACATTTCTTACGATTAAGCTGAATAATAAACTCAATTTGCTTACTTATATTTTTTCTATTTTGAAAAACATATAACAAAATCTTTAAAAACCAAAGTGGAAAAGTTGCCATAAGAATTGTAAATCCATTATCTACATTTATCCATCCAGGAGCTACGATTCTCCCAGAACCAAGGTTAATTCTTATAGTTCCAGATGATTCTTCAAAATGACAATCGGAAGGAGTAAACTTTCTATTCCTATGCACCCATGATATAAATTGTCTTAGCAAAAACTTAAATTTCATTTTAAAAATTAACCAATAACTAACAATATACTGTAATATTATATTTATTGCTAAACTCAATGAACATTTTCTTCGTCTCTACAATACTGTTAAAGCAATCTTTTGTCAAGACTTTTTCCTTGAAAATTTGGATAAGACATTAAAACTCTGCTCTTATCAAAAAATGAATTTTACCGTCCATAAATGAAGCTCCTCCGGCAAGTCCATAAACAACTTTCACAAGTCCTATTGGTGAATCTACAGCAATCCCTGTTCCAAAACTATATTTTAAAATAGGAGTAATTTGATAATTTTCTCTTATATATCCCAAATCATAAAATGGAAAAATAAAAGATTTATTTCCAATTGACTTTCTTAATTCTAAATTCAACCATCCGATTTGAGTTCCGGAGAATTCTCCTTCCCAGTAACCTCTCAATGTCTGTGCACCTCCAAATCGCAGATTATCATAAATTTGGATCTCTTCTTTAAACATTGTTTCAAAATTTAGAGATAAAAAGAAAAAATTTATATAATTATCAAGATTTATTGTAAGCTTCTCTATATATGTATCTGTGAAATTGAACTCACTTTTTACTTGATAATGCACTCCCTTCCGATTACTCATATTACTAAAATCCGGACGAATATCAAAATCAACCCCTAACACCCCAAGAGATTGAGAATCTCGAAAGTAAGTTGAATGCAAAACTATCCATTTACCACACCATCCAACATTAGCTCTAAGTAAACTATTAATTGGTACATCAAACAATATTTCAGCTCTATTTTTTACATATGTAGCTTCTCTATTATGAGAGGCAGAAGCAATAAGATTTGTAGAACTTCCTAAAAGCCATGGTTCTTTATATCTAATTTCAAATTGAACTGAAATTGTATCTCTCTTTTGCCATTTTGCACCAACAGCTCTACCAGTTCCAAAAAGATTAAGAATTTCAAGGTCTAAAAAACCCATCAAACCTGGTGTCCCATATCCAAGAGCTCCATTTATCCAATTCGCAGGTCCTTCTTCCGTTTGAACTAAAAGCTCATCTTTGCCTTCAAGACTTATATTGCAAGATTCAATAAATTCAAGTCTTTGAATTCTTTGATTAGCTTCATAAATTATCTTTTCGCAAAAAGTATCTCCGGGTTCAATATTCAACTCTCTTAAAACCACATAGTCTTTGGTGAAATCATTTCCGCTAAGTCTAATAGTATCTATTATTACAAGGGGTCCCTCAAATATTTGAAGCTCAAAATCTACATTTTCTTTTCCGATTTCAAGACTATCTAATTTTATTTTACAAAACGGATAACCTGAGTTTTCATAGCATTCAAGAACTTTTTCTATCCATTTTGTAAGTTCAAATTCATTAAAAATCTTATTAAGTTCAATATGACCTAAAAGTTCTGAATCACTAAATGCTTGATTTCCATTAAGTTTTATATCGCCAATTTTAAATTGAACACCTTCCTTAATTAAAATAGTATCCCCATAAACTTTTATAGTTGCATTAAGAAAACCTTCATCTTTGTATAAATTAAGCACTTCATTTGGTCCTTTTTTGAAAGCTTTTTGAATAAGTTTTGATGAAAAGTATTGATTTCCGAGAATAACAGGAATGCTAAAAATAATTAAAAAAAATATCCACATTGTAGCAATTTTTAGTAGAATATATCTATCATTCTAAAAAAAGATATTGTCTCCACTTAGGGTCAGGGATTTTCATAAGATTATGTACAATAGAGAAAAAATGAGGACGTTTTGGACAACGAGAAAGTTTCATACCCGTCTGTTCAATAGTCCTTCCACCTTTTTTGTTATTGCATCTAACACAAGCACAAACAAGGTTTTCCCAAGTATATTTTCCACCAAGTTTTTTAGGAATAACATGGTCGGTAGTCATTGGACCATTTTTGGTACCACAATATTGACAGATATATTTGTCTCGTTTCAAGATATTATGTTTGCTAAGAGGAAGGTTTGTTCTCTTAATACGAATAAAATACAATAATCTTAAAATAGAAGGAGCGTTAAAAGAATTTGAAATGGTACGAATACCAAAATTATATGGTTCAATTATTTCAGCTTTTCCAAGGTAGATAAGACATACGGCTCTCTTTACATTTGTTATTGAAAGAGGTTCATAATTTTGATTCAAAACAAGGCATAATTTATTTAACGGCGATCCCACCATTCTGCTTCCTTGATTTTCTTTAGTTCAATTTTGGCTCTTTTTATAGCCTTTTGGGAATAAGTTATCCATTCCGACTCGCTTCCCGTAAGTGCATTTTTATATTCTTCAACTGCTTTGTTGTATCTTGATTTAGCACTACTATAATTCTTACTCTTAAACGCAATAGAACCTAAATCAGATTGGACATCTCCTGCAAGGCAGTAAAGAATCTGGTTATTAGGGTCTATTTGCTTTGCAACTTTCAAAACTTTAATTGCATCTGTAGATTTTTTCAACTTTACGTAGAAATTCACCAAATGACAATACAAAGAGGTATTTGTCGTATCTATTGAAATAGCTTCTTTATACGATTGAGCTGCTCCAGAATAATCTTTCAATCCTTCGTATGCTTTCCCGAGATTTATCCTACTTCCAATATCAGATGGAGAATGTACGGCAACATATTCAAATTCTTTTTTTGCCTTTTCATATTTTTTTATGCTAAGTAATGCATCTCCAAGAGCCCTTCTCACATCTAAGTCTTCCAAATGAGCTTCGCGTAAAATTTCAAGCTCTTTTATTCCTTTTTCATACTCTTTATTTGATATATAAGCTTTGCCAAGGCTATATCTTACTCCTTCATTTTCCGGAGCAAGTTTCAGTGCTCGTTTATATTCCTTAATAGCAGCTTCTGGTTTGCCCATTTTTTCATAAACATAACCTATTCCATATAAGGCATCTACATAACTTGTATCTGATTCTAATGCTTTATTATATTCAATCAAAGCATTATCATATTCCTTCTTGTCAGAATAAAGCCTACCTAATGCATAATGTCCTTTGATTGGAGCAACTTCTATCAATTTTTTATAAATATTTTCCATCTCAACATAATCTTTCTTTGCTCTATATGTTAAAGCAAGTGTTACGTAAGCATCCACATAAGAAGCACTATCTTCAATTGCATGACAACAATTCTTAATTGCCTCGTCATACATCCTGTTTTTATAATATTCACGACAAAAGCTATAATATTTTTTAGCTTCGTTAACTTCTTCATCTTTAACTTCCATTCCCTCTACCTCTATTCCTTCTTCTTTGATTTCATTTTGAGGGGGAACACAACCGGTAAGAAGCCATAAACCACAAACTGATAAAAATAATAATTTATTCATATATCCTCCGTATCAGATTTTTTGTTATTTTGGGGGACGTTCTGTTACCCAAGTTAAAGCATTATCATTTGCTCTTGCTTTTATAAAATATGTCTGAATAGAATCTGATGTAGTATAAATTGGAGCTCCGGAAAAAGCATTAACAACTTCATCCCATTTATTTTCAATTCTAACTTGAACAAATATAGGAGTACGAGCAGGATTATTCACCTCTGCTTTAATCGTAAAACTTTCATAAGGGTCTTCGCTCTCATATATAGGTCCACTGTAAAACCAATTCAAAGCATTTTGCCATCTGTCTATCCTACCTCCACTCATTGTTGTCTCTACAAAATAAGGATGAAGTATTGAATCAATATTTACATCTTGCTTGGGAAATTCCCCTTTTCCTTTCCTATAATCTCTTATCACATCAGCCATCCGCTGTAAACTTGCCTCTGCCTGAACAATTATGGATGATTCCTTCGCTTTCGGCATTTTATCATCAAGCATAGAAACAAGCTTCAATGCTCTATCAATATCTTTTTGAGTAGCGACTAAAAAATCACAATAATCTATTTCGGAATTAATTTCATAATAAGACTCAATCAATTCTTGAAGTGGAAGAATTTGCATAAGATGTAGGGAATCTTCGTTTTCTTTCAAAGCAGTGAGTTCTCCTTGTGGAGAATAAAGCTCTGTTTCTTCATCAAGCTTTTTATCAAGTAACTCCGATTCGTACCATCTGAAAGTATTTCTTATATTCCCAAAGTGCTTCAACTCCTCTTCTTGAGCATTTGGAATCAATGAATCTACATTCACTATAACTTTAGCAATCACTTCTATAAGAGAATCTTGTTTCAAAATTTTCAACTCTTGAATTTTTAAATTTTCAATCGTTTCTTTTAATTTTACAAGTTGGGATGATACCGAAGAAATTTTTTCATCTTTTCCATTCAATACTGCTACATAAAGCTCAAAAGATTTTTGAATATTAGAAAACATCTCTTTAATCTCAGGCTCTTTTATCATACCGAATCCCGAAAGAGCGTTCCTTACCTGATTTAAATTATTCTGAGCTGACAGAACACTTCTTGTGTACTCTGAAGTCTCTTCTCCTTTATAATAAAAAAACTTAGAAAGATATGGTGCAAGTCTGACTTTCAAGTCACTTCCTTGAGCAGGATAAGTTTCATAATCCAATTTATATTCTTCAAGTGCATTTCGTAATCTTTTAATTTCTTTCTTAGCTTGTGTAATAAGAGCAATATCCTGTACTCCACCCCCACTTCCACATCCTGCAATAACTAAAAATATAAAACACAAAATACATAAACTTAATTTATTTTTCATTTTAGACTCTCCGTTTAATTAAATGAGAAAACCAGTTTTTATTGTTTCTCACACTTGTTTTTGGAGGTGAGGGGACTCGAACCCCTGACCTTCTGGCTGCCAGCCAGACGTTCTCCCAGCTGAACTACACCCCCCAAATTTTTATAATTTTAATAAAAATTTTATATTTGTCAACTTATTTTTTAACAAAAAAAATGAAGAACACTTTTTTTTAAGCAAACTACAGGGAATTTTTGACCACAAGGAAGTTAAGCATTTTTAGATTCACTCGTTAATCTTACAGCAAACTACAGGGAATATGCTCACTATTGCGGTTCAATAGTAAGTTTTAAAACTTCCATTTTTTTATCCTTTTCATTTATATTTTAACACTGAGGCTCAGTTGCCGAAACCGCATATGACAAGACTGAAAGAAAGTACTGATTTACAATTTTTTACTGAAACTCCAAAAGAACCACGGCGGTTTCGGTCAACTGCAGCCGATGGTTATACCAATGAATTTGGTCTTTATATGTGATACTATCGTATCAGAAGTAACTTCTTAGATTCTACAAAACCATCTGCTTTAATGCGATAAATATACACACCGCTTGCTAAAGCGCTTGTATCCAGTATAGTTGTATAAGTTCCTTCAGACAGAAATTTGTTAAAAAGAGTTGTAACGGTTTGACCTAACAAATTAAAAACTTTGATTGTAACATGAGTATGTTTTGGTACTGTAAATTCTATTGTAGTTGTTGAATTAAATGGATTAGGATAATTTTGACTTAGAGTAAATTGAAATTGTTTTGGAGAAATTTCGCTTGTTGACGCATTTGGTGAATATACCACCCATCCATATTTCACAGGCAATTGATAATCTGTTCTTGAAAAATTTCCGATGGCTAAGGAATCTTTACCGTTAATAGTAGCATGGAAATTGAACCAGCCACCTGCATCACCAAGACCGACATACCATTCTCTTGTTGGATGTCTATTGACGCAAACTATTACACCGTTATTATATTCCACACGAACTTGGCTCATAAAGTCCTCGTGATATATGTCCGAAAAAGTTATTGGATGCCTCTTGATATATTCTGATACTTCTATTTCTTGGCCTTGGTCATTATACAGTATTCTCACAACTTCTGCATGAGCATATAAACGTTGTGTTGTTAACACGTGACGTTGTTCAAGTAATGCCACTTTTAGGTAATCCTCACTCAACTGAGGCGTCGTTATAAAGCCTCCATGACCAAACGCTAACTCAGTGGCAATATATTCAAGCGTTTCATCAAGAGAAAAGGGCAAATAAACTGATTGGCCTGTTTCATCTGAAAAAAGCGTTCATAGTACCCTACACCATGAGATACCATTTTATCATGTAATTTTAACAAATCGAAATCGACAAATAAAGGCAGCCATTGTCCCTGAGTTCGATTACCATACTTGCCAATGTTTATCTGAGCTTCGATGTCATCATAATAACCAACGCTTAAGAAATGCATATACCCTTCTCCTGAAACCGGACCATTATGAAATTGACGCAATCGTTCAGGGATATTGCGATAATGTTGAAGAACTTCCAAAAAAGAACCTCCGCTTGGAGCATTATCATCATAATCTACTGCGTAAGATGGCGAAACTGATGAATGAATATCCAAAAAGCTTGCAGTAGTAGAATAAGTAGAGTGTATGACAGGAGAATAGTTGTTCAAATACTGTTCGGCTAATGATGGTTTAATTTGAAAAGATTGTATGCCGGTATAAGAGTTAAACCAAGATTTTTTCATCGAACCGTCGCTATTTAATGATATATGGTCAGGATTCCAAGAGGGTGCATTTGGATAAAAATCTATGTAGTTTTCATGTAAGGCAAATAGATATCCGGCATCTTTAGCTGTCTGGCTCAAAGATTGAAGCCCCGTGTCTCCGCCATAAAACGAGTTTGCCGGCATTACGTCGGGATATTTGTTATCATAACCGCCGTTTTGCCATTTATGGTATATTACCCAGATGTCTTTTAGTCCTGCATTTTGGAGTAGTTTAATGTACTGTTGACTACTTGAAAATGAATCATACCACAAATCAAATACTAGATGGTCAGCACTAATATTTTTGTATGGAGAAGTAGGATTCGGTACGTTTGGCAATACGTCTTGGAGGCTCGGAGATACTGTTAGATAGATAGTTTCTTTTACTTTTCTTCGGTGCCCGGCAGTGTTTGGATTGTAATATGCAGTCTGTGCGAAATATGCGGAGGTATTAGAAAAGTAATCTGCCAAAGGTTGGATTTCCGAAGCGTTTGTTTTCTCCCAATCGAAGAATAGTGATATAAATATGTCATCGGTAAATAAAAGGTTAAATAGAGTAAGATATGGAACATAAATAATTACTGGATCCTTTGTTTCCTCCGCACGATCGAGAAAAAAACATTGGGATATAGAATCTTCGGCTGCAGCTTCAATAACGAGCGTTCGCCCTGCGATATGAATTCGATATGTATAATTAAGGGTATTAGATTCATACTTCATTTGCCAACGGGTTATAAGAGTATCTACACTCGTCTCTACATCAACTAATATATATTGGACGCCACTAGACCATGGATATATTACTGTATCATTAAATACCATACTCATCCCACCGAAGCAACTTGGTCGGAATTTGTAAGAGTCGTTAACTACACAATGAAGGGCGTGAAAAGATCCGCCATAATCGGGACGATATTCATATTTCAACAAGCCATCATCTCCTACATAGTGAAAATCAAAGCGCTTTTGTTTTAAATCAAAAACAACCGAATTGCTAAACGTGTTTGAAGGCAAAGTAGGCTTTGGTGAAGTAATTTGGGCAAACGATTCGTTGATTAAAAATAGTGTAGCTAGCACAAATAACATTACTTTCATGATAACCTCCATGATAACCTCTGCGGAATTAATATTTAGTTTCAGGATAGGTATAACGCCTGAGCTCAGCCGCAAAAACCGCAGGTTTTTGTCGGCTGGAGCGAATTGTTAGATTTTTACTTATTTTAAGTTTTCTGCTTCTGGGAAATCCTCAATAATACCCATCTGGACTATAGATTTCATTTCCTTGAAATTGACCAACATGTTTGCCATCGTGAGTCCAAAGAGAATCCCCTTCACGATAGCCAAAGTATTCACCACCCCAAATCCATAAATTTTGCATAATTCCTCCTGATTCATAACTTTTATTTTAATTGGTTAAATCGAACATAAGATTAGGTATACTAATAAAAATAGCAAATGTCATCTATCATGACTACCTAATCTCATATAGCTATTTTTAGTTGATTGTTTATCATTACACTGAATTCAACCAGCAAGTGCAACGCTCCTTTCTTTTTCTAAGACTTCCAATGGTGTTTGATAATTCAAGCACTTCCTTGGTCTATTATTAAGCCAATCTTCAATCTCTATGATTTCTTTT
>JAUVIV010000140.1 GCA_030592575.1 bacterium | reverse complement strand
CATATGAGTGGATCGATAAAAAGTATGGTCACAGATGCTCGATAAACAATGGGTATTGGGGAGCAAGAAATTACATGGTGATGGATGCTCTTGGCTATTTCTATTTATTGAAAGAAGGGGGTGACCGGCTGCCGAACGACACCTCGGAACTTTTCAAGGATATAGAGAGCATACGAAAACGGGAAGTCGAGCTGGATCAATCAGTCCCTCAAAATACCTCTGAATCAAAGAATTCATTGCTGTCCGACAATGACGTTGAGACCTTTATGAAGTCCAAGCACTGGATTCGATTCAATGACAAAATTTTCAGAAAGTTTGCCAACCTGAATTTGAAATCAAATGAGATCCTGAAACTTTTTATAGAAACATCTCGGGTCGAGTTTATACTCGCATTTCCGGTGCGATTAAAACTCGGTGACAAAGAGATCCGCGAAAGACCATATTTAATGAGAATGTTCAGCCGGTTCTTTGAATTTGGTTACATTGAACGTCCGAGAGAAAGCGACGGTGTTGTCAGAAAAAGGGAATATTTTGTCACTTTTAACACGATCCTCGGTGAGCTTTTTATCCATAATCTAAAGATGAAAAACTATGACTGGGTTCGAGTGGATTTATACAGTCTGCCCGCCTCGGCACAAATCTTTTTCCGTAAGTTTATTGTAAACAACAATCTGCCGAGCATTCCCATAAATCTTGAGACTATCGTACAAAAATTGAATTTGGTGGATGGTAACAAACGGAACTTGGAGAATACTATCATCGCAAATGTTTTTGATCCTCTGAAGATGCAAGGGTTTATCTCCTCATATGAAAAAACAGATGGTCTTCAGGGCACTAAATTCATCATTCGAAGGAAGTTCGGAAAGAAAGATGGCAATTAAAAACAGATTTTTTATAATACATACGAGGGTGGGTAAAGTTTTTGTGAGGGTGGGTAAAGGATATACGAGGGTTAGTAAAATATATACGAGGGTCGGTAAAACGAAATCGTATCTAAGTTATTCCCATTATTCTATATCCCAAAAACACATGATATATAATGATATATAAAGATATATCATAGACAAAGGCCCCCCCTACCGGGAGGCTTTGTCCTTACCAATTAATTTTTAAAAATTAAATACCTGAGGACTTAAAAGCAAATATTTTTAGTTTTTAAAATATAATTTCTTTTTAAATTATTACTGTCAAGGTCATAGGCAATTAGATGTTCAACAAATATTCAATTAGCAAATAAATATAAATTTTAAAATTTAATGGTCAGGCAAAAGACAATACTACTGCTTTTTTTTAATAAATATATTGGTAACCTTTTCTCTTGGAAAATTATTTTTATGAGTCACTTAAATTTGTGGAAGTAGTTATTACTTTTGTAAAAGATAAATCAGGCTGTGTCAATGGTAGTAGATCCATCTTATTCTAACTCAGGTGAGCATAAAAGAGAGTTCTGTCGATGATTAAGACCATAACATTAATCCATCAGGAACAAGCAAAAACAACCCAATAGAGAAGGTTTAGGAAGGGATACAATATTCAATCCAACAAAGATGGCGAAAATAACTTCCGAGGTGATCATGATAGCCATGAAAGTTTAGATGGTTAATAGGATATACAACCTGCGAGAACTACCAGCAGAGTAGCACTAAGAAGGTTTGAGATATGTTTTTATTAAGTAAACATACAGGAAAATCAAAAGGAGGAAGTAAAAAATGGGAAAAAAATTCTGTCCAATTTGTAAGGAGGTTGTTTATACAAGAGCATTACCAAATTATTCGCAAATAGAATTTCGAGGCATCATGGTTAAAAGACGGGAAATATTACATAGAGAAGAAGATGAAGGTTGTGGGCGCACTTGGTATACAGTGGAATTGCCGGAAGATATTATAATTGGAGAAGGGAAATAATCAGCATTTGTCTTGACATTGTATTGCATATACCATACAATGTTGCTCCATAATGAAAAATTTCAAACGCCTATAATTTTAAGTTTCTTTTTATTCATTATATTTTTAATAAAAAATGAGGAAATGCTTACTTAACTAATAAGAGAACCTTTCATGAATCGATTATTGGAAATAACATTTTAGTTTTTGTAGATTTGTAAAAGATACTGTTGAATGTAGAATAGAGCGATGATCATAGTTGAGGTTGAATTTATGACAATAAGAATTCCGCCTGAAAACCTCCTGGATAAATTGTTTAAGATATTTTGATATGTGCCGAAAATACAATAAATTGTATAAAGTTTTTCAAATAGATGCCGATACTAAGTTATTAGTTTAAAACCAATTCTTTTTAACCGACTGTTTCACAGTTTTCGTTGCTGTGTATAATCCATTATTTTTTATTTAAAAAAGGTTATTATAAAAAAACACTTTGGATGCTCCCAAACCTGGGAGTCGAGCAGCAAACGCCTACTTTAAATTTGAAAATAATGGGGTTTGTTATATAATAATTAAGTAATCGAGAGTGATGTGGTTAAGCGTTTTCAAGCTGGCGTTTCTGCACACGTCCAATCGTTAAGCAGAATACGATTTATTTATAGAAAAAGAAGTAGGAGAAATATATGGCTCTAATAGATAGAATAAAATTTGATGCTCTTTCTGATGACTTACTAGTTTGGAAATTTCCAAGCGAAGAATTGAAATTGGGAACTCAACTTATTGTTAACGAAAGTCAGGAAGCTGTTTTTTATAAGGGTGGTGAAGCATTAGATGTTTTTGGCCCTGGAACCCATACTTTGAGTACCGGAAATTTACCACTAATACATAAAATAGTAAATTTGCCTTTTGGCGGAAAAACTCCTTTTACTGCAGAAGTATGGTATGTAAATAAAATAGCCAAAAGAGATATGAAGTGGGGAACAAAAGGATCCATTCAAGTTCTTGATCCCATTTATAACTACCCAGTAAGCATGAGGGCATTTGGTCAGTGGGGATTAAGAATTTTTAATTCAAGAAGTTTTCTTACACAAATTGTTACTACTCTTAAAGAGACTAAATCAGAAATGATTTATGATTATTTTATCGGAGAAATTTTGCAAAAGTTTTCTAATTATTTAGCCAATTTTTTTGCAGAAACAAAAACATCTTCTCTTCAAATTTCTACAAAGTTAAATGAGTTATCTGAATACACATACAAAAATATTAGTGTAGAATTTAATAGATTCGGTATAGAGATTATAAACTTCAATGTTGAAAGAGTTAGTATACCTGAAGAAGAGTTAAATAAACTCCAAGAAATTTTAGGTAAAAAAATGGAAATGGAACAAATGAGTCAGGTACAAGTAGGAGCGGGATACACAACTATGAGAACTTTTGACACAATGGAAAAAGCCGCTGCAAATGAAGGAGGAAATGCCGGCAGTATGCTTGGTGCTGGGCTTGGTGTAGGTATGGGTGTTGGAGTAGGCAATACAATAGGGCAACAGATGGGACAAGCAATGAATACTCAATCGCAACAAAATGTGCCCAATCAGGATGATAGTATGCAAAAATTACAAAAACTAAAACAAATGTTAGATTCTGGATTAATAACCCAACAAGACTTTGATGAACAGAAAAAACAAATTTTAGCCAACCTGTAAAATATTTTTTATTAGGTGTAAATCATGAGTAAAACTAGAAACATTTCGATAGCTCTTACTATTGGATTCTTTATATCTTTAATGACCATAATAATTATTCCAAATATTGCTATTGCAGCTAATGTAAGATCATCTTACTTTTGGTCTCGTATTTTATGGACTATTTTTTTATGTACAATTTCTTGGATTTCAATTTATGGGTATATAATAACTTCCTCTGATAAAAATAAACATATATCAAAACTAAACGCTTCATTTAGTTCCATTAGTTTTATAAGTATTCCATATGCTATTTTAAGTTTTATATTAATGATTGCATTTACTTTTTACAGTAAAGGAGAAGAAGTAAGTAAGCTTCATATAATATTACAAGTAATTTTACTTGCAATTACTTCAATCTTAACTGTCTTTATT
>JAUVIV010000075.1 GCA_030592575.1 bacterium | reverse complement strand
TTAGGACAGCAAGTATATCTCGCTCCTCTTTTGTTAAATGTTTGTATTTCCTGTGCATTTTGCTCTGACCTCCTTTCTTCTCTTGTCATTATATCAGAGCGTTGCACTTTGTCATTGAACTTGTGTACATGATTAATGATAACGCGGGGTTTTTAAACCCTGTATAATTATGAACGGACTGAAGACCATTCATTACCATTTTCATTCTCTTTTGTGCCGGCTTGTTGTTGGTCAATGTGGAAATAATTTGTTCGTAGTCCTTTCCAATATCTTTGTGGATATTTCCAAATATATCGAAGTTACAATCTGATAGAGCAATTTGGGTGGAGTTACAAAGCACCAACGCCTTTTATCCGCTGGATTGAATTGTCAGACATTCTTGGAAGAATCTTTCAAACTCTCTTTCCAAGCAGTTGGATTCATTCTTACATTATATTTATCGTTGACTAACCCCATTAGATTATTGGTCGTATCTAATAAGTATTTTATTTTTTGTGTACAATCAGGTAATGGTGCAGAAAGTCCTTTACCATGTATTATTTCGTGTCTTAGTGTATCAATTTCTTTGATTTTTGCTTGATCGAACTTATAATTACGGATAAAAGAATGTTTTCCTGAAGGTTTGCACATTTTGTATAACTGGTCTATTTTAGTAATCAGTGATTTTCTTTCTAAATCTTCTAAATATTTATCAATTTTCTCATTACACAAATTCTCATAATTAGATCCTTTTAACTCCTCTAAAGTTATTGTTTTCTTCTAAATAAATGTAGCCCAGTCTTCTAAAGGAGCTACTAATTGTATAACGCGCAAGTAATCGAATGCGGCACTGTCTAAGATAGAGTGTGCTAATACTATTGACGATGCATCTATTGAAGCTTTGTATGAATTTAATTTTATATTCGTTAATTGTTTGACTGCACTGGGAATACCACCGGGAATACCACCGAGCGATTCAAGAAATCCTTTTTTATCTTTAAAAAAGTTTATCAATTTCCGGATCATCGGTAGCCCAGGATTTAGTTATAGTATATACTTCTTGATACATATCGTTTGCTATATCAGGCATCCTTTGGTAAGTCGCTTTTCTAAAGACAGTAACATCATTGAATCGATAGTGAGTCCTGAAGAATGTCTGAGTAAAAAGTGATTCTGCCTTTTCGTTCATTTTTTACGTCTAACTTAAGCTTTATCTGTGCTAATAAAATTACAATTACGGCTATTTCTTGCCAGCCACCACCTTCTTTCACAAAAATACAGCTACTCCCAAGAAAGTCAACATAAAAATCGCTAATTGGAACGATTGAACAAATAACAATTCAACGATTAACACAAATGAGATTGCTTCGTCACTCCCTTCCTCGCAATGACAAAGGGCGAACACACAGGTTCGCCCCTATATTGTTTTCTCTGCGTTTCTGCAGTTAAAAAAATTATCTTACAAGCAACGGTGCGAGAACAAGTGAAATTACCGCCATTAGTTTTATCAGAATATTTATAGATGGTCCCATTGCATCTTTCATTGGGTCACCAACCGTATCTCCTATTACTGATGCTTTATGAGCGTCTGAACCTTTGCCACCGAAATTACCTTCTTCTATATATTTCTTTGCATTATCAAGAGCGGCACCAGTATTTGCTGTCTGAATTCCAAGTTGCAAACCAACTACGAGTGCTCCAATTAATATTCCGGCAAGTGCAACTGTACCGAATAAAACTCCCACTAATATTGGTACAACAATTGCAATAATCCCAGGGAACATCATAGATTTTAATGCTCCAACAGCAGCTATATCAACACATTTGGATGAATCTGGCGAACCGGTTCCTTCAGCTAATCCGGGTATTTCTCTAAATTGACGTCTTACTTCCTCTATAATTTTAAATGCAACCTTTGAGACTCCTCCTGCAATCATTGACGAGAAAAGATACGGAATCATCCCACCAACAAGCAATCCCCCAATAAACCATACGGTTTGAGAAGGCGCACGGAACGATAATAATATCTCCTGTCCGGCTATAGCAAGATAAGCAGTAATAAGTCCGAGTGAAGCAAATGCAGCACTTCCAATCGCAAAGCCCTTACCAATAGCTGCGGTTGTATTTCCAACAGCATCGAGTTTGTCAGTAACCACTCTAACATCATCACCGAGACCTGCCATTTCGGTTATACCGCCTGCATTATCTGCAACAGGACCGTATGAGTCAACTGCGAGAGTTATTCCAAGTATTGACAACATCCCGAATGCCGCAAGTGCTACTCCGTATAAGCCACCACATTTAAATGATATAATAGTTGCTATAGCGATAACTACTGTAGGTATAAGAGTTGATTGCATACCAAGCCCAATTCCCGAGACTACCGTGATAGCAGGTCCTGTTTGTGAAGCTTTGGCAAGGTCACGCGTAGGACGGAAATGTGAACTGCTATAGAATTCACTAACCCAACCAATTATAAGTCCTGTTAAGAGTCCTGCAACTATTGCCCAGAATAACCCAATCGGGAATCCTCCGCGTTTTATTATAATAAATGTTCCAATAACCATAAGAATAGCCCCGACATAAGTTCCTAAGTTTAGAGCTTGTTGTGGTTCTTTCGTTCGTACACTCCGAACTGTAAGAACTCCAATTATTGATACTCCAATACCCAGTGATGCAAGCCAGAATGGTAAAAGAGCAAGTGAACTATGAATACCTGCAACGGCTACACCTATTGTAACTACTGCGATTATTGCTTCTATGTAAGACTCAAACAAATCGGAGCCAAGTCCTGCAATATCTCCTACATTATCTCCTACATTATCTGCGATTACAGCAGGGTTTCGTGGGTCATCTTCAGGGATTCCTTGTTCAACTTTACCTACAAGGTCTGCGCCCATATCTGCTGCCTTTGTATAAATACCACCACCTGCTCTTGCAAAGAGTGCTACTAACGAAGCTCCCATTGCATATCCATTTATGTATTGTGGTTGCCCTCCAAACATAAGATAAACTATGCAAAGTCCAAGTAATGCTATTCCTACAACCACAAGTCCGGTGGATGCTCCTCCTGTAAATGATACTGCAAGAGCTCGCTTAACTCCATGACGAGCTGCCTCTGCAGTTCTTGCATTACTACGGGTAGCAATTGACATAGCTATGTAGCCAGCAAGTGCTGATGTAACTGCCCCTATGACAAAAGGAACCGCAATCTGCCATTGTCTTGCAAGAAGAAAGCCAACGGATATAACAGCCACAACTATCCCGACCGCAATATATTCTCGTTTAAGAAATGTGCGGGCTCCTTCCTGAATCAGTCGAGAGAGTTCTTTCATCTTATCCGTTCCTTCGGACTGCTTCATCATAAGCAAGACGAGAACTCCAACTACGGCAAGTGCCACGATGCTTAATATTATAGGTACTCCCATCATCTTACACCTCCTTTGTTAAAATTTTTAAAACTTTTCAATTGTCTATAAGTTTCTATATTCATCGACAACTATGTTAAATCAAAGAAAACAGGATTGCAACTAAAAAAGTTAAGTCATTGAAAAAATATTTTTGCACCATTTTAACATAGTTATAAACATTTAATTTTGATTACAAAACTCCATTGCTTGATTAATCCCTTCGGTCAAGAATACCTTAATTCCATGAAGTGCTTCTGCTAATACATCGTCTAAAACTTTAAGCTCATTCTTTTTAAATTTTGATAATACAAAATCAGCCGCTTCTCCTACTCTTGGACCTATTCCGATTCTAAGTCTTGGAAAATCTGAAGACTCTAACTGATAAATTATAGAGTCAAGTCCTTTATGTCCTCCGCTTGAACCTTTGGTTCTCATTCTCAAAGTTCCAAGTGGTATTGCAAAGTCATCAACTACTACGAGAAAATCAGAAATGTCCATTTCGTAAGTTGAAATTATATTCTTTGCTACTCTCCCACTCTCATTTACAAAAGAAAGTGGTTTTATAAGAGCATAAGATAAAGAAGGAACTGTTCCCACAAGCCAATTTCTTTTAAGTTTCATATTTATCTTGTTAATTGAAGTGAATCTATCTATTATCTCATATCCCACATTATGACGTGTCGACTCGTATTCTTTTCCCGGATTTCCTATTCCAAAAATTACTTTCATTTTGATAATCCACTAACCACAAATAATACAAATTAAAAAATCTGCACACAAATATTCACAGATAAAACAGATTTTCATAAATGTAATTTATCTTTTCAAATCTGTGTCTATCCTTATCATCCGTGTAAATTTGTATGCCAATGCTTTTCATGTTTATTAAATCTCGGATTATTTGTAGCATAGTTAATTTTAAAGTCAAATAAAAATTTATTGAACTGAAAAATATTGACAAACAAAAAAAATGTTTTATTCTCTTGAAAATGGGTAAAATCATTTATCTTGACCACAACGCCACCACTCCAACCGCTCAAAAAGTCTTGGAAGAAATGCTCCCTTATTTCAATACACACTATCATAATCCATCCAGCTTATATAAGCCCTCGCGAGATTGTCGCAAAGCAATTGAAGAATCAAGAACTATCGTAGCTTCTTTAATCGGAGCAGAGCCTCGTGAGATTATATTCACAGCAGGAGGAACAGAAGCAGATAATTTTGCAATCAAAGGAATTGCTTTTGCAAATAAGAGCAGAAAAAACCATATAATAACATCAAAGATAGAACATCACGCAGTTCTAATTACTTGTATGTGGCTTGAATCTCAGGGATTTGAAGTAACCTATCTCGGAGTAGATAAATATGGAGTTGTTGATTTAAATGAACTTAAAGATTCTATAACTGACCAGACTGTTTTGATAACCATTATGCATGCTAATAATGAACTTGGAACAATTCAGCCAATCAAGGAAATTGCAGAAATCGCCCACTCTCATAATATTTATTTTCATACGGATGCGGTTCAAACTGTAGGTAAGATTTCTACAAAGGTTAACGAACTTGATGTAGATTTGCTTTCCTTATCAGGTCATAAATTTTATGGTCCAAAAGGAGTAGGTGCTTTATATATAAGAAAAGGAACTTTGCTTGACCCTCTTATTCATGGAGGACATCATGAACGAGATAGAAGAGCAGGAACAGAAAATGTTCCGGGAATTGTGGGACTTGGCAAAGCTTGTGAAATTGCTAAACAAGAAATAGGAACTAATAATAAAGTCAAAAACTTAAGAGATAGACTTTGGAATGGAATAAAAAACAAAATTCCAGAAGTAGTTCTTAATGGACATCCGGAGAAAAAACTTGATGGTACTTTGTCAATTTGCGTAAAATGTGTAGAAGGGGAATCAATGCTTATGGATTTAGATGCTCACGGAATTTGTGCATCATCAGGTTCTGCTTGTGCAGCAGGGACTGCCGAGCCATCACATGTATTAACTGCTACCGGAATGCCTGCCGATCTGTCGCATAGCTCTTTGAGAATTAGTCTTGGAAAACACAATACCAAAGAAGAGATAGATTATGTTATTCAAGTATTTCCTCAAATTGTTGAGCGACTCCGCACACTTTCCCCTTTTTGGAAAAAATGAAACATTTAAATATAACCACAAAGGACACAAAGAAAAATATGAATATATCTGAAATACAGAAACTGAAACGAGAAAAGAAAGCCGTCATACTTGTACATAATTATCAAAGACCCGAGATTCAAGATATTGCGGATTATCTTGGTGATTCACTTGAACTTTCTCGTATAGCAGCAAAATCAGATGCTAAAATTATAGTTTTCTGCGGAGTACGATTTATGGCAGAAAGTGCAAAGATTCTTAGCCCTGAAAAAATTGTTCTTCTGCCAAGAGAAGAAGCTGGTTGTGAGCTTGCTAATATGGCAACCAAAGAAGAGCTAATGAAATTCAAATCAAAATATCCGAATGCTTGTGTTGTCTCGTATGTAAACACAAATGCAGATATAAAAGCAGAAACTGATGTTTGTTGCACATCCGCTAATGCAGTCAAGGTAATACAGGGTGTTTCTGCCAAGCAGATAATTTTTGTTCCGGATCGTAATCTTGCAAATTATGTCCAAAGATTTACGGACAAAGAAATTATTCCTTGGAATGGCTTTTGTTATGTACATGATGGAATGAAAGCAGATACTGCTAAAAAAATAAAAAGTTCTTATCCGGATGCAAAACTTGTAGTTCATCCTGAATGTCAAAAAGAAATGATAAACTTAGCAGATGCGATAACAAGCACAGGAGGAATGGTAAAATTTGCTCGTGAATCTAATGCAGATAAAATTATAATCGGGACAGAAGAAGGAATGATATATAGATTGCAAAAAGAAAATCCTAATAAGATATTTTACACCATTGGTAATGCCAGAATGTGTAGAAATATGAAGATGACTACATTGGAAGATGTACTTCTTGCATTGCGCGAAGAGAAATATCGTATAGAACTTCCTGATTTTATACTAAAAGCAGCAAAGAAATCACTCGACAGAATGTTAGAGTATAATTAAATTTCACCCTTTGATTTTTTATGTGGGTTATATCAACTGAGACTTATTTTTCAGCAGCTCATCATTTAAGAGGCTATCCCGGAGAATGTCGTGAAATTCATGGACATAATTTTAAAGTTAAGGTAACAGTTCAGACACAAAAACTTACAAATTTAGGTTTTGGGATAGACTTCAAAGAATTAAAACGAATACTCAAAGATGTGCTAAAAAAACTTGACCATCATAATTTAAATGAGCTTCCTGAGTTTGAAACTTTAAATCCATCTGCAGAAAATATTGCGAAATATATATGGGACAGATTAAATCCAAAACTCAAAACTCAAAACTCAAAACTCAAAGAAGTTCAGGTCTGGGAATCGGAAACCAGTTCAGCAACTTATTATGAAGGTGAATAAAAATGGTAGTGAACGGTCTTTAGACCGTTCATATTACGCATGGTCTAAAGGACCCCGCGATACCAATTTGGTGAGTAGGGCATTTAATTGAATGTTCCTACAAAAACACCCTCGAATAAAATCGGGTAGAAAAGGGATTTTCAGGTGAAAGTAAATGAAATATTTAAGTCAATTCAGGGAGAATCAAGCTGGCAAGGATATCCTTGTGTTTTCATAAGACTTTCAGGTTGTAATTTGCGATGCTCGTGGTGCGATACAAAATATGCATACGAAAACGGAAATGAAATGTCTATAAACGAAATTATAAATATTGTAGAGGCAGACCCACGTGTCTGCCCAAAAATAAAGGGCGAACACATAGGTTCGCCCCTACTGATAGAAATAACAGGAGGAGAGCCCTTACTGCAAGAAGAGGTTTATGAGTTAAGCAAAAAGTTGTTAAATGTAGGGGCAAACGGACGTTCACCCATCCTATTAGTCGAAACAAATGGTTCTATTTCTGCCGACAGATTAGACTCTCGTATAATCAGAATAATAGATATAAAGTGCCCCAGTTCAAGTATGTCCGATAAAATGTGTTGGGATAATCTTAAAAATTTAAAACCAACTGACGAGATTAAATTTGTTTTGTCGGATAAACAAGATTACAATTGGGCAAAAGATGTAATAAAAAAGTATGAACTACTTGAGCAGGTTAAAGTTTTATTTTCACCAGTAGGGGGGGCAATTCATAAATTGCCCCATTCAATTGCCGAATGGATGATGCAAGACAATTTACCTGTCCGATTACAAGTGCAGTTGCATAAACATATAGGAGTAAAATAAATTTCAAAATGGAGATTTTGAAAATATTCTTCTACCGCACTTTAGTGCAGGGTAAAAGAACCCTCAGCTAAAGCTGGGTAGAAAGATAAAAAAAATGAAAGACTTGGCAGTGGTTTTAGTTTCAGGAGGAATTGATTCCTGCGTAACAGCTGGTATAGCAAATAAGACTTACGAATCAAATGGTGTTGACCACTCCAGTAACCTTGCTTTTTTGCATATAAACTATGGGCAACGAACAGAGAAGAAAGAACTGGACTCGTTTGAAAAAATTGCAGATTTTTATGGCGTGAAGCATAAACTTGTTTGTGATTTTAAATGGCTTAGTAAAATAGGAGGCTCAAGTTTGACTGATTTAGAAATGGATGTTCCTGTATTTAAAAAGGAAACAAAGCTAAAATCTTTTGCTACATCGCAAGAGATACCTCCCCAGAATGTTCCTGAACAGATAGTCCCTACAACATACGTACCATTCAGAAATGCAAACTTGCTCAGTATTGGAGTTAGCTGGGCTGAAGTAATTGGTGCTAAAAAAATATTTATCGGAGTGGTAAATCAAGATGCTCCGAGATATCCTGATACTCGTCCTGAATTCATACAGGCATTTAACAAGCTTCTTAAATTAGGAACAAAGCCCGATACTCACATAGAAGTGCTTGCTCCATTAATTAATATGCAAAAATATGAAGTTGTAAAACTTGGAGCGGAACTTAATGTTCCTTTTCATTTGACATGGTCTTGTTATAAAAATGATGCCCTTGCTTGTGGTAAATGTGAAAGTTGCAAGCAAAGGCATGATGCTTTTAAATTAGCTGGAATTAATGACCCGATAAATTATGAATGACCCTCAGAATCAAACACCAAAGATAAAAGGAATTGAAATAGACAAAGTAGGGATAAAAAACCTTAAATATCCGATAAGGGTTTTTGATAAACGTGAGGCGGAACAACATACGGTAGCAAATATTAATATGTATGTTTCCTTGCCTCATAAATTTCGCGGAACTCATATGAGCAGATTTGTTGAGATTCTAAATAAGCACAAAAACACAATTGCCCTGAAAAATATGAAACCGTTACTACTTGATATAATAGAAAAATTTGATGCTGAATCTGCACATATAGAGTTTGAGTTTCCTTATTTTATAGAGAAAGAAGCCCCTTGCTCTCATTCCAAAAGTTTAATGCAATATGAATGTAAATTTAAATGTTCACTCTTTGGTCAAGATAAATTTCGATTTATACTTGGGATAGGAGTTCCAATAGCAACGCTTTGTCCTTGTTCTAAAGAACTTGTGGAACGTGGAGCACATAATCAACGCGGAAAAATATTGGTATTTATAAAATTTCATAACTTTTTTTGGATAGAAGATATTGTAAAAATTGTTGAGAACTGTGCTTCTACTTCACTTTATTCTCTTTTGAAACGTGAGGATGAGCAATTTGTAACTCAATACGCTTATGACCATCCTGTTTTCGTTGAGGATGTAGTTCGGAATGTTGCCAGCAAATTAAACAAGAAGAAGGATATACTTTGGTATTCGGTTGAGGTAGAAAGTTATGAATCAATTCATAATCATGATGCTTATGCATTTATCGAGAAAAAATAATGCCAGCTAATTTACCACCACACTATTTTACAGCTGAAAAAAAATTAAGATTCGCTACAAACCCGCAAGATAAAATTCTTGCTATTCACGAAATGCTGGGCATAATGCCTCACCATAAAGGGACTGACAGATTACGAGGGGATTTACGTACAAAATTAGCCAAGTTAAATAAAGAATTACAAAAGAAAAAAGGTGCTCGTATATTTAGTTATTCTGTAAAAAAAGAAGGAGTAGCTCAGGTTTTACTTATCGGATTACCTAATGTGGGTAAATCTAAAATCCTTTCGGTTCTTAGCAATGCAGAGCCAGAGATTGCATCATATGCATTTACCACCGGAACTCCTGTAATTGGAATGATGAAATTCGAGAATGTTCAGATACAACTCGTAGATCTTCCTGCTTTGACGCATGAGTTTACAAAAAGATGGTTAGGTAGTCTTATATATTCAGCAGAACTTTTATTATTTGTAATAGATTTAAATAGTGATATAAATTCAAATATGGAAGAATTTGAAGATTTAAGAGGAAAAGCCAGAAAATCAATGATAGTAGGAAATAAACTTGATTTACCGAAAAGTAAGAAAAATCTGATAGCTTTAAAAGAAAAATCAGAAGGAATTTCTGTAATGGGAATTTCTGCAGAAAAATTGATAGGACTTGAGGATTTAAAAACACAAATTTATAAATCCTTAGAAATCATTCGAGTTTATACAAAAGAACCCCGAAAGCAACCTGATTTTGGAGAGCCTGTTGTTTTAAATTGTGGCAGTACAGTCATAAATGCAGCACGCGAGATTCATAAAGATTTTGCAGGAGGACTCAATTATGCAAGAATTTGGAACAAGAAATCCAATGGGCTACGAGCAGGAAAAGAACATAAACTTGAAGATGGAGATATTATAGAATTTCACATATAAGATTATGAAAGAATTTAAATATTTTTCACCCACAAAAATAATATTTGGAGAAGGGAAATTTCAAGAGATAGCTAACCTGTTACCTTCTGCGAAAAAAATTTTCGTAGTTACCGGAAAACATTCTTCCAAAGCTAACGGTTCACTTGACTCACTCAAGACTTTACTTAAAGAAAAAACTTTATTGATATTTGATGAAGTGGAAGAAAACCCCGGACTTGAAACTGTTAACAAAGGAGCTAATATAGCTCGCAAAAATGAGATTGAACTTGTAATCGGACTTGGTGGCGGTAGTCCAATGGATGCAGCAAAATGTATTGCTTTGCTTGCAACAAATGATGGCTTAATGGAAAATTATCTAAATGGAGAGAAAAATAATTCTGTTCCGCTTCCTATCATCGAAATCCCAACTACTGCCGGAACAGGCTCTGAGGTAACGCAACATGCAGTAATAACAATAGGTTCTCATAAAAAAGGATTTTCAAATCAGGAAATTTTTCCCAAAATAGCTATTTTAGATCCAATGCTTACTTTGTCAATGCCTCAAAATATTACTGTAAACACAGGGGTGGACGCACTTAGTCATTCAATTGAAGGATATCTTTCAATTCTTGCAACACAGGAATCAGATAAGGTTGCAATTGAGTCCATTAAGATAATAAAAGAAGAATTGCCAAAAGTAGTTCAAGATGGAAAAAATATTGAAGCAAGGTCTCACGTGCTTTATGCATCAATGCTTGGGGGATTTGTAATATCACGAACAAGAACAATAATTTTGCATGCACTTGGATATCCTCTTACTACATTTTATAGAATACCTCATGGAAAAGCAAATGGAGCAATGCTTCCGTGGGTATTTGAATTTTTAAAGAAGGGTGAGCACACAAATTCACCCCTACAGGAAAAAATTTCATCCATTCTTGAAATATTTGGTGATATAAATAAATTTATAAATGACTTAGGTATTTCTACCAAGTTATCAGATTACGGAATAACACGGGATGACATACCGAGATTTGTTAAAGATGTATGGGGAAGAAGGAATTTGGAAGTAACCCCGAAAGAAGTTAAACAAGAGGATATAGAAAATATTTATAAGAAAGCATTGTAAAATGGAACCACAGATTACATAGATTTCACGAACAGAAGAAAATTAAGGAGGTATAAAAATAGAGACCTTGTTTGTAGATGGTATAAAATATAAATTTTATTCTTATAAAAATGAAGCCGAATTAGAGGAAATGGTTATACAACACTGCAAGGAGATTTTTGGTAAGGAAACAGTATATTTTACTAAACGCAAAATGAAATCTATTGCTAACCAAGGTTCAATTCCAGATGGTTTTGTAATTGATTTTGAAAAGGGGAAATGGTATATAATAGAAATAGAATTGTCATCACATTCTACAAGGCATATAGTTGGACAAATGGTTGATTTTATGAATGGAATTGACAATCCAAGAACCCAAAAGCGTATATACACATCTATTCATGAAGAGATAATTAATATTGGTTATAAAGAAAAAGCAGGAATCAATCACTATTGCAAAAAAGATATCCCAACCTTTCTCTCTGAATTGATTTACGATGTCTCTCCTACAATCGTAATTATAATTGACGAAAAAACTATAGAGATAAAAGAGTCAGTTTATAGAGCGAATTCAAATGTAGCAATTAGGGAATTCAAGACTTTTGTAAGAGAGGGAACTGAAAACATCTATGCACATCTATTTGAATCACTTAATCCTGAAAAAGTTATTTCCTCGAAAAAGGGGAAGAAGGCAAAAGCAAAGAAGAGAGAAAAGACTCGTGGAGAGATATATAGAATTGCTATTTTAGGAACCTTGATGGAGATGGAAGGGAGTGGAGAAATAAAAAATATTTTGAAACAAGTTGAAAATAAGATAAAAGATATATTAAGACCGAAAGATCATGACACGGATAAAGCAGGAATAGAAAAATGGAGACACGCTGCACATTCTGAGAGAGCGAAAATGGTAAAGGAGGGACTATTAAAAAAAGGTTCTCATTTTGGAATTTGGGAGATTACAGAGAAGGGGGAAAATTATTATTCGAACAAATAGATGAGAGAATTTAATTCTAAAAAACATCGTAAGTCGATTAGGTTAAAGGAGTATGATTATTCTGAAGTTGGGGCATATTTTGTAACGATTTGTACAAAAGATAGTCAATTGTTATTAGAACCAAAACCCATTCGTAAAATGATTTCACAAGTTCAATGACAAAGTGCAACGCTCTGATATAATGACAAGAGAAGAAAGGAGGTCAGAGCAAAATGCACAGGAAATACAAACATTTAACAAAAGAGGAGCGAGA
>JAUVIV010000059.1 GCA_030592575.1 bacterium | reverse complement strand
AATGTTTGTATTTCCTGTGCATTTTGCTCTGACCTCCTTTCTTCTCTTGACATTATATCAGAGCGTTGCACTTTGTCATTGAACTTGTGTTTTAAATGTTGAGTTGGCACAAATAGTTATTCGTAACTATTTGAGATTCTTCACTTCGTTCAGAATGACAAGTGAAGGGTTCGGAATGACAGAGAGGTAAGAAATGATTATTTATGCCATGCTGAGATTAAAATTGTATAAATCAAGAATCTCAAATACTTAAATTATAGTCAACTCTAATTATTTGTTTCTAATCTGCGATGATATGTTGGAAGGTATAATCAGTAAGAAAAAATTATTTTTTGCAGGATTTCAAGAATTTACTTATTTCCGGAAGTCCACCTTGATATATGAGATAACCATCGTGTGGTTCTCTGTCGGTAATTTCTCCTGCTATAGGAGTTAGCATGATTTCTTTAACTTTTTCCAGTTTATTGGTTTGTCCGAGTGCCCATCCGAGTTTGACATACGCAACTTCTGGTAACATATTGGCAGCAGGAACTATACCTATATCCATTAAATCTCTTCCTGTGTCGTACACATACATTTGAACATAACCCCATAGAGTTTGAACGGTCATATATACTGCAATCCCTTTTTGACAAGCTTTTCTGATAGGTTCGTATAGGGGCTTATTGATATGTCCCAGTCCGGTGCCTGCTATAATTATTCCTTTATATTCATTATCTATAAGAGATTCAATGATATCAGGTTTCATATTTGGATAGTAATAGACGATTGAGACTTTTTCTTCAAAATTTGTATTTAGCTTCACTTTTTTGTCTTTTCTCCTTCGCTTATAGTCAGTTCTTAAAGTAGTTATCTTTTCTCTATCTACTATTGCAATAGGAATATCTCCAATTGTTCTAAAGGTAGATCTATATGAGGAATGCATTTTTCGGACTCGTGTTCCACGGTGTAGCAAGCCATATTCATCACTTGTGGGACCAAACATACATACCATTACTTCGGCTATATCGGATTCTGCTGCTGTTTTCGTTGCGTGCATAAGATTTAAAGCAGCGTCCGACGAAGGTCTGTCAGATGAACGTTGGGAGCCAACCATTACGATAGGAACGGGTGAGTCCTGAAGCATGAACGAGAGTATTGCTGAAGTGTGATGCATAGTATCAGTTCCATGCCCAATAACTATTCCATCAGTCCCTTTTTTTATTTCTCGAGCAATAGCTTCTGCAGTGCCTTTCCATTGTGCGGGTCCCATATTTTCACTGAATACCCCGTAGAGTTTTTCAGTTTGTAGATTACAAATGTCTGCAAGTTCCGGTACTGAGCCATATAACTCGCCGGGTGAAAATGCAGGAATCACGGCTCCTGTTCTATAATCAAGCCTACTCGCAATAGTGCCACCTGTTCCCAAAAGTTTTACATTGGGTTTCTTCGGGTCGTATGGAAACTCTTTCTCTGGAATCTTGTAATTCGCTTCTTCGTAAGCTGTTTCTGTAATTTGTTTAATTGTATTAACAGTAAGCCCTATATTGTATCCGTTGCGAAGTTTGATAACAATATGGGAATCATCGGAGGTTTCTGCTCTTGGTAATATAATTCCCACAAACTTTCCTCTTGTAGAATCTATTTTTACATCACTCCAGACTCTTACTTTTTGCTCTATGAGTTTGTCTTTTGCTTCTCCTCTATATCCTTTGTATTTATCTGCCATAATTATTTAAAATTTTTTTGAGCTCGTTGCGTACTGTTTTTCCGTCTACTTTGCCAATTACTTTGTTCATTATTTTTCCCATTAGAAATCTTTCCATACGTGGTCTCATATTTACTTTTGATTTATATAAAACTTTTGCGTATGTTTTGTATGCATTCTTTATTTCTATTTGTAGTTCTTTGATACTAATAGGATTGATTTTTAGCTTTTTGTAGGCTTTTTCAAAACCTAATTCATAATGAACTGTGGATTTTTTATCTGAAAGGGTTGCTATTTTCTCAAGTAAAGCAGGAATTATCTCTTTGGAAAAGCGGTTCTTCTTATATGCCTCAAACATTTGGTATATCTGAGCATCGGAAATTTTATTGATATTTACCCCTTTTCTTCTCAGGTGTTTTAATCTCTGGATAATTGTAACTCCTACAAGTACTGGAGCTACTTTTAAGTCATTCACAATCTTATCAAAGAGTTTTGAATATTTTGAAACAACAAGTAGTGCTATTACGTCTTCGGATAATTTTAGCTTTATGTAGCGTTTTTCTTTTTTCCACGGAGGTTCAGGTATTACGGCGGATATTCTTTTTATTCTTTTGTCAGCAATTGATATAGGGGGAAGGTCTGTATCAGGGTACATTCGGTTAGGTCCTGGAAGAATTCTCTCAAATCCATTAGTTCCATTCGGAAGTGCCTGTCTTGTTTCGCTTGGTATCCCAATAATAGCTTCTTTTGCTCGTATCTCTATCTCTTTCATTCCTGTCTCAGAATCTTGCTTATTTCCCCACACAATTACAATAGCATCTTGGTTTTTACTCCCTAATTGAGTAGTTATTTTTTCCCATTCAGTATGAGATAGATTTGCTCCTCTTGTTTCTGTTGAAATGATATTTGGCATAGTATCAAGACAAGCAATTACTCGTACTCTATCGGAAATCTCTTGTTCAAAGAGAACATCTGGCTGAGTCTCATAAGATAATATGTTTTTAAAACCTGGAAGTAAGATAGCTTTCACAAGAGAGCTATTTTCAATTGCTTCTTTTATTGGTTTATATTTTGTTTTTTTCAAAATATTTGTTACATCACAGAAATTTGCCTTATATGAAGTGTTTGAAAATCCTTTTTTTCTAAGTTTTTCTTTTATTTCAAGAAGTGACTTTTGCCTCATTGCCTCGTTATGAACAAGTTTTGGAATTAAGGGAATTCTTGGCACGCCTTTTATTTCTATTCTTGTTCCATTTTTAATACTTACATTAACATCTTGTCTCGTAGCTCCTATTCCGGTGCGTACCTTTCCGGTAACTCTGGTCAATCTTCTGATGACTTCTGCTACCTCTGCTGCCTCCCATGGATCTTTTATGTCGGGGTATGTAACTGTTTCTATAAGAGGCATTCCAAGACGGTCAGTATTGTATATTCTAATGTGTCCGGCATCAGATATTTCTCTGCAAGAATCTTCTTCAAGCCCGAGTTGATAGATGCGTATTTTCTTGTTTTTATAGGGTATTTTGCCATCTACTCCTAATATGGTAGTCCTTTGAAACCCTGTTGGAATACTTCCATCAAGGTATTGCTTTCTTGAAATATGTAGTTCACTCACAAGATTGCATTGGAGGAGGATTGCAATTTCAAGAGCAATGTCAAGAGCTTCTTCGTTCATTGCAAAAGGAGGTGTGTCATCAAATTCGTATGTGCAAGCACTCTTATTATTTAATCTATATATGATTTCTTTTTTGGTCTTAAATTCCATAAGTGCCGTGCCATCATATTCACCAAGTTCCGAAAGAGTAGGTCTCATATGCCTTAGAATTTCAACATCATATTTATTACTATACAAACCTGCAGGACAATGGCAAAAAAGTTTTTTTTGAGTAAGTAATTGCTGATGTATCTCAAGTCCGCACTTAAATCCAAGAGACACATATTCTTTGTGAGTTAGTTCCCCAAAATGTTTTATCATATTAATATCGGTTTAAAGTTTTTATCAGAAAATGATTGTATTTAACTTTTTTCTATATGTCAAATAGTTTCTTAATAATTAGGGTAACTTAAATGAAATTTAATGTTTTTGTGGTAACAGCAGGAATTTTTGTGAGTTTTCTTTCTGTTTAAGAACTATCTAAAAATGGCGGTACCGGGATTCGAACCCGGGTTTCATGACTGAGAATCACACGTCCTGGGCCGGACTAGACTATACCGCCATAATTAAAATACAAAATTATAAAACACGAGAATTAAGGGACTTGTATACAGAGGTAACCTGCGTGCCAATCTTTTTTCGTATGATTCGTGTTTAAAAATGCTTTTATCCAAAGAGCTGATTGAATCTTGCTTGAAACTTATAGTAAATCAAACTAACTGTCAAGAATTTTATTATATCTCCCGGAATAAATGGCAATACTCCAATAAGAACTGCTTTTTTAAATCCGTTCCCTAAAAATAATCCGAGTTGCAATACTCCGAAGAGATATATTATGAGTGTTCCAATTGCCATTGATAGCACTATCCAGCCGAGATTTTTTGTATGTTTAGTATCGCAGGCATTTTGCCTGTGAAATCTCATTAAAGTCCCAACTACCATTGCACTTACAATAAATCCGATTAAATAACCACCGGTGGGTCCTAAAAGTCCGAGACCACACGCAAAAATTGGTAACCCTAAAGTCCCGAGTATTATATAAATGAGTTGTGCTCCTCCTCCATAGCCACCTAAAATCGCACCTCCGAGCAATACGAACATCGTTTGAAGAGTTATTGGAACTGGAGTTCCGGGGATGGGTATTCTTACCCATGCTCCTAAAGCCGTTAGTGCTACAAAACTTATGATTCCAATTATAAGTGAAATTGTTTTTGATTTTATAATTTCTATTTCCCAAATTTTAGCTCCACCATTCATTTTTTCCTCCTTTTAGTTTGGAGTGCAAAATCGGTGATTTTGCATGCAACAACATCGTTGTTGCACTCCATAAGACACGATAAATTGTGTTCTTGCTCTATTATTAACAGGGGTTTTAAGAGATTGCAAGAAATTTTTATGAAAAATATATGCAGGTGTCAATTTCACCTCTTTTATTTAGATACAGATTAGCACAGATTTCACAAATGTAATATTTTTAAACCACAAAGGGCACAAAGAGCATGGAGATTTATAAAAACTTTGTATCCTCTGTGTTCTTTGTGGTTAATCTTTGTTAACGAACTGTTTGTTTCGTGAATTGTTGATTTGCATTCAGTTAATAAAAAATTTTGTAGGGGCAGGGCTTGCCCCTGCCCTTGTATTTGGGCAACCGTAAGGGTTGCCCCTACGATTATGAGGATATTTGTAATCCTTGCCATTCCTGTTGAATTTTCTCTGGTGGATTTGTAGGGGTGAACTTATGTGTTCACCCATTGTTTTAAGGGCAGACACACGGGTCTGCCACTACATTTGTTGTCAGGAACGAATTGTTCATTTTTTATCAGATACTGTTAAATTTTTTACACTAATTCTATCTTGAGACGGAACGAGGCAGGAGGACACAAAGAGAATTGTAGAGCGGGAGTTTATCTTCCGCATTTGCTTTGCCGAGGATGAACCTCGGCACTACTTTGTGATTCATTTTTTATCCATTAACATTAAATTAGTCAGAACTTCATCCATTGACGTTACTTTTCCTTTAGTATTGTATCCGAGCTCACTTACTAATTCTCTTCCTTTAGGATATTTCCTGATTTCTTCCGCAGAAGTATTTTTTATAGAGTTATTATTATCAAAAAAAGTGATTAAAATATTAGGGTCAGGAACCCAATGTTTTTTACCATTTAAAATAAGATATACCTCACCAGTATTTTGATGTTTTATCTTAGTAGCAGTTTTTACGCTCTCAATATTTTTACCTTTTGGCATTTTATTTATCTCTTCACTCAAAATTTTTCTGACATCTTTAAATTTGTAGCCCAGTGCTAATAGTGTTTCTTTATCAGGAAAGAGTCTAATCTCTCCTCTTTGAACTAAATAAACAGGATCTTCTGACTCCCGACGAATTAAGGTACCATCAGGTATTATTTGCTCTCTAATAAAGTTAATGACTGCAATTTTCGCATTATAAGTTTTGTCTTTTCTCCGAGCATTGAGATTACAATTTTTAAGATAACTTTCAAAAGCCTCTTTCAATTCATCCTTACGAGGAAGTCGTCCCACAAGTATAATGAAAGCATCTCTTACAAACTCTTTGGCATACTCTTCTCCACACACGGAAATTTCTATTATCTTGTCTATGGCTTTTTCAAGGTCAGGAAATGAAGAAGGTGATTCCAAAGTTTCCATTTTGTCTTTCAGTCCACCTTCATCGGCTGCACGCTCGTGAAAATGGATATAGTGAGATAGCACAAGCCCTCGATTAAGTTTAGAATCTAAATCTATAAGTTTCAATATCTTTCGTTGCAACCAACTTTTCAACCATCTGATTAATAGAATAATTCCTTTAATTAATAAAAAAATTATGAAAGTGACGAGAAAGAAACCTAAAATATATAAAATAAATTCTGACTTTCGGAACTTCTGTAGATCGGATTGGAATATACTCACAATAACAGCAATAAAAATAGAAATGATGATTGAAACCCTATTCTCCATTATTTTTGACCAAATATTTATTTCAGTTCTATTCATCAAGCTCATTCTACTCCCATTTTTATCCTCTGTCAACTTTTTTACTTTTCTTTGTCCGTGTTATTTGTGTTAATCCGTGGTTCCATTATCTTTCATTCTTTTCTTAATCTCTTGCTCAAAGCCCGAGTCGGAGGGTGTATAATATTTACTGCCTTTTAACTTCTCCGGCAGGTAATTTTCTTGTGTAGAGGCGGTTCGCGAACCGCCCTTGCAATCGTGCGGATATTTGTAATCCTTGCCATACCCAATTTTACGCATAAGCTTAGTAACCGGATTTCTTAAATGCAAAGGTACCGGCAAAGTTCCGTATTCCTTGACATCTTTTAATGCCTCTTTATAAGAAGTGAGTGCAGTATTGCTTTTTGGAGCAGTCGCAAGATACGCTACTGTCTGAGACAATGGTAAAAAACCCTCTGGCATCCCGACAAACTCAATTGCAGATTTGCATGATGTTGCAAGAACCAAAGCTTGTGGGTCTGCGTTTCCTATATCTTCAGCAGCAAAAATCACCATTCGCCGTGCTATAAATAACGGGTCTTCTCCTGACTCAAGCATTCTTACAAGCCAATAAAGTGCGGCATCAGGAGCACTGCCACGCATACTTTTTATAAATGCAGATATTAAATTATAATGTTCCTCACCCTTTTTGTCATAGAGTAAGGGAGACTCTTGAATAGCTTTCTTTATTGCATCAAGAGTTATTTGTTTTTTCCCATTTTTCAAAGGAGCGGTTAAAATGACAAATTCAAAAATATTTAATGCAACTCTTGCATCTCCATCTACTACATTAGCAATGTAGGAAAGGGCAATTGCCCTTTCGTTTTCCTCAATTTGCGGAGGATATTTCGATTGAGAGGGTTTTAACCCACTCTTCTCAATAGCTCTGTCAATGATTTTAATTAGTTCTTCTTCAGTAAATGGCTTGAATACATAAGTAGTAGTTCGTGAGAGGAGAGGGGATATTATTGCAAATGACGGATTTTCAGAGGTTGCTCCTATTAAAATGATTGTGCCATCCTCAACGCAGTGTAAGAAAGCATCTTGCTGGGCTTTGTTAAATCGGTGGATTTCGTCAACAAATAAAATAGTTCGTTTGCCTTGAGCCCTGTAAAAATTTGCTTCCTTTATCACTCTCCTAACATCGTTTACTCCTGAAAGCACTGCACTGAAACTGATGAACTTATAATTCTTGAGCTTGGCAATAATGTGGGCAAGGGTGGTTTTTCCGGTTCCCGGTGGACCCCAGAAAATCATAGATTGGATTTCGCCTGCTTTTATTGCTTGGCTTATGGGAGCATTTTTACCAACAAGTGCTTCCTGCCCAATAAAATCCTCCAAACTTTGTGGTCGGATTCTATCTGCTAACGGTTTTTTTTGATTCTCTTGCTTAAAAAGTTCCATAACGTTTATACTTAACCACGAGTTTTATAAAATGCAACTTGTAATATGTTTAAAATTTATAATTTAAGCCGATAATTGAATTTACTGTGAACTCGTTTATTTCTTCTTCTGAAATTCCGAATGCAGGGACTTTTGTATAAGACCTTGAGCCGAAAGCTATATTAAGTTCAAGGATTTTATAATTTATTCCGCAGGATAAAGTTACCTTATCCCATTCATTGGATTTCCACCAAGGAGATATAGAGCCTCCGTACTTTAATTTGAAATTGTCTAACGGATGCGAGACTTCAAACTTGAGATGCCATACGGTAGGCAAATTTGAGCCTTGAGTGCATATAATTGTGGCAATTATTGATTCGTATCTTAATGATAGATTTATTATGCTGGGATAATCAAGATAGGAAGTTCGATGCTCAATAGAAAACATATCTCCTGATATGCCAGTCAAAAATCCATTAGCAGAAAGATTTGAGAGAGGAGAGTTTTCTCCTTTTACTACTCCTGAATAATAATATTCTCTGCGAGATGAGTTTTTCCATCCTTTCAAAAAATCGTATCCAGCATAAATAGAAATCCACGATACAGGTTTTACCCATAAAATAGAAGTAACAGAATATAGAATCCCGTCTCTTTGTATAGTTAATTCTCCTGCTTTAATATCCGGATTCAGAGTGTCAAAAAACGAAGCTTCATTTTTATATTGAAAATCAACTGTCGGCTCTCCTTCAAGCTTAATTCCGAATTTTGAGAAAAAAGGAAATGTAAGTGAAAAAGACGGATAATAAAGAAAGGTTCTCTCATTTGTAGTGGAGCCCACTTTTTCATATAAAGAGATAACTCCCGACTTTAGGGAAACTTTTCGCTCGTAGTTTAAAAATTCTTGAGTCTCGTAAATCTTGTTTAACCTGAGTATATCTCCTTCCATATAGCCAAGCCAGGAATATGTTCTTGCGATATTCGGAATAAGTATAAAAAATATAAGTATTAAACTAATTTTCATTAAATTTGCATATTGAGGAAAGCTTACATTGACTACATCTCGGTTTAATCGGTCGGCAAATTTCTTTGCCAAATTCTACAAGTGTTTTGTTTAGCCATCCCCAATATTCTTTTGGCACGATTTGTGTTAATACCTCTTCTGTTTCATAAGGTGTGCGAGTGTTTACAAGTCCAAGACGATTTGGTATGCGATGGACATGTGTATCCACGGCTAAAGCGGGAATTCCAAATCCATGAGCAAGGACACAATTTGCGGTTTTCCTGCCTATACCGGGTAAAGAAAGAAGTTCCTCAAGAGTAGCAGGAACTTCGGAATCCCATTTTTCTATGAGAATGGACGAGATTTCTTTTATTCGCTTTGCTTTGACTCTATAAAATCCAACCGGCTTAATTAACGATGCAATTTTTTCTTCAGTTGATGCGATAAAATCCTCCGGCTTTTTGTAGTTTGAAAATAATTTAGAGGAGACAGCTTCTGTAGTCTCATCACGTGTGCGTTGAGATAGTAAAGTTGAGATAAGAACTTTGTAAGGATTTGTGGTTTTGTTCTCAAATCCGTATCTGTTTTTGAGAAATTCAATTAACTTATCAACTTTTTTCATCGTTACATTCTATACGACTTTAGTAGAGAGTTTAACCTTGCACTAAAACTTGCCCTGAGCGAAGTCGAATGGTGCGGTAGAAATAAATTTTCAAGATTACTTGAATTGTATTTCTCCTTGCCAATATCTTGGATGCTCAAGTTCATAATTTCCAAATCCGAGTCTATCTACAAATACGAAATTAAAATTTTTTCTATAATAGTGCCATACCTCATAAGGTTTTTGGTCAATTTCAAATGGATGTTTTTCTACTTCATCTGGTTCTCCAATATGTATATAAACTTTACCTCTATCGGTTTTCCATCCTTCTTGTATGCCGGTAAAATGTTTATTTGCATAATCTACTCGTATGAAATATTGTTCCTTCGCATCTTGAATTCCTAATGTTGAGCTTTTTTCCGTCCAGAATTTTTCCCATGAGTCTTTCCTATGCTCTAAAGGAGTATTGAGAAGCGAATCTATTTCCCAATGTTCTGCAATATAGTAGAGTTGCTTTACTCTTTTTTCGTAAGTATTTATCCAGAATGGTTCTTCTATATGTAAACTGTCCTGAATCTGGAGTTCACCGATTTTTAATGTGATTATCTTAGTTCCAAATCCAATTGAGTCAAGAGGAATTTCGAGCAATACCGTATTTACAAAGTTTTGATTTTCAAAACTTATACTATCTTTAAGTTGAGCTACCTTATAGTTCAGTTTAAATGGTTCCTTGCTGAAATTATATATCTCAAAGGATAATTTTTTTTGTTTGTGTTTATCTGTGAATTGGAGAGTTGAAATTTGTTGTGGATAATTTTTTCTTAAATCTTCAAGCAGAAATATGCTATGTTGTGTTCCTGTCCTTTGAGAATTTAAGTCTTGTAGATAAATTTTAATCTTATATTTTCCCGGTTCTACTAAGATTTTCAAATCTCCTTTAAGTGAATCTTTTTTGATAGTGGCTTCGTAATCTTTTAATAAGTCTTCAATGAGCCAAATCTCACCAATTTCCTTTTTATCTCGAACAAGAGAACAGGAAATCTGAAATCTTGCAAGCCATTCCTCTTTGGATTTTGTGTATGTGAGTTTGTTTCTGGGAATCTCATAGAAAATCCTGAGTTCAGTAGCTTTCTTGTTATTTAAAAAAGAACCTGTTGTGAAGTTGAATTCTATATTTAGAAGCGAGCAAAGAATGAAAAATATCATTTTATAATTTGTGTGATAATTTTCAAGTTTATATAACTTTTAAAGCAATTTGTCAATCATTATTTCTTGGGTAGAAAATTATAAACCACAGAGAGCATAGAGAATTGAAAGATTTAAAGATTTCAGATTTTTCAATCTTAGATCTATGCCAATCTATGTTCATCTGCGTCCAAAAAGCAAAGACTTTTAACACGAACTGAACACGAACACTTTTGAAAACTACATAAACAAAGATTTCTTTCGTTAATAGAGATTAAAAAATTACACACAGATATTCACAGATAAAACAGATTTACACAGAAAAAACAATAAACACGAACTGAACACAAACATTTACGAACATTGCACGAACAGAAAATTTTTTCGTTCATAGTTTTTGTTCGTGTTTGGTTCGTTAAATTTTTTCAAAACAGTTATGTGTTGGATTACACAATCTGTGGTAATCTTTCCAATCCACGTAATCTGTGTGCAAATGTTTTGTGTGTGAATTAAGAGGAATTATTATCACAGATAGAATCTGCTCCTACAAAAAAGATGGTCGGATGGAGTGTTTGAACTTACTCCCCCCCGCAGAAGCAAGATTTAAATCCTGAACTTGATTCAAGAGCGAATGCTTTTAAATTTTTGAATCTTCAATCTTCAATCTATGCCAATCTGTGTTCATCTATGGTTAATGGTTGTTGAGATTCTATCATCTTACAATTTATTAGACTGTTTATATTGCAGAGTCTAAAAATCTTGTAATACCAAAATGTAAAAAAGGAGGAAGCTTTTTTAAAAAATCAGTTTGACAAATTGAAAATCTTTTGTGGACATATTTATCTTATTAAAATAAGTTTCTTAGTTTCTTTGTAATCGTTTGCTTTGAATTTTGCAAAATAGATACCTGTGGAGAGTTCTTTGCCATCCCACTTGATATTGTAATAACCAATGTCTTTTTCCCTGTCTATAAGTGTTTTTACGCATCTACCTGTTACATCATAAATTCTCAACGAAACTTTGCTCTTTGTCGGCAACTGATACTTGATAATCGTGAATTTAAAAAATGGATTCGGACGATTTTGTGAAAATTTAAAAACCCTTGGCAATTCTAATTTGTCTGCATTATCAGTATATACGAGTCTTTCTTCGTTAACTTGTGGAGACTTTGTTCCGATACCAGCAGAAAATAACATATCATTACCTTCATGACCTATAAAGCAGTCTGTAAATGTAGCAGTTGCTTCTTGACCAAAGGTCTCAATTCGCCAGTACTGTTTTCCATTAGCATTACTTATTCTAAATTGAGCAGAATCAGCAATCAGAGTACCATATACTTCAAGTTCTGGTACTGTATTGTTTTGTCCATTTGTTTGGTCATCTTGATTTGCTATAAAAATTTTAACTCCTGGCTCAATTGTCAAAGTAACTCCGAGGTCAATCCATACGTCGCCAGTCATTAAGATTGAATGAGTTAGAGTAGTATCTTTTGTTATATGACCTGATAATGTAGTTACAGTAACAGCTATATCAAGAATTTCTCCCATTCTTTTCTCGGCACTCAAAAAAGGTGTAAAAGTTTGAATTGCAAGGTTTACATCTTTTCTTAAGCCTGTTAGTCCTGTAAATGGTAAGTTTCTAATTTTTCCCAGTAAGTTAAGAATTTCTTGTGCACCTACAGAATCTACTATCATTCCAGCTTCCTCTAATGGAATAGTTGTATCCTGAGCAGCTGGCAACAAAGAATCTTCATGTACTAAAACAATATTAAGTGCATCTATAAATAGGTCTGGACGAACAACAGCCCAACATAAAAGTTCTTTTTTGTGTTTTACTGTAAGGTCTGCAATACTTCCGGATACTCGGTCAACTACAAGTGAATTTCCTATATTCCAGAGAAGATGATTGGTCTGATTCCATAGTGCATCCCATTTTTTTATACTTGCCCACTTAAAATATTTAGTATCTGAATATGTTTCTGTAATAGTCTGTCCTCCCGGATTATCTGCCCAATCAAAATTATAATTTGGGGCAGTAGCATCCATCATTGCAGCACTATCCGAATACATCCAACGTGCTTCATTGACATCAAGTACTGTTAATTCATGCTTCGTTTTACCTGCAAAATGGAATGGAAATGTAACAAAAGAAGTATCGGCTATATTGGTAGCATCCTTTAAAACATACCAGTGTCCCCATTCGTGCATTATAACAGAATAAGCATCTACCTGAGTACTTGTTATTGAATCGGTAGCAGTATTCTTATTGTACCAAGAAAGAGAAGTACCGTCATTTCCTTCTATATTTCTGTTTAAAGTAGTTTGAATAGAACCAATGCCTAAGGTATCTCCATTAAGCCTAAGATGAGTAACTTCAGTCTTTGCCCACAAAGTCGGATACTCAAGGTCTCCCCATCTCCATGTAAAATTAGTACTTGGAATTTCGACAAACTTTATTCCTGCATTAATACCGTTCCAGCCTTGACTACCATTTACTGCTTCTCCAACTAAATCCCTAAAATTAAAAGGCCCAGTGTTTAAACTGTCGTACATCCAAGGGACCTCAAAAATATTTTTCCCGTGATGACCTATTGTTGTCGGAATCGTGTAGCCAACCATTTCATCTGACCATTTGCAAGTATCTCCAAGAGTATCTATTGCACGAACTCTAAATGTATAGTAGTTACAGGGATTTAGTCCTGTAATCGTATCATCCCTTGTATCTGACCCTACTATGATTGAAGTAATGCTTTCGGGTGGGGCATTTTCAAATCCAACGTCCTCAACATATTGTATTTCTTGTTCAATAAATTTCATATCAGGAGGATATGTCCAACCAAGTATTCTCCCTGTGTACGACGTTGAATCTGCATCTACATTTAAACTGGCTTTTGAAGATTTTGTTTCGCAATATAAGAAATCAGTCCATTCAGAATAATGGTCTGTTCCTATTGATGCTTTTATTTTAATCTTGTATCCCATCCCAGGAATTAAAGAATCAAGTATATGAGAATCTTCATCAGAAGAAGTAGTTGTATCGTCTTCTATTGTAATTACATCATCCCAATCCATTACAAATTGAGTATTAAAATTGGAATTATCAGTCCATGTAACTTTAATTTCAGTAGTTGAATCTGATGTAGCTTGTAAATTTGTAGGTTTGTTAAGTTTTGGAACAATAGATACAGTACTTGAAGGACCTGAAAAAATAGAACCTTTATATGCCTTTACATAGTAAAAGCATTGTTTATCAAGGTTATCCGCAACAAGACTATCAGTAAAAGAAGTATTAGTCGTAGGTGAACCATTTACTTCTGTAAAATTAGTTTCACCTTCTATTTTTCTATATATTTTAAACCCATCTTCCTCATAAGGACATTTCTCCCAAGTTAGCTTCAGGCTTGATTCAGATTTTTCACTAACGGTAAGATTATATGGACAAGGAAGATACCAATCAAGCTTTATATAATGATTATTAAATGCGTGACAAATAAGATAGTCATGAGGAGTACCATTGCTCGGATTTTTGTCACCATTATAATTATCATCTACCCAGAGCATGGCTTTAAGAAATTTAAGAAAATCCTTAGCTTGACCCGTAGGGGTCCAATACTTGTCTCCGTCTCTCAAAGCATAAAAGAACAACTCATTAGTCTCATCTTCTCCTAAATCACTTTCTCTCAAATCCCATACTGCCCCTCCAATTATTTGCCCACTAAAATGAGGCTTGTTCAAATCAAGTTGTCCATAAGTATAAATATTATCTAAATTTCGCATGGTATCGAGTACATTTTCCCCAACCCAAGAGTGATTATTTATTGGCATAGTGCAAGCAAAATAGTCAGCAAAACCTTCATCCATGCAATCGCCTTGAGTACCATCTGGTCCTATACCTATGTAGTTTGAAGGACAACCATATAAATGATGAACAATACAATGTCCATACTCATGATAAATTACATCATTTGTGAATGCATGAGTACCTTCTTTTATCCAAATAGAATCTCCCCAACTACAACTCCTATCTTTATGCATACGAACCCTACATTGATAATTCATTGTAGAGTAATTAAAGGGAGAACTTGTAATGAAATTGCGAATACTATTTGTATGATAAAATACGTTTGTTTCTTGTGTTGTCCAGTCATAGTTCCATGGATCAGTGCCACCATCAGTAGGAAAAAAGTAATAACCTTCCGTAATAGTTGATTTTGCATCTTCAATTTTACAATAACTATTTGATAGATTAAATGTTTTACTTCCTCCTACCCAACGTTGAGATGATTCGTCAGTAGAAGTCCATTGAATGCTATAATCTCCATCGGAATCAGTAAAATTGCTCCCTTCTGTATCTGTGCCTATAACTATTACAAGAACAGAATCAGCAGGAGCATAAGACTTATTCAAGTTGAATTCATATTGTGCACGATAAGCTTGCTTTATAGTGCCTTGAATTGCAAAGTCAGCGTTTTGCCATTCTTTACTATAAAAAATAACTTCACCTGTTCTAGCATTTACCCAATAACTCCATCCACCTGAAGATGAAGCTGTTAAAGAGAAAAGGTATCTTAAAGAGTATCTTATTGATGAATCTTTCTTGATTTCCGGGAATATAAATAATTTCACACTATCTTT
>JAUVIV010000006.1 GCA_030592575.1 bacterium | reverse complement strand
TCTGACCTCCTTTCTTCTCTTGTCATTATATCAGAGCGTTGCACTTTGTCATTGAACTTGTGATTGAATAAATAAGAGATTTGAAAGCTACAGAAAGATTAATGTTATATTTTAAAATATCAGGATTTTAAAACTTTAATTACAAAGAGGTAAAAAGGCTAAAAAGATTTTTGTTTTGTTTAACGGTTTTGATACCTGTAGGACTATTTGGAGTATCTCCAACAACATCGCCGAATGCTTATGTGCCACCCGTTATTGGAAATTTTAATCCGATTGATGCAGGTGGCGAAGCATTACTTTATGGTGCCGGAGATATTGAAACATGGAATCCCGATAGAAACTACTATAATACAATATGGGAAGCTACTCTAGGCTATGTTGTTGGTAAGTCTGTATTAGCGGATATTGACAAAGATAGTGACCTTGATATGGTAGTTGCAAAGTAGTGATGTCCTCAGTATAGAATTTATACTCTTGATGAATAAAAAATTAATCCTCTTGAAGTAACATACTCCAGAATCAAAACTCTTATTTTTTTAAACTTCCAAGAATTAACCGGCAGTTACAGAAACATCATCAATTAAAATCCAAGGAAAAAGAGAACTCATTACTTGTCGCCGTTCTTTAGAAATTGCAGATATTTTGGTGAATAAGTCATATATATTCCCCTGAATTAAAGTCTCGCATAAAGGAACTGTAAGTTTACCATCTTTAATAAGCCATCCACCTTTTACTGCACCTGAGAACTCACCCGTCATAGGATTTGGAAATCCGGCAAATCTGGTTACAAGAACTCCTTGTTTAACTCCCTTAATGAGATCCTCTTTTGAGGAAGTTCCTTCTTTGATTGTAAAATTAGTTGCCCCTATGCCGGGAACTGAAGATATACCACCTGCTGCATGACCAGTTGAATTTCTATTCTCTTTAAGTGCAGTATAAGTATTGTACATATAAGCATTTAATTTTCCTTCTTCAATAATTGTAAGCGGAGAAGGAGGTATTCCTTCACGGTCAAAAGAAGAGCTTCCAAGTCCGCCAGGAAGCAAACCATTATCTTCCACCGTAAGAGAGGAAGAAGTAACCTGAGTTCCAAGCTTACCTGCCCATCGACTCATTCCTTTTTGCAAATTATTCGCATTTACTGAGAAAAGTATTGCAGACGCAATAAGGCTACCAACAGATTCAGGTGAAAGAATAACCTGTCCTTTGAAACTCTCACCCTTAGTTGCCCCAAGCGAGTCAATTACCTTGAGAGCAAAATCATTTGCACATCTTTTGACATCAATCTTATCCATAAATCTAACACAATCAAATTCGTATGCAAATGAAGAAACCTTTTGCCCGTCAACTGCCATACCCATAATATAATAAGCAAAAAAACTTGAAGTTTCTTCTGATTGAATTCCATTTGAATTCATAATAGCTTCGTGAGATATTGATGCTTGGAACATTCCTCTATCAACTGTAATTCTCGGGTCATAATTTCTTGCTATCTCAAGCATAGAGATCGCTTGTTCTAAAGCAAGCTTAGTACTAAAGTCTTCAGATTTTGGGTCATAAAGGTTAGGAATTTTTTTAATTCCAATAGGCTCTGGTAATTTATTATATTGGTTTTTAGGAGATTGTCGAGCGAGTTCTACTGCCCGTTTACAACCTTGTTTTATAGCATTGAAATCACTAAGACTTGCAAATCCAAGTCCTTGATCTTTAAAAACTCTAATTCCAACACCACCCTCAACCTGAGAACGAGCAAGTTGTATGTCGTTCTTTTCTATACTAACTTCAATATTTTTTGAGGATACAGCATAAATTTCTGCTTCTTGAGCACCAAGATTATTTATCTCTTTTAATCCTGTATCGCATATTTCTAAAAGATTCATTCTACCCTCCTGTTACGATTCACGATTTTTATCCTTTTTGTTTACCACCGATAACTACTTTACATCTTACGTAAGGACCACCTGCATCTACTTTTGCACGTTGTGTCTTTCCACAATACCCTGACCCAAGTCCCCATTTAAATTCTTTGCTTACGCAATCACACGACTTAAGAACATCAAATGCCTGACCTGAGACTGTAACTCCTCTCACAAGTTTACCAACTTTTCCATTTTCAATGCAGTAAGCTTCACGAACTCCAAACATAAATTCTGCATTAGCATCTGCCTGACCACCTGCAGGTTCCTTCAAGAAATAACCGTGTTTTACACCTGAGATAAGTTCCTCAAGTTCTGAATCTCCAGGCTCAATATAAGTATTTCTCATTCTTATTATTGGCTCATCTGAATACGACCAAGCACGTGCATTCCCAGTTGGCAAAACTCCAAATAATTTTGCAGTCTCACGATTATGCAAATAGCCCACCAAAATTCCTTTATCTATAATAACCGTTCGCTGAGTTACCACTCCTTCATCATCAACAAGAACTACACCTCCTGCGTATGGTTCTATTTGTGATGGACCTGAATCCACAAGAGTAATAAGATTTGAAGCAACGAATTGGCCAAGTTTATCTTTAACAATTGAGCCGGAAAGAACCCAATCAGCCTCAACAGTATGACCTATTGCCTCGTGAGCAATTAACCCCACAATTCCCGGGTCAAGTACAACCTGAGTCCTACCTCCTTCAGGATATGGAGCAGACAACAAGTCTATAGATAATTTTACAGATTTATCAGCTAATTCTTCCGGAGACTTATCACGAAATAAATCAGCCCATCCCCCAGTCACACCAATTGACTGAGAACCTGTTTGCATTTCATTGTCTTTAATTGCAACAGCAGTGGTACGAAATTCAGGTTTTGAATCAATAATATGAGCTTTTGCACCATCTGATGTTAGAATATATTTTTCATCTAATGATTCTTTGTATCCACAAATAGCAGACTTAATGAGAGGAGAAGCTTTCCTCATTTGTTCTTCTATAGTTCTGACAAGTAAAATTTTTTCCTCAAGTGAATGAGATTCAACCGAATCATTAATTTCTGGCTTAAAGTCTCCGCAAGCAAGCTTGGCAGATTGCAATCCTTCTACTTTTTCTTTTTTGCTTACAGAAGCATCACGAGCCGCCACTGTCGCCTCATTAAGTGCATAGATTAAAGATTTCTCATCAAGTTGCGAAGTGGACGAGAAGCCAAATGTCCCATTTATTAAAACTCTTATTCCAACTCCTTTTTTCTCAATTGAGCTTGATTCCTCAAGTTCTCCTTTTTTTATAGTTATAGAATTTACAAGCTTATTATGATACCTAATTTCGGTCCATCCCTTTGCATAACTCATTACTTTTTCTAATAATTCAAACATACTCACCTCCAAGTTATATAACCTTACTTCTTCTATCTTTTAGCATTGGTAACTACTCCAAATACTTTTCCAAAACTTTCTCTTTCTGCTCTGGAATAGTATTTATTTCTTTTCTCAGTTCCATAATTTGATTTTCTATTTTTTCTATTTCTGAAACAATTTTTTGCTGTTCGGAAAGTGGTGGAAATGGAATTTTAATATTTTGAATGGTTTTAATTGTTAGTTCGATTTGTCCACTTTGCCCCATAGCCATAGCTTCAATATTTCTAAAACCAATTTTTGCTAAACTTTGTAAAACAAAATCGGGGAAAATCTTTTCTTGATTAGGTCTTAATATGGTAACATGACTATCTACGACAAAAGTTCCTTCTAAATTAAACAGAGTAACTCTTCCTGCTGTTCCAACACCTGATGAATTTATAAGAATATCTCCTTTTTCTAATTTCCTTTCGTCTAAAACAAAGTTCTCATCAACATAATGTTTTTGGGTAAAATCAAACTCTTTAAATCCTCTTGCCTGTCCTGATTTTATAATTTGAATCTTAGAATTACCATATTTTGCAGATTTTCCTCTTTTTAATAATAAAGCAATATTTTCTAACTTAGTTTCATTAGGCTTTGAAATGTTTTTCATCAAATCAGAGATACTATTTTTCAACCCATCAACCTCATTAACTGTTGTCTTTTCAATTTGTTCTAAAACCTCAATTTCTGCAACAATCTTTTCTTGTATTTTTATAGGCGGAAGGGGGATTTTAATGTCTAAAAGATTTGTTCTATTTAAACCACCTTGAGCTTGCCCTGCAATGTTAGATTTTAGTATTTCTTGACCTTTATCTGAATAAAGTATATTGAATAAATATTGTTGTAAGCTTAATTCATTAGCTCTTAAAAGAAAAATATGTTCATTTATCATTGATTTTTCATAATCAATTTCATTTTTTCTAAATAATGCTATTTTTCCGGTTAATGCACCATCTTTACAAATTAAGACATCTAAATCTTTTAACTTTCCTTGTTTTGATTTTTTATAAAATTCTGTTGGTACAAACTTTAAATTATCTTTAGTAACTTTAATTTTTCCATTTAAATCAATATGCTCACCACCCAAACTTGGTATTCCATCTTGATATTCTCCAACTCCTCCTTTTGGTCGTTTCCCACTTTCTAAATCAAAAAGTAATTCAGATAATTTTTGTTCTTCCCATTTACTCTCAATTTCCATTTTTTTTCTAACCGAAGTAGAAATATTTTTTTCAAAGTCTATCCGGTTAAAAGTGAGCATATCTACCAAATTTACTCTTGTTATGTTTTTTTGTAAACTTTCATCAATAGGAAAATTAAAATCGCCTTTAAATGCTTTATAAATATAAGTACTTGCTTTTTGGGGGTTGTCAAAAACTGTTGCATCAAAAAGTTGGGTGCAATCGTCTATGCTTTTGCCTCTTTGTATTGGATGTATGCCTTCGCTGCCTCTACGGTTACTAAATTCGTAACCCAAAAATTGCTTTTCAGCTTTTTTCTCTCCTGTTTTTACTAAAACAAGTTTTTGAGGATAAGCCAATATAAAATAGAATAACTTTTCTTGTTCTAATTCAATAATAGCATTCCATTTTTCTTTTTCGTTTTTAGCTTTTATTTTCTTTTGGTACTCCTTATAAATTTCGTGTTGTTGTATTGCTTCATTCGGTTGTTTCTTTAACAAAGTAGCATAGTCATCAAAAGCAATTCCCTCCCATACATGCGTAATGTATTTACGTACAGGTTTTTCAATGCTGTTCACAGTTGCGTCTTGCAAGGTTACAAAAAATTTATCGACAGCAGTTTTAATATTTATTGCATCTGCATTATTTCTACGTCTTAAAAATAAAATAACTGTATTGGTTCCGGTAGCCATAAAAGTATTTGAGCCAAGTTGGGTAATAGCAATAATCTCGAAATATTGTAAAATAATTTCTCGTGCTTTTGTGTAAATACCGATGTTACTCAAAATACTACTTGGCAAAATAATTCCGGCTAAACCATCTGTTTTAAGCAATTGTTTGGTGCGTTCAATAAACAGGCATTCTATTTCGGAACTTCTATCGGTAAGATATTTATATAGTTCAAAATCTTTATCTGCATTTTTATTTTTCAAATCTCCTTTAAAAGTAGAAATCGAATATGGTGGATTAGATACTACAAATGAAAACTTCGTATTATCTGTTTCTTCTGTTTTTTGTTTCAACAATCCAATATAGCTATTTGAATTTTTAAAACTATCTAATCCATCGCCATGAATAATTTGTGCTAATCCATCGCCATAAAAATAACATCCAACCTTAGCTACTTTTACCAATCTATAATCTTTCTCAATACCGTAAATATATTTTGATGCCCAACTATATTGGTCTATACGCCACGAATTTACCTTTTTTATTGCATCATCATAAAAGTTGCTTATTTCAATATCGTCAATAATATTTTGATATTCTTCCATCATTTCGGTGATGAAATGCCCGCTCCCTACCGCATAATCAATTACCGCAGGTAACTTTGGTGTCGGGGTGTTCAGCTCTTTAATAATTGCTTCTTTAACAGGAATAGATTTTACAATAAATCTTGTGATAGGCGGTGGACTAAAATATTGCCCTGCCTCTTGTTTAAGTCCAGTAGTAAGTAATCGTTCAAAAAAATCGCTTAAATGTTGTTGCTTTCGCGGATAGCGAATTTTGTATTTATACAGCAATTCTACCACCTCTTTCAGCACCCTTGCATTATCGTCAAAAGATTCATCATCTATCACTTCTTTTATAGCAAAAACATTGTTGAATTTAAGCCATTTCTTCTTTTTTTTGCGAAGTTCTTCATCATTTTTGTAATTAAAATCATCATCGTGAATGCCTTCTACTTCTTTTCTTAAAAACTCAAGCATTCCTTTCTGGTAAAGATTGATAAGCCTGATTTGAAAAGAAACATCATCGTCGCTTTTTTCTTTACATTGAAACTCCAGTTCATCGTTATCTCTTTTTTTCTCATCGTATATTTTAGCAAGAAATAAGTTGAAAATTTTATTAAAAGCATTGGGTTTATCAGAAACAGAATGTTTACGTAGTATAGATAGAAATTCATGAAAAATAAAACTACTATCCGTCTCTTTTAATGATTTTAATTTTCTTTTTATAAGAAGTTTATTTTCAAAATTATATGCACTTACCCAATCTTCAAAAATACCATTTTGATTGGTAACTTTATTCCACCTGTCAAAAATGTCTTCAACATTACCTGCACTTCGGTAATGTTCCTCTACTTTTATAATTTCGCATTTATAATCAAACTTGTCATTAAATAGTTGAGAAGCATATAACATTAAGTATTGAGTATTGGTGTCATTTTTAAAATAAGTAAAAAGTTGTCCTCCGTTTTTATTAATGTTTTTAAGTTCCTTGTCAAATTCCTTCCCAAGAGTCTTACACTCTATCATTAAAAATGCTCGACCTTGTTTTTTAATAAAAATATCTAATCTGCCAGAATGTCCGTGTCCTGATGGAAACGTTTTTTCAAGAGTAATATCTTCGGGTTTATACCCTTTTTCTAATAATCGGTTTACGCATTCTAAAACTACCCAGTTTTCAGCTTGTGAAAAGTTTTGAGTGGTTTTACTTTCGGCTTTTATTTTATTACCAAAATTTATTTTTTCTTTTTCAAAATCTATTTCAATACTATAGTCTTCACAATCAGTATATTTTTTCTGATATATTCCTGATGTATTTTCTTTAGGAGAGAATCCTAATTTTTGTATGAGCTTCTTGTACATTATTAAGTTCAACCAAAAATTAATTTTGTTTTATTTGGTATTTTTGTTTCTCAAATAGATTGACAAGCGACTCTAACTTAGAAACAGTGAATTTATTTTTTCTCGGGGAGACTGGATTCGAACCAGCGACCCCATGGTCCCAAACCATGTACGCTACCAGACTGCGCCACTCCCCGTGAAAAAACTCAAAAATCAAAATTTAAAATACAAATTTTGGTTGTCATTCTGAGCAAAACGAAGAATCTCTTTAATTTAAGATGCTTCACTTCATTCAGCATGACATTTCTTTATCATCTATAATTTTCTCTGCAAGGTATTCTTTAAGCTTTAAAAGAGCAAGTGTTCTATGAGAAATTTCATTTTTAAGGCAAGGTGATATCTCTGCAAATGTTTTTCCGAGTTTTGGGATAAAAAATATTGAATCATATCCGAATCCATAAGTTCCTTTTTCTTCTTGAGTTATATAACCCTCAACCTTACCTTCAAATACTTGAGTTTTCTCTTCAGGTATTCCTGCAATAGCAACTATACACCTGAATCTTGCTTTTCTTTGTTCTACAGGCAAATTATTTAAAAGAGCTAAAAGCTTTGTCCTATTAGCTTCGTAACTTCCATCAGGTCCGGCAAAACGAGCCGAATAAACTCCAGGTGAACCCTGCAATACATCTACTTCCAATCCGGTATCATCTGCAACGGAAACCTTGTTTGTAAGCTTAACTCCTGCTTCTGCTTTATCTATTGCGTTTTCAACAAGAGTTTCTCCGATTTCTTCCGGCAAAGAAACACCTTTCAAATCCAAGAAGCTTATCGGAAGGTCAGATAAGATTGCTTTAATTTCCTTAAACTTATCTGAATTCCCCGTAGCTATTACAATATGCTTCAATTCACTATTCAAAACGATTTATTTAGAAACTATCCATGCATCAACATATCCCTTGTCTCGCATACAATCTTTAAGTGCAATTGCCTTCTGTAAATCTTTATAAGGTCCAAATCTGACTTTCCAGTAAGGGGGTATATTTTCAACATAAACAAGCTTTCCGTATTCACCTTTTAGCAAGTCATAAACATCATCCGCATACTTTTTGTTCTCGAAAGCTCCTACCTGAACTTTAAACATTCCATCCCTTACCTCTGAGGATATCGTTTCCACTACTCTTAAAGTCTCTACCACCGTTTCAATTGTTTTAACATAAACAGTCTCTACTTCAGCAGGAACTTCTGTAATAAATAGTGTATCAACAGGAAGTTCTTCATCCACTCTATCCGCTCCTCTTTGGGCACATGAAAGTCCCAAAATCAGGAAAGGAATCAGAAAAATTGATCTATACATTCTACCTCCTCTTTTTTTAAAAATTGTTACTTCATTAAAATTAACTTCTTCGTTGATTTGTAATCGCCTGCCACAAACTTCGCAAAATAGATACCGGTTGAGAATTCTTCTCCATCCCACTTGACTTTGTAATATCCAATATTCTTTTCATCATCTATAAGTATCTTTACACATCTCCCTGTTACATCATAAATCTTTAAGGATACTTTGCTCTTTGTCGGTAACTGATACTTAATGCTCGTGGACTTTAAAAATGGATTCGGTTTATTTTGTGAAAACTTGAAAACTTTCGGCAATCCTGTTTTATCTGTATTATCAGTATATACAAGTTTTTCTTTATTGATTTCTGGAGACTTTGGCTCAGTATTGGAGCAAAATAGCAAATCGCCTTCATGACCTATGGAACAATCTGTAAATGTAGCTCTTGCTTCCGAACCGAAGGTTTCTACTCGCCAGTACTGTTTTCCGTTTTCGCTACTTATTATAAATTGAGCAGAATCAGCAATCAGAGTACCATATACTTCAAGTTCCGGAACAGTATTATCCTGCCCACTATTCCGATCATCTTGAGGTGTAAAATACACCGTTACTACAGGATCAATCGTGAGCGTAACAGAGGAATCTACCCAAACATCACCTGTAATGAGTAGTTTCTTATTCCAGTTCCATATAATACTTTCTGTTACATGACCTGAAAATGTAGGTAATCCTATTTTTAATTGGAACTTATGCACTCCACCTGCTCCGGAGTTATAAGTATATTCGGGATTAATTCTCATATCCTGTAGGTGATTATTTTCAATATCAAGAAGATAGATGCCATATTCTTCAGGCACATCCAATGGTGTAGTATTCAAGGTAATATCTTTATTGTTCTGGTCAGTAGTAACTTCAAACTCAAATACCATTGTAGAATCCGAAAGGTCAGCAGCATATCTTATATCTTGAGAGAACTTATCTACAGAATCCTCCCACTCCAGATGTGGAAAGTAAAGTTGCAGATAAGGTGAAGGTGATGTAGAAGGTTCAGGTATGTCGTATCCTGCATCAAACTCATTTGTAGCAACATATTCTACCCCAGCATAATTTAGGGTATCGTTACCAAAATCGGAATTTGCCACGAGTTTGACTCTCCATGAGTATTGCGGAATATATGGAACGTACTTCCCCGTAGAAACTAATATAAAATCTCTTTTATATCCCGGCTTAATAGATAACCCGACAGGCGAATCAGGAGGAGCAAATGTAAATTCTATGTATTCTCCAGCTTTGAAATCTGTTCGTATAAGGTCAAGCTCGGAAAGTTTATCTGTTACATCCCTTGTACCTCCAACATTATCATAATAAGTTGCATTTATTAAATAGCAATCATTTACCTCAATAGACTCGCTTGATGCAGGCGTAAAATAAGCAATTTGGCCTATTGTAGCGGGAAGCGAGTTACCCAGAGAGTCAACCATACCTTCCAATGGAAGTATTTTAAACTTATCTTTTCTATACCCTGCAAGGTTCACAAATTTAAACGAAGGTTCTCCTCTCGGGAAAATAAGACCAAGTGTTTCAGGTTGTGATGTAGAACTTTTCCCCCAATCACTAGTCCATACCTCAATAGTTTCAGGAGTTGGCCCACCATCAAGATCTTTTGGTCCCACCATTATTCCAGCCCATCCACTATCCGGCACATCTCCAAAATCTACTTCAAGATAGTCTCCAGAGAGAAGTTCAAAATAAACACCGTCATCATTTGCTATCAAAGGCAATATATTTTCTCCTGCTTTATTTACACAGCTCGCAGGTAACAATGGCATCATGGCATGATGTATTATTCCTCCAGAAACATCTGTTCCAATTATAGTATTATCAGGATGATCAACAGCAATAAGCTTAACCGCATCAAAATAATTAATCATACTTCCATCTTCTTTAATTCTCAATACATAACACTCATTTTTAGGTTGCAAAGGCACTTCCAGTTTATATGAGTCTTGTCTTGTCCATCCGATTCTGGACGCCGGGATAACTGAATTATCTTTACGAAATTGAGTTCCATCCCAAACATAAACATAAGGACATTCACGCCTACCATCGCCACCACCACCAGTATATCGCTTATACATAATTTTAACTAAAGAAAATGATGGAGAATCTCCTTTTAAGTCATCTAATATATAATTTTTACATATCGTTCTCCATCCATAAATTCGAAATATACCCCATCCCCAACTCTTATAATCTTGTATATCCCATTCCAGACATTTATGAAGGTGACCACTAAACCAAGCACCAACCCAATTTTGATAATCACCAAGAGCATCTCCAAGTGCAAGGTACTCGTGAGTGCTGAAAGAACTACAGAAGGGATTTTGCGTTATAGGATGATGGTTAAACATAATAATCTGATCTAACGAAGAGGTCCTTTTTTTTATACTTGCCAAAGTATTCTGCATATATCGGTAAGTACCTCCTTTCCAATCATAAATTGATGCCCAACCTGTTTCTCTGCTACAAAAATCTAACCACATTATATACCAATCATGAGTACGCCAATCTGAAATTTTAAGATACCCATTAGTAAAACTATAAGTTTTTCCATCACAAGTAGCTTGATACATTGTATTTGACTTGGGATAATCTTTGAAATACTTGTAAAAGCTATCTTCACAAGAGTAATTATAATCCAAATCCATGGGAGATTTTTCATCCGAATCATACTTCTCCCAAATCACATCATGATTACCCATAACGGGGATCCATGGAATATTACAAGGTTTCAAATACATCTCCAAAGTATCTCTTATAGAAAAAGGTGCAACTGGATAAGTAGAAAAATAAAGAGCCGCACTATGAATTTCTGTTGAATTGTAACCTTCGTTCCACTTTTCAACCACCCATTCTTTAGAAATTCCTCCATGCCCTTTGTCTCCGATATCACCTGGCAATATCACAAATTTTATATTATAAGCATTTCTATTGTCCCTTACCCACCGTAATACCTTACCCAATTTACCAGCAGTTTTATGTATATCTGCAATCGCTACAAATGACCAAGAAACTGTATTTTGGTCGTCACTGGTTTTACATTCATAAGGACAACCTATTATCCCGTCTCCAATACAAAATTCTAAGTCATGTCTTGGTTTCCATCTTTGTCCCGCATAGATTTGGACTAATCCTATACTACTAATAAATATAAGAAAAACTGACAAAAATACAATGCTTTTTCGCATAAGTCTTCCTTCTTTTTTTATTTATTTTTAATACTTAAACGATAACTTATTACACCACATAAGGGACCTATTGCTATAGCTTGAAGCGCCATAGGATCTTCTGGGTATATTATTTGCCAACTAAGATAAAAACCAATAACACTTCCTGCTATTGCTACCCAAATAGAACCCTCTTCTTTCTCTATATATTTTCCAGTAAGCCAAATTCCTATTCCACTTCCAATTGTATATGATGCTCTCATTACTTTTTCTCCATAGTAATATACATCTGGATTTGCATATATTATTGCATCCATATCGCAGATTACATAATATAAGAGAGCCAATCCTATTCCCACACCTGCACCAAGTCCACCTCCAATATATCCACCTAATGGCTCAGTTAACATCCACGAACGATTTGCTGAGTGCTGGATTGTAGAAACTATATCATTATCTGACAAATAAATATGCTCTGTCTGGGGTTTAATCTCACTTAACAGTATTTGTGAAATATTTACCGGTTTATAACCGATACTTGCTATTATTAACAAAATCCACATAATTTTATTTACGCAATCGCTTTATCTAATCTCCAAAAAGTCGTATGAGGGTCAGTAATCGCTACAAATGACCAGGATATTTCATTTTGATCACTACTTATTTTGTGATAATAAGGTTTACATTTTATTCCGCTTCCTATATTAAAACGACTCCCTACAAACCATTTCTCCCCTCCAACCTTTGGACAAAATACTATCCAAATAATAGATATTACACCAATAACTCTTAAAATAGTAGACTTAAAACATTTCACGATTTTTCCTTATTGTTTTTTCTTTAATAAGCCTAAACGATAGCCAATCATACTTCCTATTATAGGCATAAAAGGAATAGACAGTATTAGATAAGGATTAGGCATCTCCTCATAACAAAAAAGCTCTATACTTGCATAAAAAAGAATTGCACTTACTATACTTCCTGCAGCAGATCCTATAAATGCACTTTTGAAATGCCCTTTTTCTTTTTCTAACCACTTTCCAGTATAATATATTCCTAAAGGCACTCCAACCAAGTATCCTCCAAAACTTCCTATTTCAATCCCCCAACCGGTAAAATCTTCATCAGTTACTATCTTTCCCAACAAATAGCAACTTATTCCTCCAACTATTCCTAAAACACATCCTCCAGCTATTCCTCCTACAGCACCACCCAATGGTTCAGTCAACATCCAAGAACAGTTTTGTGAAACTGTGTCGTTATTTGAATCTGACAAATAAATATGCTCCGTCTGGGGTTTAATTTCACTTAACAATATTTGTGAAATATTTACCGGTTTATATCCGATACTCGCTATTATCAACAAAACCCACATCTCAATTTATCTTATGACTGCAGAGGGTAATCATTTCTATCTACCTCTTCTTTTGCCTCTAATACATCTTCACCATCTCAATAGGATTGCCCGGCTCAAACTTTAGAACCATCAAACTCCTTATAGGATCTTTCGCTTGAGCAAACTTTATACTTCCCGTCGCACCTAAGTAACTTATTTTTTTAATATTATCCTTGAATGCATCTCTTGTAATCTCACCTGCTTCTTCAAAACATTTCTCAATCACCATCAATGCATCATAACCCAAAGCAGAAAAAGTTTGTGGAGCATGTTCGTATTTGGTTCTGTAACGATGCAATAATTCCTGAATTTCTGTTCCTCCGTAATTATAGAAGAAGTGCGTTGAATAATAATTCACTCCTATTCTATCACCAACAATTTTGGAAAGCTCAGGTGAATCCCAACCATCTCCACCAATAAACGGTTGTGTAAGTCCCATATCTCTTGCTTGACTAATTATAAGTCCTGCTTCAGGATAAAAAGCAGGTACAAATATACAATCAGGATTCTGCCCTCCCACAATTTCAAGTTGCTTATCAAAAAGCGTATCTCCTGCATTAAATATCATTGTGAATAAGATTTTACCTCCCTGTACCTTAAATTCATTTTTGAAGCTCTCACATAATCCTGTAGAATAGGGATCTTGAGGATTCATAAGAATACAAGCAGATTTTACTTTTAATTCTTCGCTCGCAAATTTCGCAAGCGTTATTCCTTGAAATACGTCAGTGAATGCAGTTCTCCATACCCATTCTCTTTCCCTTGTGGCTTCAATGCCCGTGGCGGTAGGAGTTATAATTGGAAGTTCATTCTTATCCGCATATTCCCCAATCCACATTACATTCTTAGTTGTGAGTGGTCCTATTACAGCCACTACTCCTGCTTTATCAAGGTTTTCTATTGCGAATTGTGATGTTGTTTTTTCTCCTTTATTATCTTCTACAATGAGTTCTATTTTTCTACCTTTAATTCCTCCCTTCTCATTTACAATCTCAACGGCAAGCTTAATTCCATTTAAACACATCTCTCCATAAGAAGAAAGCTCTTTAGAAATAGGGACTATTACCCCTATTTTCGCAGGTTTCCTAGCACATCCGAAAAGAAAAAAGCCTAAAACAATTAAACAAACTTTGCGCATTTCAATCTCCTTTATATAAAAACTTATACAATATTTCTATTTGTCAAGGAAAAAATGGTTACTGTAACTATTTTCCTTAACTATAATTAAGAAATAAGAGACCTTAACTTTCTAATAAAAAACGTTACTTTTTTTGCAAGCAAAGATTATCGTAGATAGAAATATTCCATGAACAAATTGGAAGAAAAAAACTTTAAAACTTGCATTATCAAACAAAGAAAAAATTATCGAGAGTTCATAGCCTGGAGAAATTCTTCGTTGGTTTCAGTTCTGGACATACGACTAATCATAAGTTCCATAGCTTCTGTCGGATTCATTTCCAAAAGGACTCGCTTCAAAACATTAATTCTCATAAGTTCTTTCTCCGGCAATATAAGTTCAGCTTTTCTGGTTCCTGATTTATTAAGGTCTATAGCAGGATAAATTCCGCGATTTGATAACTCACGAGAAAGAACAAGTTCCATATTTCCCGTCCCCTTAAATTCTTCAAATATGACTTCATCCATTCTTGAACCTGTTTCAACAAGAGCAGTAGCAATAATAGTAAGTGAACCGCCTTCTTCAATATTTCTTGCAGCACCAAAAAATCTCTTGGGTCCACGAAGAGCCTCAGCATCTACTCCACCAGATAAAGTACGACCAGAATGCGGGAGAACAGTATTGTGAGCTCGTGCAAGCCTTGTAATAGAATCAAGCAATATAACAACATCCTTTTTTTGTTCGACAAGCCGTTTAGCCTTTTCAAGAACCATTCGTGCTACCTGAACATGACGGTCAGCAGCTTCATCAAATGTTGAAGCAACAACTTCTGCTTGGGTATTCCTACGAGTATCCGTAACTTCTTCAGGGCGTTCATCAACAAGCAATATAACAGGAATTATTTCCGGATTATTTTCGGTAATTGAGTTAGCCATTTTCTGTAGGAGTATAGTCTTACCAGCACGAGGAGGAGAAACAATAAGCCCTCGTTGCCCTTTTCCAACAGGAGCAAGAAAATCAAGAATACGCATAGAAAGGTCTCCATCCTTACGCTCAAGACTTATTTTTTGAGTAGGATAGAAAGGAGTAAGTTCATCAAATGGAACTCTTCGTTTACAAATATCCGGCTCGTCTGAATTAATTGTCTCAATTTTCAAGAGAGCAGGATATCGTTCTGAATTTTTCGGAGGTCTTGCTTGTCCCATAACAAAATCACCTGTACGAATATTAAAACGCTTTATTTGAGTGTTCGATACATAAATATCACTTGGAGAAATAAGATAAGCATTTTTGGGAGAACGTAAAAATCCATATCCCTCTGACAAGACCTCAAGCATTCCTTCACCATATATAAATCCTTCTTGCTCTATTTGTTTTTTAAGTATGCTAAGCATAAGAGCTTCTTTCTTCAATTTCTTAACTTCTTCAATTCCATTCTTTTGCGCCATCTTTTGAAGCACAGATAGCGATTCAGATTTAAGTTCTTTAATATTCATAGTTATTATATTTTCATATCACTTAATAGGTTATCCACATTTTTCTAAAAGAGATTCCCATCTGCGGTCAACACCTTCCTGAATTTCCTTTATTATGTGTTCATTCTCTGGCGTAAAGAGATGAGCAAATCTACCTTGAAGACGTAACCATTCCTCAACAGGTACTTCTTTGCGAGGACGATAATTTAACTTATATTTACCATTTTCAACTTCATAAAGTGGCCAGAATTTACACTCTACAGCAAGACGAGCAACTTCAATTGTTTTATTAGACGGATATCTCCACCCAAGTGGACAAGGAGCTAAAATATCTATAACTGTGGGTCCTTCAGTATCCAAAGCTTTTCTAACCTTACGGGTAAAATCAGCCCAATTGGATGGAATAGCTTGTGCTACATAAGGAGCTCCATGAGCAGCTATAACTTCTACGAGATTTTTATGAAATTGTTTTTTACCGGGGATAACCGTTCCTGCAGGAGATGTAGTAGTATGAGCACCTCTTGGAGTTGCAGATGACCTCTGTATTCCGGTATTCATATATGCTTCATTATTATAGCATACATAAAGAAAATCATGTCCACGTTCAACAGCTCCTGATAATCCCTGAAATCCTATGTCATAAGTTCCTCCGTCACCGGAAAAAGCAATAAGATTCCATTTTCCTTTTACCTTACCTTTCCGACGCAAAACTTGGTAAGCAGCTTCAACACCTGAGAGAGCAGAAGCCGCAGTCTCAAATGCAACATGTATATACGGAATATTCCAAGCAGTATATGGATAGATAGTACTTACAACTTCCATACATCCTGTTGATAGAGAAGCAATAGTTTGTGGACCAGCCACAGATAAAACCTGCTTTATTACAATAGGTCCCGCACATCCCGAACAAGCACGATGCCCTCCTGTAAAAAGATCCGCATTTTTTGAAAGTTCTTTCAAACTTGGCATTTTCTCCTCCTATTTAAGTCGTTCAAACAGTTTAAACGATTTAAATGTTTAAGTTATTATTCTCTTAATCCAACATATTGGACAGGTTTTTCAACCTTGTTGTCCTTAATGATTTGTTCTCCCTTTAATGCAATATCCGTTATTTGATCCATATCAATATCTCTACCTCCAAGCCCGTAGATATAATCAACAAGTAATGGATGTTTAGGAGCATCATATAAGGCACTTCTAAGTTCAATGTAAACAGGTCCTCCCATAGTACTCATCGAAACAGAGCGGTCAAGTACGGTAATCAATTTAGCTTTTGATAATACTTCTTTAAGTTTTTGATGTGGAAAAGGTCGCATTGCATACAGTTTCAATAATCCAATTTTAATTCCTTTCTCTCTCAAGTTATCTATTACAACACGAGTAGTTCCACAAGTTGAACCACAAGCTACAATCACTTGTTCTGCATCTTCAGTTTTGTAAGCTTCGAAAAGTCCGTAAGACCTGCCAAATTTGCTGGCAAATTCTTGAGCAACTTTCTCAATTACCGGAGCCGTTTTCCACATTGCTTCTATTTCCTGTCGTTTGTGTTCAAAATAGTAATCTTGTAAATCAAGTGGACCTATCGTAATAGTCTTATCAAATAAAGAATAAGCTGCCTTATAAGGTCCAATAAATTTTTGGACTTCAGAATCTTCAAGCATATCTACGCGTTGCATACAATGAGATATGATAAAGGCATCTGTACTTATCATAATAGGCAATAAAACTTCTTCTGAAATTTTTATAGCTTGGAGTGTTAAATCATAAGCTTCTTGTGCATCTTCAGCAAAAATTTGAATCCAACCAGCCTCTCGTGAACCCATAGTATCTGAGTGGTCACAATGAATATTTATAGGCGATGATAATGTACGATTAACTTCGCAAATAACGATAGGAGCACGAAGACCTGCTGCAACATATAAAAGTTCATGCATTAAAGCAAGTCCTTGTGATGAGGTACTGGTCATTACTCTTGCACCGGCACCAGAAGCACCAATACAAGCAGCAATTGCAGAGTGTTCTGATTCAACAGTTACAAATTCTGTATCTACACATCCATCGGCAACAAACGAGGCAAATAATTGAACTATTTCAGTAGCAGGAGTAATGGGATAAGCAGCCACAACATCCGGGTTTATTTGTCGCATAGCCTCAGCCATAGCCTCATTTCCTGTTAAAGCACGGATTGGCATTTTTTCCTCCTTAAATAATTTAAATTCATTTTAACAATTTATCTCTTTTCTATCTCCATATGTATTGCTTCTTTAGGACATTCTTCTGCACAAATTCCACATCCTTTACAATAATCTAAATCTATTCCTGTCATTTTTCCTTCTTCATTTACTTTAATTGAACTATCCGGACAATATATGAAACAAAATAGGCAATGTATACATTTCTCTGAGTCCCATATAGGTCTTTGAGATCTCCAATCACCTGTTTTGAATTCACGAGCATTACCTGGTTCGGTAATTATAGTCCCGATAGGCAACTCTTTCCAAGAAGAAAGTGCCATTATTTTACCCTCCCCTTACGTTATTGTAAGCTTTTTTAATTGCTTCTAAATTTCCCTCAACAATTCCACTACCTTTACCTCTAAATTTTTTCTCAAGCTTCTTTTTTGCATATTTAACTAAATCCTCAAGCCCTATAATATCAGATACTTTGGTAAGAGCACCAAGCATAGGCGTATTAGGAAGTTCCCTACCAAGTAAGTCACGCGAAATACCAGAAGCATCAACAGTAAATATCTTCTGAGTAGCTAAATTCAACTTCTCACGAAGTTCTTTCGGTTCAAGTAAAGTATTTACAATAATAGTACCCTCAGCTTTAAGCCCTTTAGTTACTGGCTGCGATTCTAAAAGCGTAGGATCTAAAATTATCACTATATCCGGTTCTTTAATTCCGCAATGCAAAGAAATTTGCGAATCAGACAATCTGTTAAATGCCTGAACAGGTGCACCCATTCGCTCTGGACCATACTCTGGAAATGCCTGCAAATACTTTCCTGTTGACATAACAGCATTTCCAAAAAGAAGAGCAGCAGTCTTCGCTCCTTGACCACCTCTACCATGCCACCTTATTTCAAAAACTTTCGTCACACTCCCCCCTTTTCGTGTTAAAAATAATTATTTAATTAATCAGAGAATAGATTTCCTAAATTTTTTGCGTCAAATCCCGTACCCATAGATTCTTTAATCAATTCTTGTGATAATTTCATCGCCTCTTCTTTTGCCTGATTAACAGCAGATTTTACAAGATCCTCAAGAAGTTTTTTATCCTTTAATTTGATAAGCTCCGGATCAATATGTATTTCAATAATTTCCTGATTTCCGTTTGCTACAACCCTAACAAGCCCAGCTCCTGTATTAACCTCAATTCTTTTATCTTTAAATTGATTCTGCATATTCTTTACTAATTTCTTCACTTCATCAAACTTTTTAAGCATTTCTATAATATTTTTTGGCATTATCTGTGAGTTGTAACTATTTCAGCATTAAACATTTCAATTGTAGTTTTAACTATTGGTTCTTTCAACAAACTTTTCTTAGGATTAGATTTAGATATATTGGAATACTCAACAATATGTATTGGTTTATTAACAATACTAACAAGTTCTTCTTCGAGAAATGATAAATTTCCCTCTACTTTCGACTTGAAAAAATCATTTTTATATTTAAGAAGAAGTTTTCCTTCACTAAGCTCTACCGGTACACTTTGAGCAACAAAGCTTTCAAGAGAAGGTCTTTTTTCGGCTAATTGATGAAGAAGTGTTTTCCATATTTGTTGAATGTTTTTTGGAGTTTTCTCTTGAGCAGAATCAATCTCCGCAACCTGCGAGTCACTTTTATGCTCTGGAGAATAAACCTTAGTAGTCGGCTTAGTGCTTGGCTTCGCAATAATTGGTTCCGTAACACTTGTTTTTTGTTTTCGTGGTTCAAGTTGTTCAAACTGGGCAAGTATATCATCAATTGACGTTTGTGTACAAATTGACGCTCTTACAAGAGCTTGCTGTAAATATATCTCCTCTGATAGTGCATTCCTCATATTCTTTTCTGTGTCAAATAAGAACTCTACTAAACGAAGTATATGAGAGGTTTTAAGTAAAGAAACTTGTTCAGCATAAGCTTTGGTAGATTCATCATTAGCAGAAACACCCGTTTTCAAGAGGAAAATTGTCTGCAAATGATTAATAAGTCCTGATATTAACTCTTTAGGAGCTATTCCTTGACGATTTAGTACATCTTGAGCTAAGGCAAGAATAGAAGAAGGCTCTCTCTTTATAATAGAGCTTGTAAGTTCAAAAAATATGCTTTGCGGAGGTAATCCAAGAAGATCTTGGATATCCGTAATTTTTATCTTGCCATTGGCATACGGAATAAGTTGGTCAAGCATAGATATAGCATCTCTAAGCGAACCATCTACAAATTTAGCAATAAAAGAACAGGCAGAGTCATCAATTTCTATTGACTCAAGAGATGCAATACTTTTTATTTTTTCCGAAATGGCACTCGGAGTAATTTTTCTAAAACTAAATCGCTGACACCTTGATAAAATAGTAAGTGGTAATTTATAAGGAGCAGTCGTAGCAAGAATAAATAGAACATGAGACGGTGGCTCTTCTATAGTCTTTAGCAACGCATTAAATGCTTCATCCGTCAACATATGGACTTCATCAATAATATAAATTTTGTATTTCCCTTGAGAAGAAGCATACCTAACCCTTTCGCGAAGTTGACGGATTTCATCAATTCCACGATTAGATGCACCATCAATCTCAAGAACATCAAGCGAATTCACAAGTTGTATATTTTTACACTGTTGACAAGAATTACAAGGTTCAGATGTTGGCCCATTTATACAATTTAATGCTTTGGCAAATATTCTTGCAGTTGTAGTTTTCCCTACTCCTCTTGGTCCTGAAAACAAGTAAGAGTTAGCGATTCTTAGATATTTGATTTCATTTTTAAGAGTTTGAGTAACGTGAGATTGACCGACTACTTCATCAAAAGTATTAGGTCTATACTTAAGAGAAAATACTTGATACACTTTATTTCTTTTTTAAATGGATTTAATCTCTATTTGGAGGCGAACGGACTTGAACCGTCGACCTTCTCGTTGCGAACGAGACGCTCTCCCATCTGAGCTACGCCCCCTCGCTAAAGTATAATTTTGATGTAAGAACTCTTATATACCTTGTCAACAAATCCTGAAACATGAGTAACTGAATACGGAGGTACAACAAGATTATTAAGAAAATAATTCATAATAACTTGCCCCTGATCTCTGGATACCGCTTCATTCCTCGCATAAACTTCAACAGTAAGCTTTCTTGTAAAAAGTTGTTTTGCAATATCAACTGCCTCTCGAAGCAATATAAATCCATCCTCGGTTATTCCTTTAGAAGCTTCTGATATCCATACTCTATCTCCTCTTAATGCAATAACCCACTCACCCATTTCTTTATACAAAATACCTTTCACTATAAGCTTTCTACCAATCACCTTAGACACATTTCCAAGTTCATCTTTTGCTTCTGCAGAATAAAGGTAAGTAATCCCCGGATTCATCATCGTCCCATCTTTTCCTCTACCATCCCAAATCATATTTTGCGGAGGAGCTCCTGCACCTGTCCATTCTTTGAAAAGACTACCTTTTTCATCCTTTATAAACATTCTCCATTCAGACACATCACTTCCATATACTGGATTAAATAAAGATATTTCTTTTCTCACAATTCCATGAAGCCAAGGTTTTATAACTTGCTCTGATGCAAGAACCGGATATAACGTTGATGCAAGATCTGAATTTAATCCTAATTGTCTATCATAAATATATTCTCCTTTTTTAATATAGGCAGCAAGCGCTTCAAATGGATCAAAAAACAACCTAAGAGCAGGTTTTTTCTCGTTAATCTTACCCGTATATTTTCCTTTTACTACTTTATCCCCTCCCACATCAGATTTTTCCGTATCTTCTTGAGAGAAAGCAGGAACAACAAACACAAGAACAAGGATCAAACCAAAAGCCCAAAACATAATTTTTCTTACTTTTTGTAATATCATAATTTTCTCCTTTATTATAAAGTTAGGAACAATTTTAACCAAGTATGAAATGAAAACCAATACATCCTGGTGAAGTAACTCCTGGAAGTGCTTTCCATTTCCAATATTTTTTAATCCAAGCTATCACTTCATTGTCCCAATTCGGATATCCTGTTGTAGTCAATGGAATCACAGCTCCTGTTATTTTTCCACTTGCATTTACCGTCACTTTAACCCTTAAACAACCCGATAATCCTCTTTCCTGAGCCCAGTCTGGATAAGGAGGAAGCGGACCTTTGATTTGCTCACGATCTGCAAGTGCACCACTTATTTCAACTACAGTTTGTGGTCCTTCTCCTTTTGCAATTTTAGTTTTAACTTTTTTGACCGATTGTTTAAAGTCTTCTTTCTCAACAAGATCCCCTGCACTTGCTACATCAAGAGCTATTCCACCACCGTCTCCTGATACACCCGCACCCGTGGTAGTAAACAAACCTACTTTTTTACCAAGTAGTGCTGCCGCAGGAAGCATAACTTCATCTTGTGCTAATATGTCTTCAGTTGATATTCCTTTACCCAATGTAATAACATCCAAATTACTAAGCGCATTATCTAAATCAAGTTTTTCAAATTGATCCATATCTACATTTATTTGATTTTTGTGAATATCTAACATTTTATCAATATCTATTATCTTATTTTGATCTGCTATTTTCAACGGAGTAGCAATTTTTGCAAGTTTTCTTAAATCTTCTTCAGATATTTTAGTTTTTATATTCCTTAATTTAAACTTATCTTTCAGTGATATAGTTGGCACTTTCGGAGTAAGAAGTTTCTCTTTCTTTTTAGGTTCTTCTTTCTTTTTTTCTTTTTTCTTCTTCTTTTCTTCTTCTTCCTTAAATTCTACGCCTATAAATTTTCTTTCTGCCGCTCTTCGTTCCATTATTTTCTGGAACTGAAAGAAAAATACTAACAACGAATGAACAAGAAAAGCAATTGAAAGACATGTAACGTATCTTTTATCCATTATTTTCCTACCGTAGCAATAGCTATTCTCTCGGCACCTTTAAGCTTTGCAAATCTTAATAAATCAAGAACTATTCCATGAAGAACCATTTTATCTGCTCTTAGAAGAATCATTCTACTTGGGTCATTCTTTATTTCTTCCGCAAAAATTTCAAGAGCTTCCTCAAAAGGAGCATCTTTCTCACCAACAGCAATAAGCAAGGAGTCACCTTCTGGCTTTACACTAACATTTAGAGCTCCTTCATCTCTCATTTCTACTGTATTAGCTGCCGGAAGCTCTACTTTAATTTTTCCAGAAACCGCCATTATCGGCACAGTAACCATTAAAGTTACAAGAACGGTAAAACATACATCGCAAAGCGGTGATACATTCATAGTAGCTTTATGTGCTTTCATCCCTTTCTCCTTCTACGCTTAAGCAAACAGACCTTTTCAGCCCCACAAGTAGTTGCACGATCCATCAAATCAACTACCTGATAATGATAAAGATTTTCATCTCCTGATATAATACAAAGTCGTTTCAAACTTCTCAATAAAAGTTGCCGCATAAGTTCATTTTGCACAGCAGTATCAGGAGGCATAAGCTGATTATTTATAAAAACAGAGCCATCTGCTGCCATAAAAATATTAAGCTTAAGCTCTGTCTTTTCTTTCTTTTCTTTTTGCTTTTGCTTAGATTTTGAAAGAGCAGGAGTAGAGACTGTAAAGTTTGATTGATACATATTAGGAACAAAAAGCATAAAGAAACAAATAAGAAGTAACGCCATATTTATCCCGGGAGTAAGTGCTTCCGAATTTTCCGAAGGGTTTGCCGCTACCCGTTCTTCTGTTTTTCTTCTTATTTTCTGAATTACGGATATATCTATTAATTTTTTTTCAGAGAGTACCCTAATTATGGACAAACCAACCATCCCCATCTGTCTATCTAACGCATCCACTTTTCCGGAAAATAATCCATAAGCAATAGCAGCAGGCACAGCAACAGCAATACCACATGCAGTAGTTACTAAAGCTACCGCTATACCGCTCATCATCGCAGTAGGACTTCCTCCTCCTGCTTCAGCAAGAGATGCAAATGCTTGCACAATACCTACAACCGTCCCTAAAAGTCCAAGCAAAGGACCAATAAAAGCAATTACAGTAAGAATTCCCGTATGAGATGAAACTATCTGTTCTTCTCTTATCCTTGATCTTTCAACTGTTGCAATAATTTGAGCCCTTGGAAGATTAGCCGAATCAATTACATCTTTTGCAAGCCGAGAAATAGGATGATTAATTGACTCACATAATTCTTTAGCTTTTTCAAGCTGCTTCCCCTTAACAAGTTCCTTCAACTGTCGAAGAAATACTATAGTATCTAATTTAAGTTCTCTGAAATATAGAACTCTGTCAAGCATAGTACCCAGAGAAACAATCGAAACAGCTATGAGCACAAGAATCCAAGGACTAAATATCAATTCTAAAATAGGAACACCAGCTATCATAATTTTATTTTTTTATGCTGCAGATTTTTTACTTTTTGTTTTTGTACTTTTCGTAGTTGTGCTTTTTGATTGCCAAACATGTTCTGATAACGCAACAACAAGACTCTTTGAACCAATTTCAACTTCTGCTACAATTGCATCTACCTTTCCAGAAAACATTCCATAAGTAATAGCAGCTGGAACAGCAACAATAATTCCAAATGCAGTAGTAAGAAGAGCAACGGCAATTCCCGACAACATTGCTGTTGGATCAGCTCCTCCAGCAGTAGCCATAGAACTAAACGCTTGAATAATTCCAACAACTGTTCCGAATAGCCCAAGAAGAGGAGCGATAAACGCAATTACAGTAAGTATCCCAACTCTTTTTTCAATTATTCCTCGTTCTCTCATAAGAGCTTCTTCAAGAGCATCATATACATCTTCTCTCCCGAGAAAAGCACTTTTAAGTCCTTCTACAAGCACTTTAGCAAGAGGATGATTCTCAGACTCACATATTTCTATAGCTCTTTTAGTTCCTCCTCTCTTAAGAGAGTTTTTTATATCTTGTGTGAATTTTCCGGTATCAAATTTTATTTTATTTAAACTTTTCCATCTTTCAATTATAACAATAATACACACTCCAAACACAATTTCAATAATAAAAATAAACGGATTAATTACAAGCTTCCACAAAGGAATACCAATTATCATAACTCCCTCCTTTTAAAATAACTTTTCTTCTAAAATCACCTTTTTTATAATAAGAAAAACTTAAGACTTGTCAAGAAAAAATTAGGGTTTTGTTTCTTCACTACTTACTTTCTTCTCCAAATTTTTCCATCAACCTTTCCGACTTGTCTTTTTCACCAAGATTTTTATAAGAAATACCGAGATAATAACCTGCTCGCTTATATTTTTCAAAATCTTTATACTTATCAATTATTACTTGGAATGCAGATATGGCATCTACATACCGGCCAAGGTTAAAATAAGTAGCTCCCAGTTGAAAATAGACATCTGGAACTTTAGCATCATTAGGAAAATAATTTAAAAACCTTTTACATTCCTCTATTCTTTTGTCAAATTTCTCTAATACTCCATAACCTGAAATTATAAAGTATTGAGCTTGTGCTATTTTATCTGATTCAGGGAAATTAACTATAAGCTTTTGAAATTCTTTAATAGCATTTTCGTATTCCCCTTCGTTATATATTCCTGCAGCAATTTGCCATTGAGCTTCGGCAGCAAATTCAGAACCAGGATATTTTTCAATAAGTTCTGCCAAAACTTCTTCATCTTCCTGTCCCCATACATAAAGTACAGTCTGGATTTGTTTAACAGCTTCTGCTTTCAAAGGATCTGTAGGATATACCTTAACAAATTTCTGAAATTCTCGTACAGCATCTTCATATTCACGTGCACTATAGTAAGTCATGCCTATCTGAAATTGAGTCTCTTTTACAATATCAGATGTAGGATAATCCTCAAGTATTATTTCATAAGAACTAATTGCATCCTCATATTTTCCTGCCATAAAATAAGTACGACCTAAGTCAAACGCCGCATTAGGTGCAAGCTTACAAGCAGGATAATCATCTAATACTTTCTGCCAATAAGTAATAGCATTTCCATAATCTTTCATAGCAGAAAGAGCTTTTCCTCCATGATAATAAGCATTTCCTGCAACTTCTGATTCTGGATACAATTCTCCAACTCCGTACAAGAAAGCATTATACGCATCTTCAAAATCACCACCATTAAACGAAGCAATTCCCCATCCATAAATAGAAGCTATAGCCCAACTTGTATCCGTACTAGACCATCTCTCATAAGCATCATGTAATATATCATGTCCTTCTTTGGTTTTATCTTGTTCAATTAAACACCATCCCTTTCCAATAAAGGCAGGCGCTTTTACCTCAGGAATTAAGAAATCTTTTATAATTTCATCATAAAAATCTATTGCTTTTGGATATCTATCAAGATAATAATAAAGCTCTCCTAAATATAGCTTAGCACGACCAACCCAAGGTTCTTTTGGATCTTCATGTCTAAGTATTTTATAAAGAGAACTTCCAATTGATGCTCCATCTTCAAAACTTCCCAATTGCAAATAACAATAAAGCATCATCGCATACGCAGGAAGAAGAGCTTCTGAAGCTGGATGAAGTCTTATAATTCTTTGGTAATATTCAATTGCCTCTACAAACCTTCCTTGAATATAGAAAGCAGTTCCGGTCAAGAAATCCCCAAGACCCGCAAAGTTTCCAGTAGGATAAACCGAAGATACCTGTTGAAATGATAATTGAGCTCCAGTAGTATCTCCTCGCTGAATAAAAGATTGTCCATATTTTATATGAGAAAGAGCAGCTACTCTCATATCAGGATAATCAGCTTTTGTACGTTGATAACTTTTAATAGCATCTTCAAGTCTATCAAGTTTCATCCTTGAGATTCCTAATTGATACCAGGAATGAGCACAAAGCCATGGATCAGGAGCTTTTACTTCATATAAGAAAAGCTGGATAGCTTTCTCGTAATGCTTCTGATCTAAATAGCAACAACCTAATTTATATCTTGCATAATCTTTAAGCTCTGTCCAAGGATATTTTTTCAAAAAAGACTGATATTTTTCTGCAGCACCAGGATAATCCTTGTTTTCAAATAAAGCATCTCCCATAGAAAAAGCAGAATATTCAGCAATTTTTGTTTTTGGATATTTTCTTATTAATTGTTTGTAAATTCCGATGGCACGCAAAGGATCACCCATTTTTGCATAACATTTCCCTCTATAATACAATCCTTCTTTGGTATGCAATCGTTCTAAATGGATAAGAGCATCTTTATATTTTCCTTCAGCATAGAGAGCAATACCCTTACCAGAGAGAGTACGTTTTTCATCCACATACCCAGGAAATTCATCTATTTCATCTATCAAAAATTGACTCGCTTTTTTGGTATCTCCAAGAACAAGCCAACAAATCCCAATAGAATAAATAGCTTCCGGACAAAGATAGGATTCTATATATGTTTCTCGTAAATGATTAAATACAAGAATAGCTTCTTCATGTTGTTCAAGATTATAATAACACTCACCCATACGATAAAGAGCTTCAGGAGCAGTATCTTCAAATTTTATAAGCCCTTTATATCCCAAAATAGCTTCTTCATATTGCTCACGAGCAAACAAAGCTTCTATAACTTGAAAACTATCTGTAGGAGACTTAACTACAGCCAAAACGAGGAAATATGCAAGAAAAGTACACATTTATCTTTTCTTCCTTTTGCTACTTTTTCTGCGTTTTTCATTTTTCTGAACTTTCTTAGGTTGTTTACGCTCTTCAAGAAGATATTTAGGAGTTTCTCCCTGAGGCTTTACGATAATTGTACCTTTAGGACCTACTGTATACAGTGCAGAGAAATATCCTTCATATTCCCAAACTCTTCCGGTTGTCTCAATTACCCTAAGACCATAGTAATACCTTCCATCAGGAACCAAAATAGCATTATCATCTCTACCATCCCACGATACTCTATAAGGAGGTTCACCCCAAGCTCCAATTTTTCTAACAACAGTTCCTGCTTCGTCTTTAACCAAAACCTGCCATTTTTTAACATCAGATCTTGGTTTAACATCAAAATAAAGCCAAGCAATATTCTTACCTTCCGTTCCAGAAGTAGGAGAGAAAGCAATTGACGGACAAGAAGCTTTTGCTCTGAATCCTCCAAACATCAAAGAAAGAGAGACATTATGCCCAAAACCAAACATACCACCTGTAGCAAAAGGAATCATAAACGCATAATCCAATTGAGCTTCATATCTTTTCATATCCTTCCACAATCCTAACCCCACTCCCGCAAACGATTTATTAGCCCCCCCCCTTAAATGAAACATAGGAAAAGGTTTATACTCTACTCCAGCTCCAAAACCTGGAGACTTATATTCTGACCAAATCATATCAAGTGTAAGCGCAATCTTTTCACCATAGGGCCTAATTGACGCACCCGTACGCAGAACGGTTGGAAATGAACAGGCTTCATCAATAAGTGTTACCGATGGTTTTACAACATTTTGAACATTTACCCCAAATGAAAACACTTCAGATGGGAAGAAAAAGAGTCCCATATCTAACCCAAACCCCATTTTAGTATAGAGATGTAATTGATGATAAAATATTTTAGCATTTACTCCTGCAGATACAGGGCCTAATAATTTAGTAGAATAAGTAAAAAGACCGCCTATTTTTCTGTCAAAATAATCATACGCCCCTTTTACTCCTTTATTATCTGCCAATGGTATATCCGGAGTATTAATATACATAAAAGTTGCTCCAAATCCCGACGACCCTGAAGCTGGTCGCGCATAAGTGAATAATTCAGCTGATGTTCCACTCCCAGCAAAAACAATTGAATGCATAAAAGTCAACTTCTGAGTATTTAATTGCACAAGTCCTGCAGGATTAAAATATCCAGCACTGGCATCATCCGCAAGTCCAGTTAAAGCACCCGCCATCCCAAGGTCTCTTGCCGACGTACCCCAGTAAGTAAACAACTCACCATACATACCAGCATCTCCAGCTCCATAAACAGGAAAGCTACAAACACCAATAAATACTAACATCGAAAACACTTTTGAGATTTGATAATATCTGATTTTAAAGTTTTTCATTACCATGCTACTCCTATTTTTGTCCGCCATATACCTGCTTTTTCAACCTGTACTATTTCCACGCAAAAATGATAAACTCCATTTGCCACTCTATGGCCTTTATCATTCTTACCACACCAGTTTATTATCCAAACTGGCTTAGAGGCATCGAACAAGCCATCTATATCATTATTTTCGAATTCTCGCACTAACGCACCAAACTGGTTGAATATTTTCGCCCTTATCTCCCCTCCTCCGAGTGGAACTTTCCGTATTGTTATTTCTGCACAAGGAGACGAATCTAATGCATTACCAATAGGATTAGGTATCACCATTATTGGATTATCTTGACTCGTACCAGGTAAAACATTAAACTCACGTACACCATACGAAAAGTAGCCAGGAGTAAGCGTACCACTATTCACTTTCAAAGACGCACGCCCTGTTCCCGCGTAAATAACTTCAAATGTTCTTTTTGCAATAGGAACACCCTTCGCTAATTCATTAAGAAATCGCTGATCGGTAGGAAGTGGGCTTTGAGGTGCTATTAAACCTTGATGCCTTTCAAGCCAAACTAAGTCTGTTGTACCCATAACAGCATTTCCGTAACTATCAATTCCATAAACTTTAAATGTATAAGACTTGTCAGCTGTAAGATCCCATGCAATTCCCTCGCGAGGAGGTTCACCTGGAATATAATTGCTAACTTTACCAGGATAGTGCGTTTCTCCAGGAAGAACTAATAATAGTTTGCTAAAAGTTAACGGCATAACAGAATCAAGCGGGAAAGAAGTACACGATACAACATCATCAACAGTTTTATCTTTTACCACGAATTGATACTCGGTAATATCCGGAACGATGTCATCATCTTGATTAGTTGCTCTATAAGGATAAAGCTGAAAAGTACCTACTCCACCAACAAGAGAAATCGTTTTTGGATATTGAAAGGTTCTTTTAGCTCCAATATTATCAGGATCATCTTCCGCCAAGAAAGGAATTACATCCGAATTCACCACACTTACTTCAACATCATGGTTCAAAGCAACAGGATTCCCAGCATTATCAACTAATCCTATAGCTAATACTACAGGATCACCTGCATTCATCACGTCAGGAAGAATCTGAGTTTTACCACCTGCTGTTACCATATCAACAGGAACACCTCCAATAATTCGTATTACTTCTACTCTTGTTTGTGAAAAACTTAAAACTGGAATTAAAAGAAAAAACGAAACTAAGTATTTTATTTTTTTCATAGTGTTTATTTAATAAAGGTTATTTTTGCTCTGTCAAGAATTTTTTTAGTTTTTTTTTGTTTTTCATCAAGATACTCTTTTTTGATTCAAGATTTAAGCTCACTTTGTCGTGTTGGAAAAACAAAAACCTTGGGGGTTTTTTGCCCTTTTAAAGATAAAAAATTAGAATTGTTTCTCTGGAATGTTGGGGTTTTTAAATTTTGTCCTGCATATTTATGCATTCTATTATAATGTTGTTTTATTCCCGTAGTAATTAAGGTGACTCTAACTTCATCTTCTAATCTTTTATCAATATGAACACCAAAAATGATATTTGCATCAGGATGAATCATTCCTCTAACAGTAGCAATAACATCCTTTGTTTCAAAGAGAGTAAGGGATTGATCAGCCGTAATATTAATAAGAGCACCCATAGCACCTCTCAAGTATTTTTTATTAAGAAAAGGAGAGTTGATTGCTTGTTGTAAAGATCGAAGGGCTCGGGTTTCAACGAACAGACTTTGGCTTTCAGGTTTTGGTAGTTGATTATCGGCTTTAGAGGTTCCGATTCCGACAAAAGCATCCCCTTCTTGAGACATAATAGAACGAACGTCAGCAAAGTCAACATTAAGAAGTTCTGGCAAAAGAATAATCTCGGAAATTCCTTGAACTATCTGGGCTATTGTTTGATTTACAAGCTCAAAGGCATTTTCAAGAGGGGTTTCTTGTGCTACCATAGAAAATAATTTTTGATTAGGAAGAATGAGAAGAGCATCTGTATGTTTTTTGAATTCAGCTATACCTTCGGTTGCCTGAAGTGCACGTTTATCACCTTCGCAATCAAAAGGCAAAGTAACAATTCCTATAGTAAAAGCACCTGATAGTTTAGAAATTTTGGCAATAGAAGGAGAAGCGCCGGTACCAGTACCTCCCCCCATCCCACAAGTAATAAAAAGAACATCCGTATTTTTGATAACAGTTTTTACATCATCAATATTTTCTTCAAGTGCTTTTTTGCCTACATTAGGTATTCCACCGGAACCAACACCTTTAGTAAGAGCCGTACCAATTTGGATTTTGGTAGATGCATTAGAGATAGAAAGTGCTTGCCTATCAGTATTGATAGCAATAAAGTTGGGAACAAGAAGAACAGATTTATCAGTTGTATTTTTGAGCATAGTATTGATAGCATTACCACCACAACCACCAACACCAATCGTTTTGATTCGTATTTGTGTTTGTAATTTTTTATTATTAGAAACATCGGGGAATTTAATAGCATTATTTGAAGAAGAACTTACGGATTCCACAGGTTTCTGTGGGACAGAAGACACGGGCAAGGAATTTGAGAATTTAAATCTAATATTTTTCATATTTATAAAGTTAATACTCGTTTATGATTTATTCTAATAACCATTTTTTAACCCTATTAGAAACGGACACAAAGACTGGCTTTTTGGGAACCTTTCCCATCTTTTTAATATTACACTTATCATTGTTGAGAGAAGCATATAAAATAAGACCCACGGAAGTAGAAAAAGAAGAATCTTTATATTGATTAAGTGACTGAACTGTATTGGGAATACCTATTTTAGTAGGAATACCAAATACCCGTTCAGCCAAACCTTTAATGCCTGGCATTTTGGCACCACCACCTGTAAGAATAATTCCAGCCGGAAGTAGCTCTAAATCAACAGGAAATTTCAACTTTCTATATAATAGAGCAAAAATTTCTTCAACACGAGGTGCAATAATAGATACAAGAGATTCTTGGTCAATAATACGATCAGTATTTTTACCAAGAGAATGTACTTTAATAAGAGTAGGTTTTTCGGAAGAACGAGACTTAACAGTTTTTTTCGTAAAAGCAAAGTCCGAACGAGCAACACCATGTTTAACTTTTAATTCTTCGGCACGAGGTCTTGGGATAGAAAAACCAATAGCAATATCATTAGTAATATCATTACCTCCAAGATTCAAAGATAAAGTATCGTAAATACCACCATTATAGAAAACAACAATGTCGGTAGTACCGGCACCAATATCAATAAGCATACAGCCAAGTTCTTGATCACTTCGTTCAAGGACAGAAAAAGAAGCAACAACGGGTTGAGGCAAGAATTTCCTGACATTAAAACCTGCTTGATACACCGCTTTTTGTATATTTTGAATGGCAGTAGATGTAGCGGTAACAACGTAGACATTAGCCTCTATATGATCAGCATTCATACCAATAGGGTCATGAATACCACTTAATCCATCAAGAACAAATTCTTGAGGTACAAAGTGAATAATAGTACGACCTGACGGAATATCTATAGCAGTAGCTTGTTGTATAAGTTGAGAAACATCTTCTGAGGAAATTTCTTTGTCCGGACGAGAGATAGCAAAGGAAGCTTTGGAAGATTCTCCACTAATATGAGCCCCTGTAATGGCAGTATATAACTCGGTCAATTTAACACCTGCCTGACTTTCAGCAGTAGAAACAGCACTTTCAATGGATTGGGCTGCAAGTTGCAAATTAACAACCATACCATTAGAGAAACCATTAGGTTCGGAGGTACCAGCTCCAATAATTTCAGGAATAGGTTCGGCAGAACTTATTTTGGCAATCATGCAAGTAATTTTGGAGTTCCCCAAGTCAAGTCCGGCAATAATATGGCTTTTCATAATAACCTCCTATGTAATCTCATAAACAACAATCAGACTATTATATTATATCAAAATTCAGCGAGCAAAAGTTCACCAATTTTATAAACATCCCCCGCACCAATGGTAAATAAAATATCACCTGATTTTAAATTATTTAAACACCATTCTATGATTTTCTGTTCCGAATGAATATACGAAATATTTTTATAACCTACAGACCTTGCAACATTTACAATAAGTTCACCGGTAACTCCAGGTATAGGAGCTTCTCTTGCAGGATAAATAGGAGCAACAATAACCTGATCGGCATCACGGAAACAATTAGCAAATCTGTTAATAAGTTTTTGAGTCCTTGAGAACAAATGTGGTTGGAAAACAACAATAATTCTACCCGATGGCTTACGACTGACAGTTAATAATTGACGTGCCGTATGTAGCGTAGCTTCTATTGCTCGTGGATGATGAGCATAGTCATCTATAATCTTAATACCTTTTTTTTCTCCTTTTACTTCAAATCTTCTACGAGCACCTTCAAATTCAGATACTGCTTGTTTTATTATAGGAACTGGGATTTCTATCTCAATACCAACGGTAATTGCAGCACAAGCATTCAAAACATTATGAATTCCCGGAAGAGATAACATAAATTCTCCTAAATCATCTCCGTTGGTTTGAATTCGGAAAGAAGAAGTTTCTCCAAACTTATAATTCTTTATCCTGAACTTACTTCCTTCGCTAAATCCATAAGTAATGCATCTTTTTTTCATTCTTGGAATAATTTCAGTAATATTTGGCTCATCATTACACACAATATTACATCCATAAAATGGAACCCTATTAGCAAACTTTAGAAAAGTCTCTTTTATTTCCTTAATATTTTTATATCTATCAAGATGGTCTTCATCAATAGAAGTAATAATATTAATAACCGGTGACCATTTAAGAAATAATTTATCACTTTCATCCGCTTCAACTACAATAAATTTACCTTGACCAATTTTTGTAGTAGTGCTTATAGATCTAAGTATTCCACCAACAATAATAGTAGGATCATAATTGGCATTTTCGAGAATTTTCCCGACCATTGAAGTAGTAGTGGTCTTCCCATGAGTTCCGGCAATAGCAATGCCTTCCCGCATACGCATAAGTTCGCCAAGAATTTCGGCTCTCGGAATACAAGGAATTTTTCTTTTGCGAGCTTGCCTAAGTTCAGGATTTGAAGATTTAACAGCAGAAGAATAGACTACCAAATCTACAGCTCCAACATTTTTGGGATAATGCCCTTCTGAAATACGAGCACCTAATTTTTCAAGTTTTGCAGTAATAGATGAGAGATGAAGATCTGAGCCAGATATAATGTAATCTGAATTAATCAACAACTCTGCTATCCCACTCATTCCTATGCCTCCGATTCCTACAAAATGAACATGTTTTATATGTCTAAACATAAGCTTATTATTGCTTGCAACTCACAATCAAGAATTGACTTGTCGTAAGCTGGAAATTATTTTTACAATTATTAATTATCATTTTTATATTTTAACATTTTTTCAGCTATAAGTTTAGCCGTCTTGGAATTGCTAAATTTTTTCATAGCTGTTTTCATTTTAGTCATTAACTTTTCATCCTCAATTATTCTTCTTATTTCTTTTGCAAGAAGTGAAGAAGTTAAATCCTTATCCAATAATACCCTTGCGGCTCCCATTTTTTCCAAAGTTTTTGCATTTAATAATTGATGGTTCCCTGTTGCATAAGGATACGGAATAAGAATAGCGGGAATTTCAACTGTCATAAGTTCAGCGATAGTTAAAGCACCTGCTCTTGAGATTACAAGTTGAGCATTAGCATAAGCATTGCCAATATCATCAATAAATTTCGTAATATATACATTATCTTCATTTATAGATTCTTGCCAATCACCTGTTTGCCAAATAAATTGGAAATCAGGAAGAAGATGGAGAGTTTCTTTAAAGACTTCATTTATATGTCGAGCTCCTCTTGAACCTCCGAAGATAAAAATAGTTGGTTTCTTTTCGTTTAATCCAAAGTCCTTAATAGTTTTAGTAACTTTTGTGATTTCCTTTCTGATAGGAAAACCGGCAGATATTAAATTCCTACCTGACAATTTACGTTTTGCAGAAGGAAAAGCAAGCCATGTTTCGTAAGCAAATTTTGAGAGGATTTTTGTTGTAAGACCGGGAACAGAATCAATTTCAGTAATTATTGTAGGAATACCACATAAAGCAGCAATAAAAACAAGACTAAATGAACCAAAACCACCGGTTCCAATTACACCATCCGGATTTTCTTTCATTATTATACGTAAAGACTGAAATAACGAAATGCTTAGAAAAAGTGGGAATTTGAGTTTATCTTTGGGGCTTTTTCCAAGTAATGCACGCTGCCAAGTAAGTTTAAGCGGATATTGATTTTTTATAATATCACTTGTCATACCTGATTTTGAACCAACTATTAACACTTTAGCTCCAAGGTTATCTAATTCTTCCGCTATTGCGAGTCCTGTAAATATATGACCTCCTGTACCACCGGTTGCAATAATTATCTTCATTTTAAACGTCCTGTAATGGCTGATGCTTAACGGTTGCTGCTTTTAAAATATGTGAGACCCCTGTCTCCTTTTTCATTTTATCTTTAGCAACTACCTTATTATTTTTGCTTATATTTAATAATATTCCAATACCAGCGAGATTAGTCAACAAACTGGAACCGCCAAATGAAATAAGCGGAAGTGATATTCCGGTAGTAGGCAGTAAGCCGGTAGAGACTCCTATATGAAGACAAGCACTAACAAAAATTACAAAACTAATGCCACAAGCAAGTAAGAAACCAAATTGAGATTGAGCATGAGTACCAATTTTAATACCTTTAATTAATAAGCCAAAGAACAACAGAGAAATTCCTGCACATCCGATAAAACCAAGTTCTTCGCCAATAATAGAAAAAATGAAATCTGTATGTGAGAAAGGCAAGAACAACAGTTTTTCTTGGCCATTACCAAGTCCTTTACCAAATAACCCGCCACATCCGATACCATAAATTGACTGATGAATTTGATAACCTTGTTGAGACATAAAACCAAAAACTCTTGCTTTGGCGTAAGGAAATTGACTAACTGAAACAAATCCGATTCCTCCAACAATTAACAACAATACAAGAAGATGCGATATTTTAGCTCCACCCAAAAATAACAAGACAAGAGAAATGAAACATATAACCGATAAAGCTCCGAATGAAGGCTCTAAACCAATCAATAGAGCAATAGTAGCAAGTATACCAAGCACAGGGAGAAGTCCTTTCTTTAAATTTTTCAGATCTTTTCTTGATACGAAATCAGCTATAAATATTATTACTCCGAGTTTTGCAATTTCCGATGGTTGAATGGAGAAACCAGCTAACCTAAGCCATCTTTGAGCACCATTTACAGAAGTTCCAAATATAAGAACAGCAATAAGAAGAACTGTTACTGCCGATAAAATAAAATAAGAACATTTACCCCAAAAATGATAATCAATCTTAACCATAGCAACAAATACAACCAATCCAACACTCAAGGTAAAAAGATGTTTGCGTAAGAAGAAAACAGATGTGTTTGTTGACCTTATTGCCGAGAATGCAGAACTTGAATAAACCATTATAAGTCCTATTCCAATAAGGATGAAAGTAATAATAAAAATACTTTTATCAATCTTTTTCATTATTTTTTGGCAAGGCAAAGTCTCTTATTGCATTTTTTCAATTGACTGACTGCCTCTTTAAATTTTTCACCTCGGTCACTAAAATCTTTAAACCAATCAAATGAAGCAAATCCGGGAGATAGGATAATCGTATCTCCCTGAGAAGCAAAAGTATAAGCAAAATTTACCGCCTCTTCCATTGTGCTGGCAGAATCGTGTTTCACTTCAAGTAATTTACTTATTTTCTCTGATGTTTCACCAATTAGCACTGTATATTTCGTACATTTATTTATTGCTTGAGCAATCGGAGTTATATCAACTTTTTTCTCTTTGCCACCAGCTATAAGAATCACAGGTTTTTCAAAGCTATGCAAAGTGCTCACAAAAGCTTGTGGATTTGTACACATAGAGTTATTTATAAATCTGACTTTCTCTATTGTTCCAATATCCTCAAGGCGATGAGAAACCCCATCAAACGAATTTAATCCTTCAAGAATCAAATTTGTAGAAAGTTTAAAGAGTTTCCCCACAAGAATAGCCGCAAGATAATCAGGAAGTAAACACTCCCACTTACAATTAAGTTCATTTATACTAAATAATTTATCATGCTTCCAGAAAATATTTCCATCTTTTACATATAATATAGGAAAATCTGAAACTGAAAAATTGTTTTCTGACAAGCATTTGAATTTGCTGTTACTACTGAAGAATAATTTTTTTGCTTTTGTATTAGCATTTTTCACAGCAACATCCTCAAAATTAAGTATCGCAAAATCCTTATTTGTTTGATTAGATAATAATTTTAATTTCAAATCTATATATTCTTGAAAACTCTTATGCCTATCCAAATGATCAGGTGATATATTTAAAAGTATTCCAATCCATGGACGAAAAGTTTTAATAGTCTCAAGTTGAAAAGTACTAATTTCAAGCACAGGAACAGTGGAAGGTTTTAATTTTTCTACAATAGAAGAAAGTGGGATTCCCATATTTCCACACAAAATGGAATCAATCTTTGCAAATTCAAGCATTTTTTTAATAAGAAAAACAGTGGTAGTCTTTCCGTTAGTTCCGGTTACTCCAATTATTGGATTTTCTATAAAATGAGAGGCAAATTCAAGTTCTCCTATCACGGGAATCTTTTTACTTTTTGCCTTCAAAACAATAGGATGGTTCAAAGAAATTCCCGGTGAAATTACGATTATATCTGCATCAAATACTCGTTCAGTATGTTTCCCAAACTCAAATTCAATCCTCGTTTGATCTTTAAAATCATGAATTGGATGTTTGGAAGAGTCGCTTACAAAAACTTTTGCTCCAACATTCAACAACAAATGGGCACAAGCTTTACCACTTCTTCCGAATCCAAGTACAGAAACTTTTTTTCCTTTATAATTATTTTTCATCTTATCTTAAGTGTTGCAAGAGCCACTAATAGGAATAAAATCCCTACAATCCAAAATCTCACAACAAGCTTCTCCTCCGGAACTCCAAGCTTTTCATAATGATGATGAATAGGTGTCATCCGAAATAATCTTTTCCCATGTGTTCGTTTGAAATATATTACCTGTAAAACAACGGACATTACTTCAATAACAAATACTCCACCGGCAATAGCCAAAAGTATCTCCTGCTTTATAGCAACAGCACAAGTACCAATGGCACCTCCTAATGCCAATGCTCCTGTATCTCCCATAATTATCTGGGCAGGATGAATGTTGAACCATAAAAACCCCAAGCCGGCACCAACTATCGCTGTAAGAAACACGGTAAGTTCTCCGGTTCCGGGGATATAAAGTACATTTAAATAATTAGCTACTTTCATATTCCCAACTGCATAAGCAAGTATAGCATAAGCAAGTGCTACCTCTACAATCAAGCCAATAGAGAGTCCATCAAGTCCATCGGAAAGATTAGTAGCATTAGAGGTTCCAACAACCACAAGAATTACAAATGGTATATACAAACACCCAAGATAAAGAAAAATATTTTTCACAAAAAGCAAAGATGTAGTAGTATGTAATGCAGGATCTTTAGGTAACCAAACCATATATACTCCTACGCAAATTCCGATTGCTATTTGCCATATAATTTTATAAATTGCTCGTATTCCTTTACCTTTTTTGATTTTTCTCAAATCATCCGAAAACCCCAAAATCCCCAGAGACACAAAAGAAAATAATGCTATCCAGACAAAACTTTCCTTAAGATTTGCCCACAAGAGAGTAGAAATTACGCTAACTGCAATTATAACTATTCCTCCCATAGTAGGAATATTAACTTTCTGTTTTTGGCTTGATATACTATCGTCTCTTACTCCTGAAAACAATTTATGATTTGAAAAATACTTTATAAATTTAGGAGCAAATATAAATGAGAGAATTAAAGCAGTTGCACCGGCAAACCCACTCCTTACTGTAATATACCTAAATAAATTAAAGGCAGAAAAATCAATATGAAGTGGATATAATAAATGATATAGCATTTTTTTAAGTTTTTATTTTTAATTTTAATTGCTCAACTACCTTATCCATTCTCATTACACGAGACCCTTTTACAAGAACTACATCTCCGGGTTTTATAATATTCTTTAATTCATCCAGAAGCAAACTTACAGACTTGAAATGGAATTTTTCACTAACTCCATTGCCATTAACATACCCCTTTGCCAATTCTCCGACCCCAACTACAACATTAATCCCAGATTTTTTTACAGTATTCCCTATTGCAATATGAAATTGACTTGCATTTTCTCCAAGTTCTAACATATCTCCCAAAATCGCAATTTTCCGCCCATCATATTTTTCTAATTCCTCAATTGCAAGCCTCATTGACATAGGATTCGCATTATATGTGCTATCTATAATCTTAATTGCAGGGTCTTGTCCGTTAAGCTTAAGTTCTATTATTTCTTCGCGATGTGGAACAGGAGTTACTTCTTTAAGAGCTTCGCTCAATTCCTGAAGTTCCAAATTAGAATGAATTCCTACAGATATAGCGGCAAGAGCATTATAAATTTGATACTTCCCAAATAAGGGAAGCTCAAATAAAATTCCATTTACCTTAAATTTTATTCCATCAATTGATTCAAGAATTTCTGCCTTTAAGTCCCCATTTTTTATCCCAAACTTAAATGCATCCTTCCTCTGTGAAAGAAGAGGATCATCACCATTTACAATAGAAATTTCTACTGACTTAAGCAATTTAAGTTTTTCCCCTAAAACCCCCTCTATCGTTTTGAAATTTTCAAGATGAGTTGGAGATATATTTGTAATTACACCTATCTTGGGTTTTGCAATTTGAGAAAGTCTTTCAATTTCTCCAATCTGATTTGCGCCAATTTCAAGAACACATATTTCATCATTTTTACTTAGATTAAATAAAGTAAGTGGAACTCCCGTAAGACTATTGAAACTTTTTTCGCTTTTCAAAACCTTATATTTTGCAGCAAGGCATTTTGCTGTAAGCTCTTTTGTGCTCGTCTTACCATTTGAACCTGTAATCCCAATAATTGGAATAGAAAAAAGACTCCTGTACCAAGCCGCCAAATCTCCAAGTGCCTTCAAAGTATCCTTTACCACTACATTAGAAATTGGAGATTGGAGATTAGGGATTTGCACAATCGCAGCAATTGCTCCTTTTTGATAAGCTTTTTCTATGAAAGAATGCCCGTCATAATCATTGCCTTTTAAAGCAACAAACAGTTCACCGGGATTAGTAGTTCTTGAATCTATACTCACTCCTTTTATGAATTGCGAATTGCAAGTCGCAAGATGTGAGTTTTCCAGTTTGCCATTAACTGCTTTCAAAACATCTTCAAGTCTTATTTCTTCCATAATTTTATATTTTCAATTCTTTCCTGCCGTAACAGGATTAATTTTTAAACTTTGAAGTTCTCTTGCTACTTCTCTATCATCCCAAGGAGTTTTTAGTTCACCATAAATTTGATAATTTTCATGCCCCTTTCCTATTAATAAGATAATATCCTCCTCACTTGACCTTTCAATTGCTGTTTGAATTGCTTCTTTACGATCAAGAATAACTTCATAGCTTCCAATCTTAATTCCTTTTATAATATCTTCTGTAATTCGAAGAGGTGCTTCACTTCTTGGATTATCTGTAGTAAGAATCACATAATCTGCGAGTTCAGAAGCTACCTTGCCCATTAAAGGACGTTTCCCTTGGTCTCTATCTCCACCACATCCAAATATACATACAACTCTTCCCTTGGCAAGTTCTCTTGCGGATTTAATAGATGATTCCAATGCTTCAGGAGTATGTGCATAATCTACAATAACACGACCTACTCGTTCAAACCTTCCGGGAACTTGTTCCATCTTCTCTATTCCTTCACGAATTTCCTCAAAATTAATCCCATCTTTTAAAGCACAAGTAACTGCAAGTAAAATATTATAAAGATTATACCCTCCCACAAGTTTAGAAAAAATCTTCTCTTCCCGATTTTTTCCGTTTTTGGATAGATTTTCATTCCATTTTATGAGAACTCCTATTCCATCTCGAGTTAAAGAACAAAGCTCACCCCGCACATCACACTCGGGCGAAGTTCCATAACTAACAACCTTTGCCTTTGTATGTTTTTTAAAACGTTTGAAAGTATTATCATCATAATTTAAGACAGCGATTGCATTAGACTTTAAACTTGAAAAAAGTTCCAACTTTACATTTTCATATTCTTTGAGAGTACCGTGAAAATCAAGATGGTCTCTTCCTAACCCTGTAAAAGCAGCAATATCAAAATCCACTCCGCGAACTCTTTTAAGTGCAATTCCGTGAGAAGAAACTTCCATAATACAAGCTTTTGCTCCTTGCTCTCTAATTTCATAAAAAATCTTTTGCAAATCAAGAGAGCCGGGAGTTGTATTGTTAGCAGATATATGGTTATCACCTATTTCGTATTCAATAGTCCCGATTAAGCCAGGTTGAAAACCACAAGTTTCATATATTGATTTTAAAAGCCATGTTGATGTTGTCTTTCCGTAAGTTCCTGTTACTCCTATTATTTTCAAATCCTTAGATGGATTATCATAAAATTTCTGTGCTAAATCAGCAAGTGCCTCTTTCGTATCGTTCACAATTATCAGAGGAAATGAAGAATCGAAAATTGAGAATTGATTGTTTTCCACAACTGCAGCAATTGCTCCCTTTTGTCTTGCTTCATCAATAAAAGAATGCCCATCTTGCTTACCGCCTTTAATAGCTACAAAAAGCCAGTTTGATTTTATATTCCTTGAATCATAAGCAATACCTTTTATCTCTGGATTTTCTATGCTTTTCAATTCTTCATTCTTGACTTTTAAGCCTTTTATAAGTTCTTTAAGCTTCATCTTTTTCTATGATTTGTTCTGCATTTTTTTCAATTTCGGCTTTATATTCTCTTATTTTAATAATTTTACTTGCTATTTCACGCATCAGAGGTCCACCAACCTCACCCCCAAGATATAAATATTTTGGTTCATCAATCATAGTAGCAACAAGAAATATTGGGTTTTCCGCAGGAAAAAAGCACACAAAGCTTGCTATATAAGTCGCAGCATACCGTCCATCAATACATTTATTTGCGGTTCCGGTTTTTCCTGCCATTCTAAGTCCTGAAATTCGTGCACGCATCCCACTCCCATTTTCCATTACTCCACATAAAAGCTCTGTCACTTCTTTTGCCTTTTCTTGAGGCAAAACTTCTCTTACTCTCATAGAATTTCCACTAAAAAGTACTTTCCCTTTTTCTGAAATAACTTCTTTGATTATCATTGGTTTTAAAAGCACTCCATTATTTGCAATTGACTGATAAGCAAAAGCAAGTTGTAGCAAACTACAGCTCATTCCTTGTCCGAAAGCAATATTTGCACATCTCAAGTCGCTCCAATTTGATGGAAGAGATATCTTTCCGCTTGCCTCTCCCGGAAGTGATACCCCCGTTGGAATCCCAAATCCAAAAGCTCTTGCAGTAGCATAAAATTTTTGCCTGCCAATTAATTTTGCAAGCTTAACAAACGCTACATTACTTGACCTCCAAACAGCCTCAGCAAATGTAAATGGACCATGCGGCTTAACATCTCTAATCATCTTACCACCTATTAGTATTTTTGCTGTCCCATCTTCAACCGTGTCCTCAATACCTACGAGATTTTCATCAACAACAATAGCCAAAGGCACTATCTTAAAAGTACTACCTGGTTCAAATTGATCCTGAAGCGATACATTTCTCCTGTCTCCTCCTCTTCTCCAGTGATTGGGATTATAGCAAGGAACTGTTGCCATAGCTAATATTTCACCGGTTTTCGGATTAATAACCACAGCACTTCCTTTTCCTGCCCCCACCTCATCAATTCTTTTTCTTAAAGCCGCTTCAACAATTGCTTGAACATCAGCATCTATTGTTAAAACAATATTTTTTGCAAGCTCTACATTACTGCGAGGATAACCCGGATAAGGATAAAGATGTCCCCTTGGAGTTTTTCCCAAAGTCATCCAACCGGGTTTACCGGAAAGAATAGGGTCAAATTCATATTCTACTCCTTCTAATCCCACATTATCTTTTCCTACAAAACCTAATAAACTTCCGGCTACTTCTCCAAGTGGATACACTCTTTCTTTACCAATAGAAGTAGCAAGAATTCTGCTGTACCTATCATAAATCCTTCCTCTTTTGGGAAGTATTTTAATTTTCTTTTCCGATTGTTCTTTAACACGAATTCGAAATCCACTACGACGGAAAAATTGAAGATTAACAAGCCTGCCAATAATAAAAAGTTCAAATATAATGCTCAAGCCAATAACCGAACTTAACCTTCCTAATGATATTTTTTTATCCATTTTTCACTTTTCCGCAAAACCCTATAGATTTTTTATTTTATATATTCTTTTTGCTGAACTTAGAGCAATTTCCTTAACCCGTAATCTCTCTACTTTCCTGCTAAGTTGCAATAGATTTTTACTTTCCTCATAAGCCTGAAAGGTAAGTTTTACAGTAGTTGAATGCTCAAATAAATAAACAAGTGCAACAAAAAAACCTATCAAAACAAATAACCCTATATCTTTTGGCTTAAATTCATTTATTATATTCATTTTATAATTATTGTTTCTCCGCACATCTAAGTTTTGCACTTCTTGCTCTTGGATTCCTACTCACCTCACTCTCATTCGGGCAAATAGGTCTCTTTGTCAGAACATTTAAGTTCGGTTCTTCTCTAAAATAATGTTTCACAATACGATCTTCAAGAGAATGATAAGAAATTACACATACTCTTCCGCCTTTTTTAAGAATTTTCGTTGCCTCATATAATCCTTCTCCAAGACACTCAAGTTCTTCATTTATAAATATTCTTAATGCTTGAAATACTCTTGCCAAAACTCTTGACCTTCCTTTATACGGAGTTATCCGACGAATAATTTCCACAAGCTCCCCCGTTGTTTTTGGCTTATTTTTTATTATTTCTGCAGCAATCTTTTTTCCTCTATGCTCCTCTCCATAATTTTTTATAATAAGCTCTAACTCATCCTGACTAAATTCCTCAAGTAATTCAAAACAGGGAACTCCACAACTACGATCCATACGAAAGTCAAGAGGAGCATCAAATCTATAACTAAATCCCCTCTCTGGCGAATCAAGTTGTTCGCTCGAGACCCCAATGTCAAATAATATACCATCAACTTTTTCCTTTATAATACCCGACAAGCTTCTGAAATTCCCCCCTATGATTTTTAATTTTTTATTCTCAATTTCAAATCTGGACAAAGCTTCTGCATCTCTATCAATTCCATAAACTTTTGATACATTAGCTTTTTTAAAAATCGCTTTCGTATGCCCCCCATTTCCTAAAGTACAGTCAACATAAATACCACCATTCTTAACATCCAACCAAAATAGCGTTTCATCAACCAATACAGGATTATGCATCTACATTACGAAAATTTTCGCCTCTCATAAGTTCAAATCCCCAAGCGATCCAAGATTCGCAGGATCACTCTCATCCTCTTCTTTTTCATAAAGACTCGGGTCCCATAATTCTATTTTATTGAGAACTCCTATTATTATGACCTCTTTTTTAAGTTCCGCAAAATCCAAAAGGTGCTGAGGGATCTTAATTCTTCCTTGCCCATCAAGTTTAACAACCTCAGCATTCGCAGAAAACCATCTTACTAATTTTCTTGCCCTTGCATCTTCTTGAGGGTACTCCTCTAATTTCTTCTCCACTTTTCTCCATCCGTCCAAAGGATATACGCCCAAACATCCATCCCAACCACGCGTAACAACAAAACTACCCTCTGCCTCAGGAAGAAGATCCCTCCTAAACTTAACAGGGATAAACAACCGCCCCTTCCCTTCTAATGAATATTTATATTTTCCGTTATACATATCAACCCCTTTTCACCACAATTCACCACTATTACTTATCGGCTAATTTCATAAATTGTCAAGAGGAAAAAATTAAAATTAAAATTATTTTTGTATGTTATATTCTGGAACTGATTTTCTACAACAGATAGTAGTAGATATTTTTTTTGAAACAAAAGGAAAGAATAAAAATTACGCAGAACTTAATTATTCTAATTTTTCTATGGGAACATCGCCCCATAATTTTTCAAGTCTGTAATACTCGCGTTTATCTTTTAAAAAGATATGCACTACAACATTTATGTAATCCAACAAAACCCATTGTCCGCTGGAATACCCCTCAATATGCCATGGAGTACCCATTTTTTCTTCAATTTCTTTCGCAAGTGCTCTTGAATGAGTTTCTGAATTCCCCGTGCACACCACAAAATAACAAGTCATATCTGTAACTTTCTTGAGATTCATAATTATAATATCTTCTGCTTTCTTGTTATAAAGAATTTTGGTTATCCGATTTGCTATTCTTTTAGGAATCATTTAATTAATAATTGAAGTTTTCTCGTGAATTTCAAAATCTTCACCGAGAACTATTGTTACTTCTAAAAGTTGTAATGGATGGGACTCAAAGCTTAATTTTCCTTGCCGTAATATTTCTTTTACAAGCCTTGCATTCTTAAATCTATTATTTCTTCTGTCGATTATTACTGTTGTTTCCAATCTTTTATTTGCATTCCCATATCCCAAAACATCAAGTCCTTTTCCGCGTAACTCTTCGGCTACCTGTTTTGCAAGACCACTTGTTTCTGTAGCGTTCAAAACTTCTACTCTTATCTCGCTCAGGTCTTTACGCCTCATCTCCATTCTTGTTTCTATAAATTCTTTCCCCCCGGAAACAAGATACAAGATACAAAAAATCCCAAGCAAGAAAAGAACTATACTTATCACTTTCCCTTTTCTTTTATTAGTGTCGGTAAGCTTTAGCGACTCTTTATGTAGTTTTTTAATCTCTTTATCTGAGTATTGCATTTTCTATTGTCGAACCTCCTTCAATTTTTGTACTATTAGATATTTTTGAATCCACAATTCTCACATTTTGTCTAATATCACATCCCTCACCTATTTCAGTGTTACCAAGAATTTCGGCACCAATTCCAACAACAGTATCTTTTCCTATCCGTACATCAAAATCTATGGTAACCGGCTCCTTGACTACCACTCCATTAAGTTGTAACTTCTCAATTATTTGAGCTTGAAGAACGCTTTCCACTTCCGCAAGTGCTTTTCTTGTATTTATACCTGAAACCTCCTGCCAATCCGATGCACCAAAAGCACTAACTCGTTTTTTTTCTTTACACAAAATTTCTATAGTATCTGTAAGATAATACTCTTTTTGAGCATTTGACGGCTTGATTTTATGTAAAGCATTAAATAGCTCTTTGCAATCAAAAACATACATCCCTGTATTTATTTCGTTTATTTTCTTTTCCTCCTGAGTAGCGTCTAAATCTTCTGTTATTTTTGAGACTATTTCACCCTTTCTTATAATCCTACCATACAAACCCGGATTCGGTGGAATTGCAGTAAGAATGGTACAGTAACTCTTTGCCTTGCAATGGAAATTTTTGAGTCCATTCAAAGTGTTGTATGTAATTAACGGCACATCACCGCAAAGAACAAAAATATGTCCATCAAAGTTTTTAAAAACAGACTTGGCTTGTAATACTGCATCTCCTGTTCCATTAGGTGGATCCTGCACAATAAATTCTACTTGCCTTTTTCCTTTATGTAAGTGCGTACAATTATCCGCCCCTACATTTTTCTTCTTCATCTTCGGATTGATTACAACCACAATTTTTTTCGGATTCAATGCTAATGCACTATCTATTACATAAGAGAGCATTGTTTTTCCGCACAATTTATGCATAACTTTTGGGGTCTTGGATTTCATCCTCTTCCCCATTCCCGCCGCAAGTATAATTACTCCAAATTGTTTCATTTTTTAATACTCAATAGTCCCTTCCCTCAGAAATCAATTCTCTAATCCATCATTATTAATTTCTTGAAGGAGGTAATAGTTACTCCAGTTACTGCTGTTTCAGATATTTTTTTAGACTTCAGTACATCAGTATTTAGAAAAATTGCACAAATTGCCTTTGCTGTACTATCCATAAAATGCAAAACAGATATGGTAAGTTCTTTTAGATATTCAAATATTGGAGAAATGTCTTTCTTATTTGTTGATTTAATAATGTTCTTACCTCCAAGATTTATGCTGAAATAGTAACTATTCTGATTCTTATAAATTATAGTATTTGCATTATGATGTATTATATTGTCTCTTATATCTTTCAACTCATCAAACCAAGAGACATCATCATTAACGAATAGATTATAAAACTCCTTTTCAATTCTATCCTGATGCTTTAGGATACACTCTTTCAGTTTGTTGAAAGAGGCTGGAACTTGTCCTGAAAACCGAGAACTTTTACAAATTATTATTGCTAATGAGTCTGCAATTGACCGAAGAAGCATAAAATAAGTTTCTATATCACAGGAAATCCAAAGCATATCTTTATCTTTTAATAGATTTGTGTGGGTATTTTGATAAACCAATTCCATTCTTTCCAATAATACCGAAAGATTAACTATATCTCTTATTATCCCATTCATAGCATTTTTGATTAAACCACCCTTATTAGACTTAAAATAACCAGGATTTTGAATCTCTACTGAGGTTAAAATATCCACTAAAGAAAGATTTATTTGATTTGATGCCAATTTCTTTGGATCAACATTGACTATAACTCCATAAATAACTTTTTTGATTGCCATTTTTGTTCCCCCATATTAAATAGATTTCTGTATAGTTATATATAACACTGAATTCAACCAGCAAGTGCAACGCTCCTTTCTTTTTCTAAGACTTCCAATGGTGTTTGATAATTCAAGCACTTCCTTGGTCTATTATTAAGCCAATCTTCAATCTCTATGATTTCTTTT
>JAUVIV010000130.1 GCA_030592575.1 bacterium | reverse complement strand
TTTTGTTAAATGTTTGTATTTCCTGTGCATTTTGCTCTGACCTCCTTTCTTCTCTTGTCATTATATCAGAGCGTTGCACTTTGTCATTGAACTTGTGAAATCATTTTCGTAGCAGAACGGAGAAAATATCCTATTTCTCCTCTAAAAATAAATAAGAAAAATTTTGTTTTGCTTCTCTATTCTTAAAAGCTAAGCTGAAAGCTCCTTATTATCATAAAGATAAAAAAATGTATATCACCTCACGACTGTGTATATTCTATGTCCAAGCAACTCTTGAATATACCTTAAATCAGTTCCTTGTTTAAGCAAATGTATGGCAAAGCTATGTCTCAACATATGCGATGTAGTGTTTTTGCAAATGTGGTTATTTCTATCAACATAAACTATGTTATTTACATAATATACCGATTTAATTTCAGATGTCAATTTTTTTATTGATAAACAAGATAATAACCCTACCCATAGCGTCGGGTCTCCGCACCCGACGATGTTCCCGTACCCGACAAAATATTTTATTGTTTTAATCAATCGTCCGATACAGAGATCGGACGCTACATTCCTGGGAGGAAACGTATGTTACATCGTTAGCCACAATTGACCGTAGCGTTGGGTCGTATCCGTACGTAGCGTCGGGTCTCCGTGCCCGACGAAATTTCCCACACCTAACAAAATATTTTATTGTCATTACCGTAATCGTCCGATACAGAGTTCGGACGCTACATTCCTGTGAGGCATTTTGCGCAGCGAAATAGCGGCTTCAGCAAATGTGCTTGGTTATTCCGGCTGAAATCCGCCATTTTATCTGCCATATCTCAATTTATATTTCCTTCCACTCACTCATCGCCACCTCTATTTTTAAGGTTGGCAATCATCTCCATAGCTTCCATATCCATTTTAGAAAAGGCGAACCATTTATTACCCAAATCTTTCAGACTTGCTCCAAAGTGGTAAATGGTAGTTTCGTCAATTATTAAAAAGCGGTCGTGAGCTTTGGTAAATTTTTTTATTTCTATTTTGGGGTGTTGGCTATTATGCTTTTCTAAATCTTGCTTTAGAATTTTTGTAATGTTTTTGGTGTAAATATTTACGGATACATTTTTCTTTCTTTTAGTAAAAAGCTGTAAAACAGATTCATCAATATAGTTATCAATCAGCAAAATAGATTTTTTAGCAAATTTAATTAGGTCGGCAACAAAAACATAAGCATCAAAAATTTGTCCATCATAAAAAATGCCTTGTTTTGGTTTTATACTTTTGTCTTCAAGGGCTTTAAAGATTTGCTCAAACTTTTGGTCAGTTCCAATTTGTTTTTGTTCAACCTTTTCAAGCCGTTGAAAGATACCTGCGTTTGTAGAGATGAATTTTTTCATTTTGACAAAGGCTTGCATAATTTGAATGCTTACCCTAACAGCAGTATCACTACGGAGAACTGAAGCGAGCATAGCCACACCTTGCTCAGTAAATACGTAAGGATTAACAGAAGAATGTTTTAATTTCCCGAACCGGTCACAATTTGTGACCAGTTCTATTTTTTCTTTTTCAGTTAATTGAAATCTAAACAATTCAGGAAAACGATTTAAGTTTCTTTTTACAGCTTGATTCAAAACTTTTGTTTCAACTTTGTACATGTCAGCCAAGTCTCTATCTATCATCACCTGTACACCACGAATAGTAAATATTAAGTTTTGTATATTACTGATTGGTATTATTTGATTTTTATCTATCATGATAACTTCCATTTTAAACTGGTCGAATTCGACCTTTATTTCTAAATCCATCGAATTCGGTGGAATTAAAACTACTCATCTTTTATGTACAACCAAGACATTGGGTTGATATGCGAATGTGGTTATTTTGAGCAACATAAACTATATTATTTAAAATATACCGATTTAATTTCAGATGTCAATTGTTTTATTGATAGACAAGATAACCCTATCCGTAGCGTCGGGTCTTTGCACCCGATGATCTGCACTCGACGAAATATTTTATTATTTTAATCAATCCGTCCGATACAGAGATCGGACGCTACATTCCTAGTAGGTTTCTGATATAAAGAAATAGCCGCAGTGAATTGTTAGAATATTTGTTTAATTAAATACCCCTATAACTGATAAAATTCCAAACCAAACTGGAAGAAGTAATAATACCCACCCTATAAAAACAACAAAGAACCCAGGAGTTGGTTTTGTTATAACAGGGGCAAAGAAAGTTGTTCTGAATCTTATGCCTGTAGTACTTCCTAATCCTTCACCGAAAAAGATACACCCGAGTGGCAAAATCAAAAACAGCAATATTTTGAAAAATCCTTCTGAACCTTTAAAAAAGGGAATAATCACTAAATAAAATAGAGATATTATTACAGCGGTTATTTTCCATTTATTGCTTCTACCTTTTTGATATTTAGTAAGTTCTCCAGCCAAGGATTTTGCATAGCTGTCCATTGTTGGATTGCCTCTTATGTATTTTGCTACCGCCTGCATTTCGCCTTCATCAGTCCAGATACCATTACAGTTTGGACATTTATCTAAAATAATATTCGAATCATAGGAATAATTATATAGTTGCATATCTACATTACATCTCGGACATTTTCTTATTAGCTGCTTAACTTTATCAGGACTAATTATTTTATTTCTGTAAGTTTCTTTTACTGTTTGAATATCAACCTCATTTTTAGAAAGCAAATTATTTACAACTTTTATCAGTTCACCTTTATCAAACCATATTCCGCCACATTTAAGACAGATATCAATTTCTTGATTTTGATAGGTAATCGTCTTTAATTTTTTATTGCATACAGGACAATTCATTTTATTTTTACTTTTAACCTTAGTTTAAATATACTATATAAAATATAATGCACAAGCAAAAAATTATATGCTTTCATTTGTATTAAAATGTTAGTAAGCGAATTGAGCTGATTAAACTGATTTAATAAATTAAAACAACCTGTCTTTTAAAATCTGCTTTATCCGTTGAATCCGTTTACTTGAAAATTCTAAATGAAGGTGAATATAGTGATGAAAAAATATAAAAATCATAAAAAAATTACTCAAATAAAAACTTGACTTTCCACAGTACTTTTATAATATATTAATTACATTTATACAAAGGATTATATGGTAAAAGTTGCAGTCATAGGATGTGGGTATTGGGGACCAAATATTGTAAGAGTTCTGTATGAAGATAGCAATTGGGACCTTAAATATTGCTGCGATTTAGATCCACAAAACCTAAATCGTTTAACTAATAAATACTCAGAAATAAAAACTATTCAGGATAGCAATATAATATTTAATGATCCAACTATTCAGGCTGTTTTTATAGCTACTCCTCTTCCTTCGCATTACTCATTAGTTAAGAAAAGTTTACTTGCTAAAAAAGCTACTTTCGTTGAAAAGCCATTTGTTGATAATATAGAAAATGGCAAAGAACTTGTTGAAATTGCAAAGAAAAACAATTTACCTCTTTCGGTAGGCCATATTTTTGAACATGCTCCTGCTGTTGTAAAAATTAAAGAATTATTGGATTCAAAAGAGATTGGTGAGATATATTATATCGCATCAACTCGTGTAAATCTTGGAATTCATCGTGGAGATGGTTCTGTTATTTGGGATCTTGCCGCACATGATTTGGGAACAATTTTTTATTGGCTTGGCGAAGAACCTATTTCGATTCAAGCTGTAGGAAAAGGTTCTATAATAAAAGAAAATCCTGATATAGCATTCGTAACTCTCAGATTTCCTTCAGACATTCTTGTAAATATTCAAGTTTCTTGGCTTGCTCCGAGTAAGTTAAGGGATATTGTAATTGTGGGCTCACAGAAAATGATAGTTTATAATGATACAGACCCCGTTGAAAAAGTAAAAATATTTGATAAAGGAGTAAAATCTCTTGAACACTCAAGTTTTGGAGAATTCCAATTATCTTATCGTACAGGAGATATTTCAATACCTATCATCTCAAACGCAGAACCGCTTAAGGAAGAAATTACTCACTTCTATAAATGCATTAAAAATGGAGACACTCCCAAAACAGATGGAGTCGCAGCACTTCGCGTTGTAAAATATCTTAAACTCGCCGAAGAATCGCTTGAAAATGATGGAAAAACAATAAAGATTACATCGTAATCTTTATTTTCCCTACAATATATTTAACACAAAAAAAGTGTTGGTTTTTTACTTGACAAGTTTATTTTACTATGTATAATATCTATAAATGATAATATTTTGCAAGTCAATTAAATTTATTGGGGGGTAAGATGGGAATGGAAAAGGATGGAGTTGAGAGATTCGTCGAGAAGGCGTTGAGGGGAATGCCGGAGGCTATGAAAGGGTTGATGCCTAAGATGCCGAAAAATTTTTTGGATATGGAATTGGGTTTGCCGCATATGCATACTTTGAGGGTAATATCTGAGTGTAAGGGTTCTCTCAAGATTAGCGAGATATCTAAAGAGCTCTCTATTTCTTTTGCTATGATGACTCGTATTGTTGATAGATTGGAGTCAATAGGGTTGGTGAATAGAGCCAGTGATCCCAATGATAGAAGAGTTGTAAGGGTTAAATTGACTTTAAAGGGAAGGATAGTGTCAAAAAAAATAAAAGATTTTGAGAAGAAGCACATGATGAAGGTGTTGAATGAATTCGAGGTGGAAGATAGAAAGGCAATTATGGATGCAATAGATAGTATTATGAGTATTTTGTCGAAATACGGGAGAGAAGTATAATATATGTTGCTTTATTGAATAATGGTTTGGATTGCAATATTGTTGCTTAGTAGCAAGCATATTTGGGTGCGTAAAATAACATACAATAAATTAAAAGAGTTAACGTTTATAATATAATGACACAAGTTCAATGACAAAGTGCAACGCTCTGATATAATGACAAGAGAAGAAAGGAGGTCAGAGCAAAATGCACAGGAAATACAAACATTTAACAAAAGAGGAGCGAGATATACTTGCTGTCCTAA
>JAUVIV010000128.1 GCA_030592575.1 bacterium | reverse complement strand
CTATTTATAATTCTGTGGGGCAAGAACTAACTACATTGGTAAATAAGCTTCAGTCTCCTGGGACAAAATCAGTTACTTGGGATGCAACCGGTGTAACTTCTGGAATTTATTTTTACAAGTTAAAAGCAGGTGAATTTGAGTGCACGAGAAAAATAATCATTCTCAAATAAGATTTTGCCAAATTAATCAATAGGAACGTATTATTTTTTTAAACAAAATATTATTAAATAGTACACTTTGCAAGTGCTTCCTGAGCCTTATACGAGCTTCTTACATAAGGACCTGACACTATATATTTGAATCCAAGTGAGTAACCTATTTTTTTGTATTCCAAGAATTTGTCAGGATGTATATAATTTACTACCGGAAGATGTTTGCCACTGGGTCTCAGATACTGCCCAATTGTCAAAATATCAACCTCGTGTTTTCTCAAATCTTCCATCATTTTTACAATTTCTTTTTCAACCTCTCCTAATCCAAGCATAAAGCCGGATTTAGTAAGAATAAAATTATTTAACTGTTTCGCTTGTCTCAGAAACTCAAGTGATTCGGAATATTTAAATCTGAGTCTAACTTCAGGATAAAGCCTTTCTATCGTTTCTATATTATGATTTATTACCTCAGGATGAGCATCTATAACTTCTTCTAATCCTTTTGAATCCAGTAGTGGTAAAAGCACTTCAACTGTAGGGACAGGTCGCGACCTGTCCCTACTTATTTCCTTGATTACATTTGCGAAGTGAGATGCTCCTCCGTCTGACAAATCATCTCTTGTTACAGATGTTATTACTGTATGAGATAAGCCGAGTTTTCTCACAGCTTGTGCTACTCGCTTCGGCTCATCAGAGTCAATTGGTTTCGGTTTGCCTTTTTTGACTGCACAAAACTTACAATTTCTTGTGCATATATTGCCGAGTATAAGAAAAGTAGCTGTCCCTTCTTTAAAGCATTCTCCAATGTTAGGGCATTTTGCTTCCTCGCAAATAGTATGAAGTTCAAATCCACGGAGAAGATTCCTTATTTGCTCCAAAGTCTCTGGTTTCGGGTAATGATGTTTAATCCATTCAGGAATTTTCATTGTTTAAAACCTCCATTTTTATTGTTGCAGAATCTCGGGATAATTCTGAATATAAAACCCAATAGATGTAGTCAACAATCTGATGTGTTGAATCCTTGTCTAATCATACCATAATTTTCTGCATATTTCAACCATTTGAAGTATATCTATTTTATTTCTTTTTTTTATTTGTTCTATTATCGTTTCTTTCTGGGGACAATATGGACACGACTTGTTAGAGATAATTAAATGATCTGCATATAATCCAGCAATATGTCCCGGAATAAGATTCTCCAAATCATTTTTATCAGGAAAAAGAGCTTTGTATAGTTCATGTACCCTATAAGTATACCAAATAACACAATTAGATGTTCTCTGACATGCATCTATAAATTTGATATTCATATTTGTTTTTTTTAATATAGGGTATAATGCATTACGATCATAGTTTGTCCAAGAAACCAAAGAAGTTATTTGATTTTGTTTTAGATAATTCAAAAATTCTTTTTTCTCTTTAGGAAATAGGAACTGTTTTAAATCCCTATCGTACCATAGTCCTATAAGCCATAATTTTCCTGGCTCATAGCCATTGGCGAGACCTGTCTCTACATCAACAAATGCATGCTTATCTGGATTTATAGTTATCTTTTTAATTATCTTTGGTTTTTTCCACTTTAAACTTTTAATTCTTTCTTTGACTCTTTTGGTACTAACACCAAGATTTTCTATTTTCTTCAAGTTGCCAAAGAGTTGTTCCTGTTTAGGAATTTTATGGTTATTGGATTTCCACTGGTTTAGAATTTCCAAAGCCTCGTCAATATCTGGCGCGATATTCTTAATCTTATATCGTGTAAAGCTTTTTATAACTTTCAACTCATTCTCATCAATATTTTTCTCATCAATATTCTTAATATCTTCTTTGTTCATTACTAACTCCATTCCTTTTTTAAAAAGCTTCTTTCTAAGAGTAGTTATACCTCGTATTATACGCATGGTTTTTGCTTCTACAGTTCTCATTTCTACTGCCCAATTATCTGTATCGATTAAAGCGTAGTGTCCATAAGATGGGTCTCTATCTTGGGAGCTGACATTAATAACAAGTGTATCTCCTATTTTTTTAGAAATGCCACCCCATATATGTGAATGGCCACAGATGACTAGTTTTGGGTGATGTTTTTTTATAGCATTCAAAAGTTCTTTTGAACCTATATGACCTATCCTAAACTTAACTGATAAGTCCAGTGTTCCCAATGGGGGTAAGTGTGATAAATATATATCTGTATATTCCTTTGGTTTATTTTTTATTTTCTTAGTAAATCCAGATCCACATTCACAGCCAAATATAGTTATTTCTTCACTTTTCTTTTTGATTGTAAACTTTCCAAAACTAGGACTTATGGAGGTATATATGCCAGAGGTAACATCTGTTTTTAAGTCTTTGTTAGAATTGGATTTTTTTTTAAAAAAACAAGAGAGAAGAAAATCCCTTTCTTTTATTGTTATTCTTCCTTTTGGTGTTTCGGCTACTATCAAGGTATCCAGTATTTTTCTGTAATAAGTATTGCCTAAACGTAGTATAAAATTGTCATTCCCATTAACATAATAAAAGGGTATTTCTAATTTTTGTAAAATATCGTTGTTCTGAAAATTTATTTCTTGCATATTTTTCTTGAATTTTTGTGTAAAAAGTTTATTTTGTTTGCTCAGTACTGGCTTCATATCTGGATAATTTAAGTTCAAAAGATGGTTGGGTGTTTTTAATAATAAAGACTTATCAAGTGGAATCAATCTATCAAGGTCATCTCCTGCATATAAGATTGCATCGGGTTTATGAGTTTCTACAAGCTCTATTAGCATTTCAAGAGGCTGAATTCTCCAATCACTAAAAGCAAGTATTTTCATTTGTTTTTAGAACTCTATAACTTTTGAGAAAATCTGTCAAGATTTTTGTCATACGATATCACCTGATTAATTTATAAAGTGCTATGAGCTTTTACTATAGGAGAAAAAGATAGAGAGAAAATTATTTATATAAGGTTTGTGTAGATTCGTAATTTATCTTTTTTCTTGACTTTATGGGTTATTTTTGTATTTTAGAATCTAATGAAACCAATAACAAGAATTGCACCTTCGCCAACAGGATTTTTGCATGTTGGTACTGCACATACTGCCCTTTATAATTGGCTCTTTACACGCAAAGAGAGGGGCAAGTTTATTCTCAGGATTGAAGATACAGATATAAAGCGTTCTACTTCTGCTATGAGCGATGTAATAATAGAAAGTTTGAAATGGCTTGGATTAAAGTGGGATGAGGGACCTTATTTCCAGTCGGATAAGTTTCCAGTCTATAAAAAATATGCAGATTTGCTTCTTGAAAAGGGTGCTGCTTATTTTTGTTATTGTACTCCTGAGGAACTTGCAGCGAAAAAGAATGAGGCAATCTTGCAAAAGAAAACCCGTAAATATGATAGGAAATGTTTCAACCTGTCAGATGATGAGAAAAAGAAACTTGAGAATAAGAATAAAGCTATCCGATTTTTTATCCCGGATGGTAAAGTGAGTTTTGAGGATGGGATACATAAAAGAGTTGAAAGAAATTCAGATGATATAGAGGATTTTGTGATTTTCAAATCTGATGGTACTTCGTCGTATAATCTTTCCTGTGTGATTGATGACCATGAACTTGGAGTAACCCATGTAATAAGGGGAGAAGACCATCTTGTGAATACATTCAAGCAAATCTTTTTATACAGAGCTTTCGGATGGGAACCACCTAAATTTGTTCATCATCCAATGATTCTGGGAACTGACCGTTCAAAACTCTCAAAACGACACGGTGCTGTGTCTGTATTGGATTATAAGAAACAGGGAATTTTACCTGAAGCACTTGTTAATTTTCTTGCCTTACTTGGCTGGTCACCCGGTGATGATAGAGAAATTTTATCACTCTCTGAGCTTACAGAACTCTTTTCGCTTGATAGACTTGGTCGTACAGCGTCTGTCTTTGACATAGAAAAACTTGAATGGATGAATGGTGAATATATAAATAAATTAAGTGATGAGGAGTTATTGAATCGAATTTTAAGTCTGCCAGAATCTCGACAACCAACAACTGAAAATCGAGAATATATGCTGAAAGTTGTTAATATCTTAAAGTCTCGTATGCAGAGACTTACTGATTTTATGAAAATCAGTGATTATTTTTTTGAAGACCCAACCCAATACGAGTCAGTAGGGGTAGAGAAATCTTTCAAAATTCCTGAAATCAATCAAAGACTTACATTGATTAAAGATAGATTCTCTGAACTAAGTAGAGTGGGGGGGCATTCCTCGCCAGAAGAAAGTTTTAATTTAGAGACAATAGAATCTGCTATAAGGGAACTTGCAGGGGAACTTGGCATCAAGGCGGCTTTGCTAATTCATCCTATAAGACTTGCACTCACTGGCAGAACAGGAGGTCCCAGTCTTTTCCATATAATTGAGCTTCTGGGCAGAGAAACGGTAGTCCGAAGGTTAGAAAAAGCATCGTTGTTTTTAAACGAACTCAAATAATTTAATCATAGATGAAAAAAAACAAGAAAAGATATTGGAGTAAAAAAGAAACGACTCCTTATACAGAAAGGAGCCGTTGGGTCCAATGTTACTCACATTGGAGATGTTAGTCTTTAGTATCAAAGTATGAGTAAAATTTCTTATGTCAAGAAAAAAATGAAAAAACCAACGAAATTAAAACGTGTTGTTGCTTATATAGATGGTTTCAACCTTTATTTTGGTTTGAAAAGTAAAGGATGGAAAGATTGCTATTGGTTGAACATACAATTATTGGTCCAAAAGCTCCTAAAATCTGACCAAACACTTGTTATAACTAAATATTTTACTGCAAGAGTGTCAAGACAACCAGAAAAGCAAAAAAAGCAGGGAATTTTTATTGATGCTCTCAATACTCTTAAAGATTTTAAAATATTCTATGGACATTACCTGATTACTCCCTACAAATGTCGTAAATGTGGTAATACTTATGTGTAATGTCTTTAAGTGATGGTTACAATATCTGAGTAAAAGAGCAAAGGCAAGATTATGGAATTTGTGAATAAGGAAAATAGCTTTTTCTTTTTGACTCTTGCCAGAACCTTCAAT
>JAUVIV010000022.1 GCA_030592575.1 bacterium | reverse complement strand
GAATTTGTCAAGAACTTTCCTTGAAATTTTTAGAATATTCGGATAATTTATCGGTTACTTCTTTTGTTATTTCTTCAAGTTTAGTTTCAGTATTTCCTTCAAACCTTAAAACAAGAATAGGTTGAGTATTTGAGGCACGAACAAGACCCCAACCACCTGGGAATTGAATCCGTACGCCATCTATATCTATGGTAGGATATTTAGATTTAAAATATTCTTTCATTTTTTCGACTATGCTAAATTTTATATCATCACGAGAATCAATGCGAATTTCCGGAGTTGAGTAATAAGATGGTATTTCTGAAATAAGCTCGGAAAGAGGTTTATCTTCTTCGGATAAGATTTCAAGTAGTTTTAATGATGCAAATATAGCGTCATCATATCCGTAATAATTATCAGCAAAGAACATATGTCCTGACATCTCACCAGCCAGTGGAGAATTTACTTCTTTCATCTTTGCCTTGATAAGTGAATGTCCTGTTTTCCACATTAAAGGTTTTCCTCCCAAAGATTTTATGTACTCTACAAGCCCTTGAGAACATTTTACCTCAAACAAGATTTGAGCTCCGGGATGGTTTTTTAATACATATTTTGCAAAAAGCCCAAGTAATTTATCTCCCCATATTATATTCCCAAGTTCATCTACAGCTCCAATTCTATCCCCATCTCCATCGTAACCTACGCCGAAATCCGCTTTATTAGATAGTACCTTTTTAATTAAATCTTTAGTATATTTTGGAATTGTAGGATCGGGAAGATGAGCAGGAAAATTACCATCCGGCTCACAATTTATACATTCTACCTCAGAACCCAATTCTTTGAAAACCTGAGACGCAAGAGGACCGCAGGTGCCATTGCCGGGGTCAAGTACTACCCGTTTAGGATTAGATATTGCTACCTTTTCCTTAATAAGATTCGTATAATCAGAAACAGGAGTTTCGTTAGTTACAATTCCTTTGCCTGTTTTGAAATCTCCCTTTTCTATTAATTTCCTGAGTTCTTGTATTTCATCACCGTAAATAGTATCTTTTCCACACAGGACTTTGAATCCATTATATTCTTTGGGGTTATGACTTCCGGTAATCATCACGCCACCGTCATAATCATAATGAAATATTGAAAAATAAAGTATAGGAGTAGGAACAATTCCGATATTAATGACCGAAACTCCTGTGCTAACAACTCCCCTGATGAATGTTTCAGCTATTCTTGGAGATGACAACCTCACATCCTGTCCAATCCCGATTTTTAACTTTTCGCTTTTAATTTTTAAATGTATATAAGTTCCGTAAGCTTGTCCGAGTTTATATACAACCTCATCATTTAAGTCTGTATCTGCTATCCCTCTTATATCATACGTTCTGAATATATTTGGATTTATCATTTTAGCTCCTTTTCACAGATTTTTCCTTACATATAAAGCTCTTTTCACATTTCTTTCGGTTGAATCTATCATTCCACCTATACTTTCTTGTAAATGCGCAGGTTGAGTGAATATTAAGAGCTTATTTAAGTTTTGTAAACTTACTTTTTTTAATATCCCAAGTTCAATACCAAATCTTACAGCAGATGAAAGATTTATAAACTCTTCATTAGAAAGGAGTCTTGCATTTTTGAGAATTGAATAAGCTCTCCAAATTTTATCTTCAAGCTGGGCTCGTGTATTACTTAGCAAAAGTTCTCGTGCATTATTTTCGTATCCTATGACCTGAAGAATCATCTTATGAAGTTTATCTATAATTTCTTCTTCTGTTATTCCTAAAGTTACTTGATTTGATATTTGAAATAAATTGCCTTCTACCATTGTTCCGTCGCTATAAAATCCTTTTATCAAGAACCCGTCTTTATGTAGCATTTCAAGTATTTTCTTTATTTGTTCTGAGTGGACAAGTCCGGGTAAGTGTACAAGCACAGATGCTCTTAATCCTGTTCCTGTGTTAGTTGGACAAGCTGTCAAATAACCAAGCTTTGAAGAAAATGCGTACGGAAGCGATTCTGAAAACTCATCATCAAGTTTATTTAGTTTTTCATAAGCAAGTTCAAGGTTTAACCCTGAACAAATAGAATGAATTCTAATGTGGTCATTTTCATTTAGCATAAGTCCGATATTTTCACCTTCCCATATTCCAACTCCTCTTCCTTTTGTTTTCTTTGAGAATTCTCTTGATATTATGCGACGCTCTACAAGAAATTTTTTGTCAAGAGGAGAAAATTCTGACAGAGAAGTAATACATTTATAATTTATATGACTTATTATGAAATTCATAATCTCATCAAGCTCGTCTTCTTTTGTCCTATTAGGAAAATTAAATTGTTTGAGATTTCTCGCAAATCTTACTCTTGATGAAAGTATTGTTTCGGCAAATCTTCCTTTTCCATCAATCCAATTAGGAGGATTTTTTAATAAAGTATTTAATTTTTTGTTTCCCATTTCTTTATTTCATCTCTTATTATAGCAGCTTCTTCATAAGACTCACTTTTTATTGCTTTATCAAGACGTTTTTTAAATTTGAATATTTTCATTTCTTTTTTATCTCTTTCGGCGCTAATGCAAACTAACTTTCCGATGTGTTGGGTACTACCATGAATCTTTTGAAAAAGTGGGATTATTTTTCTCTCAAATGTTTTGTAACATTTCGAACAACCAAATTCAGCTTGTTCTCTAAGCTCTTTATATGTTAATCCACATTTAGGACATATAAGGTTTTTAACTTCTGGCTCATTGGGGTCAAGTGGTATGAATTCTTGGATATTCATTAAAGAGAATGCTTTTATAAATCCTTTTTTTGCTGCACACTCCTCACATAAATGGAGTTTTGTCTTTTTTTCACCTACTACTACCGTGTAAGATATAGTTGCGTCGTTTTTATGGCATATATCACAAAGCATTATTAGGATTATAGAATAAAGATACACACTGTAAAGTAAATTTTTTTAAAAATCGAATTAATTTTTAAAATAGTAAGTTTATATTTTTCTTAATTGTCCGCTTTCTAATTCAAATACTTTATTAGCAATTTTGCATATAGATTCTTTATGGGTAGCAATTATAAAGGTTGCGTTCTGTTCTTTATTAAGTTTTACAAAAAGCTCATCTAATGATTTGCTTGTTAGGGCATCGAGATTTCCACTTGGCTCATCGGCGAGCACAATTTTGGGATTATTTACAAGAGCTCTTGCAACACCTACTCTTTGTCGTTCTCCTCCTGAAAGATGGGAAGGAAGTCTGTTTTCTTTTCCTGCAAGTCCCACGAGGTCAAGAAGTTCAAGACACCTTTTATGTTGAATAGTTTCGATATTTCCTCTTGAACCAATCAACAATGGTAGTTTGACATTTTCGATTGCGGTGAATTCAGGAAGTAATTGATGAAATTGAAAAACAAATCCTATTTTTTCGTTTCTTATTTTTGAAAGTTTCGAATCGGAATGTGCGAATAAATCAATTCCTTCAAGGAATACCTTTCCATCATCTGGTTTATCAAGTCCTCCGAGTATATGTATTAAAGTTGTTTTTCCTGATCCTGATGTTCCGGCAATTGCAATTATTTCTCCTTCTGTAACTTCAATGCTCAAGTCTTTCAGAACACTTGTTCCTTTTATATCTTCTTTATAAATCTTATGAATGTTATGTGCTTCAAGAACAAAACTCATAATTTTACCTAATTAGCAAACTCAAACTTTTTAATGTCTTATTCATATCTTATTGCTTCTGAGGGCAATAGTTTTGCTGCTCTTGTTGCCGGATATAATGATGCCAAAAATGATATTAGAATGGCTCCAAATCCTACAAGAACAAAATCCCACATTCTCATATATACAGGAAGTGTGTCTATTCCATAAACTCCGGGTGGTAAATTGATAATTTGCCATTTGCTAAGTATAAAACACATAATCAGTCCAATTCCAATTCCAACCACAGTTCCTATAATTCCTATTATTATTCCTTCCAACATAAATATTCGTTTTATCATTTTGGAATCAGCTCCAAGAGCTCTTAAAACTCCTATTTCTCTTGTCTTCTGAATGACGAGCATAATAAGAGTTGCCGAAATTCCAAAACAAGCAACTACGATTATTAATAATAATAGTGTAAACATTGTTGCTTTTTCAAGTCGTAGAGCAGAGAATAGGTTAGAATTTAATTCTATCCAATGAGGAGCGTAATACGGATAACCAATTTCACCATTTATTCTTTGCGAAACTTCGGGTGCATCGTATATATTGTTTAATCTGATTTCCAATCCCGTTACTGTATCTCCGAGTTTAAGGAAATTTTGCAAAGTTTTCATAGGAAGATAGGCAAGTGTCGAATTGTATGAATAAAGTCCTGCGTCAAATATTCCGGTTATCTCAAATTCTTTTGACCTTATATCCATTGAACCTATATTTCCTATTCCAAATAGAGTTATGGAATCATATAAAAATACGGAGAGCTTATTCGCAAGTGTTTTCCCTAACACTATTCCACAAAGCTCCCCTTCAAGATTTTTTATCTCTTTAGAATCTGGAACTCCTCTCAGTACAACTCCATCTTGCGTTTTCTCACTTCTTAATATACCCTTAGAATACACAACGGGCATTACGCTTCGTACTTCTTTAATCTTATAAATCTTTTTAGTAAGAGATTCATAGTCTTGTATGGGTTCATGATGAAATTTCATAACGGTTATTTCAGAGGTTGTAGCTAATATTTGTTCTTTGAAATTTTTGTGGAGACCATTTTCAACGGATAGTACTACAATAAGAGACCCTACTCCAATTATAACTCCTCCGATTGAAAGTCCTGTAATTATTTTCCTGAATGCTCCACCTGAACTCGTGATATGCCGACGGGCTATAAATAATTCAGCTTTCATTTTATCCAAATCCTAAATCCAGTATCAATTTCCTTTTCCAGAACCTCAATATTATCCCCACAATAAAGCCAATTCTCCATTTCTCACTCCTTTTGCAGGTTGAAGTTCTTATCCCATTACAACTAGGTATAAAAACCTTACCTATCAGTATTTATTCTCGTCTTGACTACTCAGTTTCCCCTCTTTGGAGGTTTTATAGGTGGTTTCCTTGGCGAAGAAGGTGGCACAACTCCTTTTTCTACTTTTCTGGGTGATTTTGGTGGTACCACTCCCTCCGTCTTCACAAATCCTGACTTTTTCTTTGACATTACGTCCTCCTTTAAATTAATAATGCTAAAAGTGGTCAAAAAGACAGCGCCAATTATGAAAGCAACTATTGAAATTATATTTAACCGCTTTGTCCAAATAGCCGGCGTATTTTCAAGGTTATCTTTTTCATTCTTCTTACTGGAATTGTCAAGCCACTCTACTTCCAATATTTCTCTTTGCCTTCTGAAAGCAGATTGACTTGTTAAAAATGAAATCAATGTGGAAAGTAGACTTACGCAAAAGCCAGCCCATGCCACTATTAAAATCCACAACGTTTCATATTTAATATTAGGAACAATTTGTCTAATGAAAGTTAACGAAAGTCCGAAAGCTCCCGCAGCAAGAGTTAGAATAGCTTTATCAAATAGTCGAGCTTCTTCACGTTCGGTATCTACTAATAGTTTTCTTTCCTCAAGATAAACTTTATACTCTAAATCCTTATTATTATTTGAATTTGATTTTCTCATCTTTATTTTTCACTCTTGCTGACTTCTACAGCCGAGGACTTTTTTAACCTCGGTCGCTTTTTTCTCTAACTCATTGTTATTTAAGCATTTACGAAGTTTTCGCACTAAGGAACGGAGCTTCCGTTCCTCTCCCCGACTCTTTCGTGGACATCCCCGACTCTTCCGTGGATACCAACGTCTCTTTCGTGGACACCAACGACTCTTTCGTGGACACCAACGGTCGCTTCGTGGACACCAACGACGCCTTCGTGGGCACCAACGGAAGCTCCGTGGACACCAACGACGCCTTCGTGGGCACCAACGGAAGCTCCGTTGGCCTCCACGTGCCCTCTGTGTGCATCCCCGACATCTTCGTGGGCATTCGCATTTCCATTTTTCTTATGTTCTGAGTTGAGGAAACAGAATTACATCTTTTATTGAATGAGAATCGGTGAAAAGCATTGTTATCCTATCAATTCCAATTCCCAATCCACCTGTTGGTGGCATCCCATATCCAAGAGCTTCAATGAAATCTTTGTCCATAACCTGAGCTTCCATATCTCCTTTTTCTCTGAATTTCTGCTGCATTTCGAATCTCTTGATTTGCTCCAGAGGGTCATTAAGCTCTGAAAAAGCATTGCTTATTTCCATTCCATATACAAATGATTCAAAACGTTCTACGAGATTTGGGTCGTTACGATGCTCTTTTGCAAGAGGCGAATTATCTTTTGGATAATCAATTATAAATGTGGGCTCTATAAGTTTTGGCTGAACAAAAGTATCAAAAAGAGTATCAAGAATTTTTCCACGATGATATTCTTTTGAGATAGGAATTCCTTTCTCTTGAGCAAATTTTATTAATTCGTTATCATCCTTATCTCTTGTTTCTATTCCGGTGTATTGCTTTAATGAGTCAAAGAAAGTAATTCTCTTCCACGGACGCTTGAAATTTATTTTAGTTCCTTGATACTCAATCTCCAACCCTTCTGTCATTCTGAGCGATAGCGAAGAATCTTTTTGAGACCCTTCACTTCGTTCAGGGTGACAATTGCTGAAGGATTCAGGGAGTCTGCATAATTCTTCAAATATCTCTTCCACAATCTGCATCATATCATTATAATCTGCATAAGCTTGGTATAACTCAAGCACTGTGAATTCCGGATTATGTAATCTATCCATACCTTCATTTCTGAAGTCTTTTCCAAATTCATATACTCTATCAAGTCCACCAATAATAAGCCGTTTTAAATAAAGTTCGTCAGAAATTCTTAAATAAAAGTCTCTGTCTAAACTCTTGTAATAACTTTTAAAGGGTTCTGCGAATCCTCCTCCGTAAATTCCTTGCAATACAGGAGTTTCCACTTCAAGAAATTCACGAGTATCAAGAAACTCTCTTATGCACTTAATTATCTGGGTTCTTTTGATAAATACTTCTTTAACCTTAGGACTCATAATTAAGTCCAGATATCGCTTACGAAATCTTACTTCTTTATCTACAAGCCCATGCCACTTTTCCGGTAAAGGATTAAGTGATTTGCTTAGCAAGGTGAATTTTTGAACTGAGACAGTAAGTTCTTCCGTTTTAGTTTCAAAAATTTTACCCTGAACTCCGATAAAATCTCCAATATCAAGAAGTTTTAAAAGCTCAAAACTCTCGCCCAAAATATTAGCTTTAAGATAAAGTTGGATTTTGCTTTCTCTGTCCTGAATATCGGCGAAAATTACTTTTCCATGTCCACGAATAGCTAATATTCTACCGGCGAATTGGACTTCTTTATCTATAAAATCTTCTTTGCTTTTACGAATATCTTTGATTTTATGAGTGCAATCAAACTTATAGGGATAAGGCAATATACCCGATTCTTTAATTTTCCCCAACTTCTCAATTCGGATTTTTTCTTGTTCTTCCTCAAACATAATTAAATTTTCTTTCTACCATTGTTTATGAGTTCATAGCTATGAAACTCTACCACAACAGTTTTTGTATTTTTTCCCAGAGCCACAAGGACAAAGAGCATTTCTATTTACCTTTTGGTCTTTTCTTTTGTATGTATCTATAACAGGTCTTTGTTGAGGAGCTGCATAAGGTCTTCCCATACCCATCGGTGATGGTTTTCCATCTGTTGGAGTTCCAACAGATGCTGTTGCTCTGGCGGGAGCTAAGGTTGCTGTGGCTGCATCTGGTTTATATGCTTTTTCCTTTGAAATAGTAGCTTCACGTATTTTCTCTTCTTCTGTTCTAAATCTCAAGCCAAATAGATTTCGTACGACTTCACGAGCAATGCAGTCAAGGAGTTTCTCGAAATATCCATAAGCTTCTCTTTTATATTCAACTAATGGATCACGTTGTGCGTATCCACGAAGTCCTATCCCTTCTTTAAGAGCATCAAGCTCGTATAAATGGTCTTTCCAATTTTTATCTATTACATGCAAAAATACCTGATGTTCAAGGTCTTCCATTATTTCTGGACCTATTTGTTCTTTTCTGGTTTTATAAAAATCAAATATAAGAGCTTCTAATTTTTCTTTTAATTCTTCTCTTTTAATATTGTTTTTGTCTTCACTTGAAATTCTAAAATCAAACATAAAGATATCTCTTATATCAAAATTTAATCCTTCCCAATCCCAATTTTCAGAATAACTTTTTGAAGTATAAGTATTTATAATTCTATATAAAACATCTTCTATCATTCCTTGTACTTTATCCGCAAGGTCTTCACCTTCAAGGATTTCATCACGCATTGTATATATTGTTTCTCTTTGACGGTTAATAACATCATCATATTCCAGGAGATGTTTTCTTATGTCAAAATTAAATCGTTCTACTCTTTTTTGAGCACCTTCAATGGCTCGTGTAACAAGTTTGTGTTGAATAGGTTCGCCATCTGATGGACCCCATCGGCTCATAGCATTGGCGATTCGGTCGGAGCCAAAAAGTCTCATTAAATTATCTTCAAGTGAGAGATAGAATTTTGTACTTCCGGGATCGCCTTGTCGAGCACATCTACCGCGAAGCTGACGGTCAATTCTACGAGATTCATGTCGCTCGGTTCCAATTATGTGTAATCCACAGGGGAATTCCTCAAAGCATTTTTCCATTCCATCTTTTTCTTCGCACTCAAAGTATTCTATGTTTATTACTCCTTTGCCAAGTTTTATATCTGTTCCTCTACCAGCCATATTTGTTGCTATAGTTACTTTTCCTGATTGTCCGGCAAGAGTTATTATTTCGGCTTCTTGTTTATGATGTTTTGCATTTAAAACCTGATGAGGTATTCCTTTACGCTTAAGCATTCTGGCAAGTGTCTCAGAAGCATCAACTGAAACGGTACCAACAAGTATAGGTCTTCCATTGGTATGTACTTCTTCTATTTCTTTTGTTATGGCATCGTATTTTTCACGCCGAGTTTTGTAAATAGAGTCATCATATTCTATTCTGCGAACGGGCTTGTTTGTTGGAATAACTAATACCTCAAGTTTATAAATATCCCAAAATTCACCGGCTTCTGTTTCTGCTGTTCCTGTCATTCCTGCGAGTTTAGAGTACATTCTGAAGTAATTTTGAATAGTGATAGTGGCAAGTGTTTGAGTTTCTGATTCTACTTCTACTCTTTCTTTTGCCTCAAGTGCCTGATGAAGTCCATCTGAGTATCTTCTACCGGGCATAAGTCTTCCTGTGAACTCATCTACAATCATTACTTTCTTATTCTGGACTACATATTCAACATCCTTTTTGAAAAGAGAATAAGCACGAAGAAGCTGGTTTATAGCGTGAAGTTTTCCCGAACTTTCTGCGTACTCTCGTTCAATTGCTTGTTTTTGGACAAATTTTTCTCGTGGCGAGAGAGTAGAATCATTATCTATTTTGGGAAGTTCTTGAGATAAATCCGGAAGTGTGAAAAAATCAGGATTGCCATGAGAAAGAGCATCTCTGCCTATTTCAGTATAATTAACAGCATGTCCTTTCTCGTCTATTGTATAATAAAGTTCTTCTTGAAGTTTATGAAGCTCGGTTTCTTCTTTTTTAAGTGAAGTTTTTTGTGAGAATTCGGCAGATAGAAGTTCTTTTTCTGTATCCTCTATGAGTTTCGTAATTCCTGCTTCTTTTTTGAGTTTCATAAGTCGGCGGTTTTTAGGAGTGCCTTTCTGAGCTTGAAGTAGCTTTTTGCCTGCTTCCTTTCTTTTCTCCTCAGTTTCCTTGTTTTTTCCTTCCTCTGAAAGTTTTTCCGCCTCGTTTAATAATCTTTCTGCATCTGCTACAATCTTATTAACAAGAAGAGTTTGGCGATTTACCGTATTTTCAACAATTGGGTTTAATTTTGCATATTCACGATTTATAACTCGTTCAACGGCACCTGAGATTATAAGAGGTGTTCTGGCTTCATCAATAAGTACCGAATCAACTTCGTCAACTATAGAATAATAATGACCTCGTTGAACTTTCTCTTCTTTCTTCCATTTCATATTATCGCGTAGATAATCAAATCCAAATTGACTATTCGTTCCGTAAGTTATATCGCAATTATATTGAGGAATTCTTTCTTCATATTCCATACCGTCTTGAATACATCCAACCGATATACTGAGAAAATCATAGATACCACCCATCCATTCAGTGTCTCGTTTGGCGAGATAATCATTTACAGTTATAAGATGACATCCTTCTTCTAAGAGGGCATTTAGGTATAATGGCATTGTAGCAACAAGAGTCTTGCCTTCACCGGTTGCCATTTCGGTAATCTTGCCTTGATGCAAAACTATTGCTCCTATAAGCTGAACATCAAAAGGAATCATATCCCATTTTTGTTCATGTCCTGTAATTTCCCAAGATTTACCTAATAGTCTTCTGCAAGTTTCTTTTACAACGGCAAATGCTTCCGGTAAAATTTCGTTAAGAGCTTCTTGTTCTAATTTTTCACGTTCTTTTCCAGTTGTATTTCCAACTTTTTCTTTTATTCGAGTTTTAAATTCTTGAGTCTTACCCTTAAGTTCCTCATCAGAAATGGCACCTCGTTCTTTTGCAAGAGCATTCATACTATCTATTAGCTTATGAGCTGTATCCCAATCTTTTTTTATAGAAATAACATCACGTAATTCTGTTTGGAATTTAGATATTTCGTCTATTTTAAGTTTACTGTATTGCTCAAAATAGCTGTTTATTTTAGGAATTATTGGATTAATTCGTTTTATTGCTTTTTCGTTTGCGTTACCTAAAATTTTTGTAAATATGTTAGCCATTTCTATTTATTTGTTATTATGAATAATAAGGAAAAATCTATCTTATTCAAGCGAGTTGTAATTTTCTTCTATTTCTTTTTTCTCTCTAAGTTCGGTTAAAAAATTAGTAACTGCTTGTTTTCGTTCGGTTAAATTCAAGAATCCTCTTATCTCATTTTGTACATCTTCATATTTTACTTCTCTTGGAAGACGTCTCATACCTAAAAGTTTGATTATATGATACCCATAACCTGTTTCTAATGGGTCAGATATATCTCCAACTTTTTGAAGTGAGAAAAGTGCATTTTCAAATTCTGGAATCTGGGGCATATCTCCTCGTCGAACATATCCTATTACTCCACCATTTTTAGCACTTGGATCAATAGAATACTCTCTTGCCAATTTTGAAAATAATTTCCCTTCTTTTATTTTGTTCATTATTTCAGTAACCTGTGCTTTATCCTGAACTACTATCTGTGCAGATTGTCTTTCAGTATTATATTCTTCATAATGAGCATCAAAATAGCTTCTTACTTTTTGTTCATCAACACTGCCTAATTTGCTTATATATCTTTCAAGTAATTCATTTGCTATCATTTCTCGTCTCATTCCGTCAAGTGTTTTCGCTACAGTAGGTTCTTTGTGAATTTTTTCAGAAATAGCTTCTTGATAGATAAGTTCTGTGTTTATCCATCTTTTCAAAAGTTCTTTTTTCTGAGCAATGGTGAGCATACCTGCATATTGGGCAGGAATAAGGCTATAGAACTCTTCTTCTACGAGAACTGTTTTTCCTACTTTTGCTAAAATTTTACCTTCTTTTTTCTCGCAACCACTAAAAATTAATAAAACAAAACATACAATAAGTCCGAGTCTGAAATCTTGTATTTTCATAATACCTCCTTTATATTTTCTTCATAAATTTCTATATTTGTATTATTCCGCAAATTTTTAAGTATCTCTTTTTTCTTTTCTTCGTTTTTTTCTTTCTTAATATCCCATTCTACTCTTGATTTCATACGTTCAAATTCTGCTTTGTAAGTATCTCTATGCTCTTGATAATACTTATTACATTCTTCATCTGTTACGGTTATCTTACTATCTATTTCTTCGTTCTGATACATTCTCATTAAAAGCATTTCCTCTCGTTCTTTTAGCTGGGTTTTAATATCAACTGCTCTATCAAATCCATGGCGATTTGCTTCAATCGGAAGTAATATCTCGTAGATTAATTTATTACTTATCCAAGATTTTATTGCTGGTACTGTATTGAACTGTCCTCTTGACATTCCATCACTTGTCATTTTTCCAACCATCCCTGTTTCTTTCAAAAAATAACCTACTGTAAATTTTCCACCTACCCAGGTCATTATTACCGCATCATCTTGAACGATATCAGGAGATTCAAGTAATTGTTTTATTACTTTGTCATTATATTTTGAATGGGCAATTTCACCTAAGTGTTCAAGATATTCGTTGGAAAGTTTTGTTTGTTTTTTACCCTGAAGTCGTGATTTTATTTTTACCTTTTCTGTTGTAAACTCAGGCTTTTGTACTTTTATCTTATCATACATTTTCAAAATATATAGATTATTGCCACTACGTATTGGGTGAGAAAGTTCTCCAACATTCAAGGAGAATGCAATTTTTTCTAATTCAGGAGGTAGTTCTCCCCATTTCACTTTTTTGATTTCCCCACAAGTTCCACATTTAGTGTACTTACGAGCAACGTCACCAAAGTTTTTTCCTTTTCTTAATTCCTTGTAAATATCTTTAAGTTTACTCTTATCTTTCACAATCATCTGAGAAATTTTTATCTCTGTTCCGAGTTTCCACCACCATTTCCTTATTTCCCAAGGACTTACCTTTGTTTTCTGGATAACTGCTCGTTCGTAAAGCTTCCCAACTGTAAGACGGCTTTCAAACTTCTCAAGATCTGGTGCTATTTTATTCGCATATCCTTTATTGTAAGCATCTATTAACATTAATTTCTCTTCTATCAGTTTTTCAAGTATATCTGTTTTAAGAGAATCGGTATTTTGCTTTTCCGCAGGTTTGTATTGTTTTGCAAATTCGCCTACGCTAATAGTATGATCTCCGACTTGAGCAACTAATTTTTCCTCTCCGTTAACATACCCACAAAAAATTACAATAAATACTCCTATACATAAAATATTGTACTTCATATTACCTCCTTTCAGGCAATTTAGCATCAGGTGGTTTTTTGTCAAGCAAAAAGATTTGATTGCTTGCTTGATAATTTTTGTATATGTAAATTCATTAACTTCTTTTTATTTACTTATTCTTTACTTATATATTTTTTTGTTTGACAAATGTAAGTTTTTTTGTTAGTTTTTAAATTATGAACATAGGGATTATTGTAAATCCTAACAAGCCGCTTGTTAAATCTGTTATCCCTGAATTAATCAGGTGGTTAACAAAACATGAACAACAAGTTTGGATAGCAGAAGAAAATAAAATTTCACAGGAAATTCTGTATGAAATTAAGGAATTGAATTATTGTAAGAAATTCAAAGAACTTGTTGAAAATTCGGATGTTATTCTTGCTATGGGAGGAGATGGTACCTTATTGAAAACAGCGAGAATTATAGGAAGGGCAGGGGTTCCAATTTTTGGAATTAATCTTGGAGGACTTGGATTTTTAACAGAGGTAGCACTTGATAATCTTTATCTTGCACTTAATAAATTGATTTCTTCTGAATGTAAAATTGAGCCGAGAATAGTATTGGAAGCTAAAATTAAGAACAAGAAACTTTATGGATTAAATGATATGCTTGTAACAGGTACAGGCTCCGGTAGGATGTTACAATTTACTATTTGGGTCGATAATATCTATGTATCAAAATTTTCTGCTGATGGGATAATATTTTCTACTCCAACCGGCTCGACTGCTTATTCTTTTGCTGCTTTTGGACCTATACTTCATCCAAGTACTCAAGCAATTGTAATTAATTTAATATGTCCTCATACACTTGGTGCAAGACCAATAGTTGTGAGAGCAGATTCGTTGATAGAAGTGAAATGCGAAAGCAGAGGCTCGGTTTTAGTTGCAGATGGTCAGGAAAAAATACTTCTGAATAAAGATGAAAAGATTCAAATTAAAAAAGCAGATTATCAGATTAAGCTTGTAAAATCAGGTATCTGTGATTTTTATGAGATATTACGAACTAAGTTAAAATGGGGAGGAGGAAAATAAAAACGAAATATGTAGTGCATGAGATTGTTCACGCTGTCTGCGAAAGTCCTGCAAATGCGGGATTTCACAGGCTTAACAAGTTTTTGACTCCCAAAAGGAGGTGCAGATTCTAAGATATAAAGAGAATGGGGACAGAGAAAAGTTTCTACCGCTCTTTAGAGCAGGGTTAGACCCTCAGCTAAAGCTGGGTAGAAGAATGTAGTCACGATTTTAATCGTGCTAAAAAGGAGGAAAAATGTTGAAGTATTGCAAAAATCTCGCTTCTGCGAGTTGGAGCATAGCGAAAATCCCGACTCATCGGGGAAAGTATTTATTAAGTGTTGTTCTTTTATGGAGTGCAACAACGATGTTGTTGCATGCAAAATCATCCCCTGAAACGAGTTCAGGGTTGCATTCCAAAGTGAAGAGTGTAGATGTAAAGTACTCCAAAGGAACGCCGTACGAGATTAATTATCAGGGCTGGCTCGGAGATGCAACTGATACTAATGAAGTTACTGATGTCCTTGATATGAAGTTCAGATTATACGATGCAGAAACAGAAGGAACTTTGTTATGGAATGAGACTCAAAGTGCTGTAAATGTAAACAAAGGAATATTTAATGTGTTACTTGGGAGCGTGAGTGCTATTCCATCTAATATTTTCACAGGAGACCCCTTATGGCTTGAGACTCAAGTAGAAAATGATACCCTAACCCCGAGAAAGAAGTTAGTCTCAGTGGGGTATGCAATAAAATCCAAAGAAGCAGAGCATTCTATTTACTCTGATACTACGAATTACGCACTTGATGCGAATGTAAACATTGATTCAGTTATTTATGCAGATACCGCGGGTTATGTAACAGGTGCTAATGTAGATGGTGAAGTGGCACAAGCAAATCACTCAGATACTGCTGATTATGTAATCGGGGGTGTAGGTGATAATGATTGGACTATATCAGGAAACAATATGTATTCCGCAGTGCCGGGCAGTGTCGGCATTGGAGTGGTAAGTCCTACGGAAAAGCTTGATATTAATGGAGCTATCAATACCTCTTCTTCTTACAAAATAGGAGGAAATACGGTACTCTCAGATTCAGGCACAGGTAATATCTTCGTGGGTGTTGGTGCTGGAGAAAATATCACAGTTACGGGGGGATATAATACATTTGTGGGGGACTCTGCGGGCTACTCCAACACAGGAGGAGGACCCAACACATTCTTAGGCTACTTGGCAGGCTACTCCAACATTACAGGAGCTTGCAACACATTCTTAGGCGACTGGGCAGGCTACAAAAACACCACAGGACTTGACAATACATTCTCAGGTCACTATACAGGCTACTACAACACCACAGGGTATAACAACACATTCTTAGGCAGTAATGCGGGCTGGCGCAACACCGAAGGGTATGACAACACATTCTTAGGCCAGCGTGCAGGTTTCTGCAACAAAACAGGTGGGCTCAACACATTCTTAGGCCGCTGGGCAGGCTACCACAACATCACAGGAGCCAGCAATGTTTTCCTCGGTTATCGGGCTGGCTTCAACAATACGACTGATTCCAGCAAGCTATACATTGCTAATGGTTCAGATGATGCTAATGTTTTAATTTATGGTGAATTTGATGAGCAGAGACTCGGGCTATGTGGGGTTACGAGTCCAACACATACGATAGATGTCAATGGTGGTGCGTACTGTACTGGAACTAACTGGGTAAATTCAAGTAGCCGTGAATACAAAGAAAATATTAACGAGCTTGGTGTAAAAGAAGCAATAGAAGCAGTAAATGGGCTAAAGCCAGTTAGATTCAATTATAAAATTGATAAAGAAAATGAATGTGTAGGTTTCATAGCTGAGGATGTTCCTGAGCTTGTGGCGACGAAAGATAGAAAAGGGATGTCTGCAATGGATGTTGTTGCAGTGTTGACTAAAGTAGTCCAGAATCAACAGGAAAAGATAGCAGAATTAGAGAAACGGATAGCAGAGATAGAGAGATAGTGGCAAGGCAACAAGTTTGTCTATTGCCCTTTTATAATGAAATGCAATAATGGTGTTGTTGCGAAAGAGCAAAATTACTGATTGTTGCACTTCAAATGAAGAAGTAGCGCCGAGGTTTATCCTCGGCAAAAGGCGGGAGATAAACTCCTGCGTTACCCAGTTTTAGCTGAGGGTAAACCCTCGACCAAAGTCGGGTAGAAAAAAAGGGGGATTTTACATGAAAAAGTATTGGTGGGTATGGTCTTTACTTATTGTAGTTTTTATATTTGGAGTTTCTATTATAGGGAAGAAAACCTCAATTGTCAAGGTGCTTGGGATTATTGAGATAGAAGGTGCAGTTTATTCATCTCGGAAAATTATCAAAGACATTGCTAAATGCAAAAAGAATCCTGCTATACGAGCAGTTGTATTATATATTAATTCTCCGGGTGGTTCAGTTGTTCCCTGCCAAGAAATTTATGAAGCAATAAGAGAATTAGACAAACCAACGGTTGCGAGTCTTGGTAGTTATGCGGCATCAGGAGGATATTATATTGCCTGTGCCTGCGATAAAATAGTAAGTAATCCCGGAACAATAACCGGCTCTATTGGTGTGATTATGAGTTTCCCAAATGTGTCCGAACTTATAAAAAAAGTTGGAGTAAAATTTGATGTCATAAAATCAAGACCCCATAAAGATATTGGCTCTCCATATCGTGACTTGACTCCAAAAGAACGTAAACTATTAAAAGGAGTAATAGATGATGTTTATGATCAGTTTGTAGGCGTAGTTATGGAAGAAAGAGAACTTTCTTACGAAGATGTTTTTGAAATTGCAGACGGTAGAATATTATCAGGAAGACAAGCTTTTGAACTTGACCTTGTAGATACTCTTGGTACTTTGCACGATGCGAAACTGCTCGCAGGTTCACTTGCTGAAATAGAAGGAGAACCGAAAGTAATAGAATTCCACAAACCATCTCCTCGATGGCTTAAATTCCTAAAGAATTCTATAAGAGGCGAAGAGTGGATTAAATTAGAGTATAGATAAAAATAGTGTTGAGATTTATCTTTGAGAACTCAAATCTGAAGAGTTTATCCTCAACAAAAAACAAAAGGAGGAAAAATGAAATACTTATTAAGTGCCGTTTTGTTGTGGAGTATAACAACAGTATCGTTATTTGCAAAATCACCGATTTTGCACTCCAAAGTAAAAAGTGTAGATGTAAAGCAATCCAAAGGAACTCTACAAGAAATAAATTATCAAGGCTGGCTCGGTGATGCGAGTGATACTAATGAAGTTACTGATGTCCTTGATATGAATTTTAGATTATATGACGCAGAAACAGAAGGAGCTTTACTATGGAGTGAGACTCAGAGTGCTGTAAACATAGATAAAGGAATATTTAATGTATTGCTTGGGAGTACCACTCCTATTCCATCTAATATTTTTACAGGAGACCCCTTATGGCTTGAGACTCAGGTAGAGAATGATACTCTCACTCCGAGAAAGAAGTTGGTTTCAGTGGGTTATGCAATAAAATCCAAAGAAGCAGAACATTCTATTCATTCTGATACTGCCAATTATGCATTTGCGGCTAATGTTCTTATTGACTCAGTTATTTATGCAGATACTGCTGGTTATGCAAGTTCAGGTGCTCCTGATAATGACTGGATTGTATCTGATTCAAATCTTTCTGTACAGGACACTTCTTTGATTGTTGGTATTGGGACAGCAAATCCACCTACACATTCCAGATTATATGTAGCCGCTAATGGTGCATTTTATGGCATTTATGGTCTGGGTTCTGACGGCAAAGAAGCAGGTGTGTTTGGCTTGGCTAATAAAGCAAATTATGGCATTCTTGGTCTAGGCTCTACCGGCAAAACGGCAGGTGTACGTGGTGAGGCTAATGGTGCAAGTTATGGTGTTTATGGTCTGGGCTCTGCCGGCAAACAGGCAAGTGTGAAGGGACTGGCTAATGGTGCACAATTTGGTGTTTTGGGTACAGGCTCTGCCGGCGGAGATGCAGGCGTGCATGGCGATGCTCATGGTGCAAATTATGGCGTTTATGGCAGGGGCTCTACTGGCAAAACAGCAGGTGTACGTGGCGATGCTAATGGTGCAAGTTATGCTGGATATTTTTATGGCGATATGCATATTGAGGGAGAAGTGACTATGAAGAAGGTAGTGCGGTATTACTCAATACCGGCATGTGCATTTAGTCCTTCCAGTGGTAATTATAATGTTACTCGGCGAGATAATTGGTTATCAACTAATACTGCCGGATACACAAATTGGTATGCTCCTGTGAATTTACCTGACGGAGCCGTAGTAACTGAACTTTCCTGCCGTCTCGCTGATTCTGATGCATCAAATAATGTAACGGTAACACTCTACTCCTGTTCTAATGTGGGAAGTGTAGTATATATGGGGGATTGCTCTACTACCGGTTCTACTGGACTTCAGACTATTACAGATGTTTCTATCAGCAATGCTACAATAGATAATGAAAATTATCCTTATTTTGTTGCATTGATACTTAGTAGTGGTACCAGTCAACATGAAATCTTGCGTGTGAGGATTAAATACGAAATAACAAAACCATTACCTTAGATGGATTAGAAAAAAACTTGGGGTTGAACTGTATTTAAGTTGTTTATAGTGCTTATACAGGACCTGAAGATTCTGTACTGCTGATTTGAGACAATCCATTTGCTAACGGAAATAAAATAAAAAATCAATTCTATATTAAATTGTTCTTGACAATTTGAGGTGATAGAGTAATATATATATGGTGATAGAAAGAATATAAGAGAAAATTAAAAGAGGAGGAGGATATGTTGAATCGTAATTATATTTTAATTTTAAGATATTTTGTAGGTATAAGTATTTTATTTGCAACTCAAAATCTTTATGCAGCTGCTCCTGATAGTGCGGTTTTTGGGGCTGAGTTGAAAGGTACAGAATTCCAAGGATATGCATCTAATAGTGCATTGTGTAAATTTGAAAGTTACGCAGGTACTGGTGGTGATGCCGGATGGCAGTTCTTGAAAGCGTATTTTGGCACAGATGAAGCAGAAATTTTTAAGGCTAAAATAAGCGGAATAGAACTTCAATCCTATGACCCAAGTGCAAATATTACTTCCTTTACTGCTGGAACAGATGGCGATTGGCATACTTTAACGGCAAATGCTTCTGGCGGAACTCCAACGTCACAGGTTATTTTCAGAACAAAAATAAGCAATACAGGTATCAATACTCTTGATGCCGGAGGGAACATTTTCAGACTTGCACTTGAAACCGATGGTGAGTATCACTATATAGTATTAGGTAAAGGTCCACTTGCTACAGAAGGTGTAACTTGGAATTGTTTATGCCGTAATGGAACTGTTCATGTGTCATGGACAACAGGAGTTAATATTAATACTTATAAATATATTGTGGATAGAAGGAAAAATTGGGATACAACTTATGTAAGAGTTTATGAAGAAGTAGCAGTGTCGTCTGATGCAAGTTATATATTTATTGATTCTAATGTTTTGCCGGGGGAAACTTATTGGTATCGGCTTACGAGTATTGATAAAAACAAAGAGGATTGCTACGGAGAAAAGATGGTGCGTGTATCACAAGGAGTTCCTTTTTCTCTAACTTCGATTCCAAATCCAGGCAAGAATTCATTTGAAATTAATTACTCTATTCCGGGAATTCTTGGAAAAGAAACAAAAAAAGTGAGTTTAAAAATATATAATAAAGCCGGTAGATTGGTAAAAACATTTATTGATGGAAATGAAAATTCCGGGTACTATAAAACAGATTGGAATTGTTCAGACAATAATGGCAAAAAAATAGGGTGTGGAATCTATTTTATTAAGTTTGAGACAGGAAAATTTAAAAAAGAAAAAAAGATAATAGTAGTTAAATAGAAAAAAAAAGGAGAAGTATTATGAGACGTAAAGATTTAACTCTTATTGCGATAATTTGCTTTCTGTCAGCTATTATCGGAGGAGTGGTTAGTAGGCAGATTTTTGATGCTAATGTGTTTGCGAAATCAGAAAAAGAAATTGTTCCTAATACTAATTCTAAAAAGAAAGGCGAAAAAGCTTTTGCCGGACCAACTACTGATTATATAAAGGGTATTCAGGTAATAGGAGATCCAACTACTACCGGGCAAGTATTGAAGTACACTACCGGTACTCCAGGTCAATGGGGACCCGGAACCGATGCGACTGGAGGAGGAGGAGCTCCTGATACGTTTATTGCCGGTGATAACGTGTTGGTAGACATAACTACGGAGTGCAACGATATTCAGATGACCTATAGAAAGGTATACGAGATTAAGATAGCAAATACGGGCACACTGCGAATTAAGTGGGACATGAGATCAAGTCACGATGGTTCTTATACTCAATATGCAAAGGTTTATAGAAATGGGGTAGCGATTGATGCTACGGAACAAACAACTACTGACATCGCATACGGAGAAAAATCTGTAGATGTGTCAGGCTGGTCGGTTTGTGACCTGGTTCAACTATATATCAAAAGTGGTCACATCAATACAACTATAAGATGCTATACTAAGAATTTTCGCCTCTGTGTGAACCAAAAGAGTTTTAATACCTGGGATGAGTGGTGTGACTAATAAAAACTGACAAAACCGATTAGTCCGCTTATGCACAGCTTGAAAATGGAAGTCTGACATCAAATGAGGTAAATGTATTAGGCGAAATATGGATAGAAAGAACTTGCATAGTAAATGTTAGTGGTTTCGGTAAAGCATATAATCAAACTGGATTTGGCGAAATCTATACTGTGGCAGAATTTTGGAAGGAGTAGTCGGAAAGATAGTTTTAATTAGTTGAATTGTCTTATGATTGGATTGTTAGATAGTTTGGTGGGTGTCAGTATAAAAATAAAAAAATAAAGATATTATGAAACGTAAAGATTTAATCTTTGTTGCAGTAATTTGTTTCTTCTCAGCTATTATTGGAGGAGTTGTTAATAGACAGGTTTTTGGTATTAATGTATTTGCGAAATTAGAAAAAGAAATAATTCCTAAAATTAATTCTGAAAAGAAAGGCGAAAAAGCTTTTGCCGGAGCACCTGATGATTATATAGATGGTGTTCAGGTAGATGCAGAAAGTCCAAGTGATGAGGAAATATTGAAATATGGTAGTAGTAAATGGGAACCTGGTTTTGTTGGTAGTGGTACTGATTCAGCGGGTTCGCTTGCTTCTGCTTGTGTTGAGTCAGGTGAGTTTTTTGGGTTTACGGGAAGTGATAATCCGCCAATATGGAAAACCTTATTTACAACAGAAATATACATACTACCAGGAGGTATAACTACTATAAGGGGAAAAATGTTTTTTGACCACATAAGCTACGATTATAATCTATATATGCGGTTTAAAATTGGAGCTACTACTGGTAATGAAACTTCTCATTATGGGAAAGCAGATGATGTTTGGTCAGATGAAATAACTATGAGTTTCTCTTCAACAGGTTGGCAGACATTAGAACTTCAAGGTAAACCTACAAGAGTAGGAGTGGTTTGTTCCCGACTTGAACTCAGGGGATGGGTAATTTATGGTGAGTAATAGCAATCAAATAAGGGGGGACTTATGAAATATAAAAATTTAGTCTTTGTTACAGTAATTTGTTTCCTATCGGCTATTTCAGCTATTATTGGAGGAATGCTCAGCAGACAGATTTTTGATACTAATGTATTTGCAAAATCAGAAAAAGAAATAATTCCTAAAATTAATTCTAAAAAGAAAGGCGAAAAAGCTTTTGCCGGACCAACTACTGATTATATAGATGGTGTTCGGGTAGTGGCGGGAAGCCCAAGTGATGGGCAAGTATTGAAATACGATGGTGTTACTGACAGTAGATGGGAACTTGGAACGGTTGTTGGCAGTGGTACTGATTCAGTGGGTTTGCTTTCATCTGCTTGCATTGAATCAGGTGAGCAATTTGGATTTACAGGAGGTACGGCAGTCTTTACAACATTATTTACAATAGAGATATACATATTACCGGGAGGCGTAACTACTTTAAGGGGAAAAATGTTTTTTGACCACGAAGGTCACGCTAGTGCTGTATATACGCGATTTAAAATTGGAGCTACTGTTAGTACTGAAGCTACTCATTCTGTAAAAACAAATTCTGTTTGGTCAGATGAGATGACTATGAGTTTCTCCTCAACAGGTTGGCAAACATTAGAACTTCAAGGTAAACCTACGATATCTTGTACACCTGATTCTGAGGTTGAACTCAGGGGATGGGTAATTTATGGTGAGTAACAGAGAGAGATGAGTACGAAAATTCAAAAATTTTGTTTAATATAAGCTTATTTTAAATGATTCCTATATCTAAATTGTTTTTGAATTGAATTTATGGAGTGCAATGACTCTATCGTTGCAATGCAAAAACAGAGTTTTTGCACTTCAATAGCTTAAGAAATTGAGTATGAGAGTTAGTTTTAAAACTTTTGGATGTAGATTGAATCAGTATGATACTGAATGGTTACGCGAGGAATTTAAACTTGCAGGATTTGAATGCGTGGACGCCCGCAAGAGCAATGATATTTGCAAAAACAATGAAAAGAATAATGCGGATGTTTGTGTAGTTAATACCTGCACTGTTACTGCCAGACCTTGCAAAGAAGCAAGAAAGCTCATAAGATCTTGGGCGAGAAGAACCCCTAAACCTTTTATTATTGCAACTGGATGTTATGCCAAAATAAATCCTGAGGAGATTTTACAGGTTAATGGAATAGACCTTGTTGAATCCGACCCTAAAAAAATAGTAACTAATTTTCTCAAAGTTCCTTTATTATCTGGAATTAAAAGTTTCAGCGGACGTGACAAAGCATTTCTGAAAGTTCAGGAAGGATGTGACCAATTTTGCTCGTATTGTATAGTTCCTTATGCAAGAGGTAAGCCCCGAGAAAGACCTTTAAAAGAAATACTTCAGGAAGTTGAAAATTTAATTCAAAATGGTTATAGGGAGTTTATTCTTACTGGCACAAATCTTGGCAAATGCAAAGATTTATTGCGTATAGTTAAGTCTATTGAATCATTTCCTGAAGTTCGTCGTCTTGGGCTTGGCTCTATTGAACCAATTGGCATTTCCGACAAGCTTTTGGAATTTATCGGAAACTCCTCAAAATGCAGTAAGTATTTTCATATACCGCTTCAGAGTGGAGATAATAAGATTCTTAAATCAATGGGGCGATGGTACACAAGAGAAGAATATGAGACATTGCTTCATAGGATTAGAGAGAAAGTTCCTGATTCAGCAATAGGAGCAGATGTAATAGTCGGGTTTTTCGGTGAAGGTGATGCCGAGTTTTTAAACACTTACAATTTAATTGCAAACTCTCCAATTTCTCGTCTCCATATATTCAAATACTCACAAAGACCAATGACACAAGCGATTAATTTTGAAAATGAACCGGAAAGTATGGTTAAAAGGGAAAGAAGCCATGTTTTGATAAAACTTGGAGAAAAAAAATGGGTGGAATTTAGAAGCCAATTTATAGGTAAAACCTTGGAAGCACATATTGAATCAAGTTCTCAAGATGAATGGCGAGTTGGAGTAACTTCAAATTATATAAAGATTTTATTTGAACCTCAAAAAAATTGTGATAAATATGACAGTATGAATTCCGGGTTTATAAATCTTCGTATTGTAAAAATTGACGGGGCTCGTACTTATGGAAAAGTAGCATAATGTTACTAAAATATTTCTTGAGTTTTTTCAGTGAGTGGGTAGATGAGAGCCCTCACTCTCATCAGGTGGTGATGATTACTACAGTTGAAACGAGACAATTTACCCCGTAATATCTGTTTTGAAAGTGAGATTCTTCGCTATCGCTCAGAATGACAGGGACACTCAGAAGAATAAGGGATGTTTAGAATGATAAAAAGCGGATAAATTGTAGAGAACATTAACTGAAAGTAAAATAATAATGAAACAATTTTTTATAAAAAATCGAAAGCTTCTTCTTATATGGGGTATCATTATCCTTGCTATTTACATCGGGGTGCATTTTGGTATGGACAAGAAGATAGTAACACTCGGAGTTATTGTCTTTGGAATCTTTACGCAGGCGTTTGCAGGACTATTGGGAATTATTGGAGTTATTCCTACGATAGGACCTATTATAGTTAAAATAGCCAGTTTACCTGCTATCTGGATTACGAATGCACTTGCTTATTTAGTCACTCTTATTGCACTTCGAAAAGGAGCTAAAATAGATGTAATGAAATCCAGAGTTCTTGTAGTGTCTTTTATTTCAGGAATTGTGATAGGGTTTATTCTGGGAAAACTCTTATGATTGCTTTCTTTAGATTATTAAGACCCCTCAATGGTATAATTGGGGGAGTTTCTGTTTTTGTCGGAGGGTTCCTGACTCAGGAGGAAATTATAGGGACACGTCATGGTATGTCCTTGCTTTTAGCTTGTCTGGTTTGCTTTTTGCTCATAAGTGCAGGCAATGTTATGAATGACTGGGTTGATACTGAAATAGACAAAATAAATAAGCCCGATAAACCTATTCCTTCCGGGAAGTTTACGAGACCACAAGTTCTTGTAATTTCTATAATCCTTTTTGCTCTTGGGCTTTTGATTGCTGTTAGGTTACCGATAGCTTTGCTCTTTATTGCTATTTTTGCATCGTTGCTCCTTTTATTGTATAATTTAAAATTAAAAGCCAGAGGACTTTTCGGAAACCTCATTGTAGCGATTCTCGGAGGACTTCCATTTGTGTATGGGGGAGTAGTACTAAAAAATTGGATTCCTACTCTTATTCCGTTTGGATTTGCTTTTTTATTGCATTTTGCCCGCGAGATCTTAAAAGATGTGGAAGATATACCCGGAGACAAAAATGCAGGGAATATATCTTTCCCAATTAAATATGGAGAAAGGAAAGCTATTTTCCTTTCTAATCTGATATTGGTGACTCTTATTGCATTTACATTTTTGCCTTTCTTTATTGGATTGTATGGAAGGTTTTATCTTATCGGAGTAATTATTTGTGTTGATTTATCTATCGGCTTTACAATTTATAAACTAATTGAAGATAATAATTATGTCTCAAAAGCCTGCGATTCACTTAAATTTAATATGCTTATCGGATTAGCTATTTTAGCACTGGGGTATTATTGAGATGAACACACAGGCACAGGTTGATGTAAAATAGGATGAAAATCAAACAAGAAGTTTTTAACTTTCATGCTCTCCTTTGCGTCTTCGCAAAGGACCTGTGTGCGAGGACGCCCACGGGGAGCACGGCTGGATTGTTTATTAATCTTCGACATGGAAGTCAGAGAAATTTTTAGAGAAATCCACAAATTACACATAGACGAGAAATTTGATTGACTTTGACATATAATTATGGTAAGGGGTAAAGAAATATAAAAGAAGAAAGACTTTTAACACGAACACCACACGAACTAATGTACTAACGGAATACGAACAAAAGAATTCTTGATAAAGTTTGTGTATATTTCGTTTTTGTTTGTGATTCTACCGCACTTTAGTGCAGGGTAAAACCCTTGCGGGTAGAAAAGGAACTTTTAGATGAATCTACAGGTTGTCGTAAAAGAGGATGAAAATCAAACGAGAAGTTTTTAACTTTTATGCTCTCCTTTGCGTCTTCGCAAAGGACTCGTGTGCGAGGACGCCCACGAGGAGCACGATTGGTAATCCTCGCCATAGAATGCAAAGGAATTTTAAGATGAATCTACAAATTACACATAGACGAGAAATTTGATTGACTTTAAAGTGTAATGGAGATAAAAGTTAAGAAGTATGAAACATACATGCCGACAAGTCATCACAAAAGAGAATGAAAATGGTAGTGAACGGTCTTTAGACCGTAGGGTCTAAAGCTTGCTCCTGACAGGCTCAGGAGACCTCGCGATATCAGTTTGGCAAGGGGATTTTTAGGTAAAAGGAGAAAAATGAGATACGAATTGAGTAATAAAAAAGTTGCTTTGTGGTCAGGCGTGGTATGGCTAATTATTTTTGCAGGAATAGGTGCGTGGGGATTATGGCAACATAATTCTTATCGTAAAGATCTGGCACTATATCAAGAAAATTGGGCAATATATCAAGCACAACTGGACAATTTGCCTCCGTCAATTAAAGAAAAGCATTTAGAGCGCCCTTTCCATATACGGCTTTCGGAAGCCAGGTCAAGGGGACTTACTAATGAAGAAATATGGGAAATAGTCCAGGCAAAGAGTTGGTATAAAGAAGCATTATCTGACGGAAAGACTCCTGAAAAAATCAAAGAATATATTTTTAACTCTGTGATAAAACCTCAAGAACCTTCGCCGCCATCGTATGAAATTCTTATAATAACATTCATTGGTGCTTTATCACTTATGGTGTTTGAATACCTTGTGTTAACAATCATTGTCGGTTACAAAAAGGTTGTTAGAAAAGAGTTGATAATACTATGGAGTGTTGTTATATATACGATTGTAGTACTATTTGCAAAAATGCTAATGTTTCTTGAGACTGGAGAAGTTTCTATTCTTTTACTTTCAGGTTGGCTCATTACTGGGGCTGCATACCTGACTTATAGAACCAGAAAAAGCAATAATGGATAAAATCATTTATTATCTTCCTCTGGTTACTGCTGTTACCCTAATAGTAACAGCTGGTATTCTTCTTTGGTATACCAAAGAAACTCGTAGTCTCAGGGAAGAAACTCATAAACTTGCAGAACAATCTGTTTTACAGACAGAGATACAAATTCGTCCAGTCATCATAATAATTCCTGACAAAGAAACGAATCTTGCAATTAAAAATATTGGTAATGGAATTGCATTGAATATTGAGACAGAGGATATTACAATTATTCCGGCTGATAAAAATAAAATTCTCAGATTCTCTCCAGAAAAAATAGACGTAATGTCTCAAGGCGAAAAAATAGGAATGCTGGGGTTGACATTTATGGGTAACCAACAACTATCTGAAGAACCTTCATTTCTTGGAAACCTTGATCCTCGCCATGCAAATTGTAATTATGAATTCAAAGTGAAATACGAAGACATAAACGAGGAAAAGTATCAAACCATAGGAAAGACTGGTAAAGATGGTGTTCATATTAAAGAGATAGGTAGGGTATAGAATGGGTTGTGGTAACGCCGAGGTTTTAAAAAATTCTCGGCAAATGAGGGGGATGAACCCTCTCGCTACAAGACAATGCATGCAAAATGTAAGAATTGTCATTGCGAGTCCTTCGCTTGTCATTCTGAACGGAGTGAAGAATCTCGCTAAGGACAGACTTAGCGAAATAATCTCTAATCGTATAATTTAAAAGGGATTGTGGAGCTTGTTTCGAATCTATATAGAGATTGCTTCGTCACTTCGTTCCTCGCAATGACAGGTGAGAAATCTCGTTTCTTACAATGACAGGTGAGGAATCTTGTTCCTTACAATGACAGACGGGTAGGTTGAAGCCTCTGTTTCAATCAGATGAGAGCAAAGGCTCTTATCTACCCATATAGGAGGGAATATGAGTAAATATAAAATATTTGTGCATCCGACTGCAATTATAGAGGATGGTGCTGAAATCGGAGAAGGAACAAAGATTTGGCATTTCTCACACATAATGGGCGGTGCAAAGATTGGAAAAAATTGTTCAATCGGGCAGAACTGTTTTGTTGCAGATAATACAGTTTTAGGCAATGGAGTAAAAATTGGGAACAATGTTTCTGTTTTCACATTTGTAGAACTTGAGGATAATGTATTTGTTGGACCATCGGCGGTATTCACAAACGATTTAAACCCCAGAGCCCCTTATCCAAAGGGAGGCAAATGGATAGGAACTCGTGTACGAGAGGGAGCATCAATCGGAGCAAATTCAACAATTGTTTGCAATAATACCGTAGGCAGATGGGCATTTATCGGGGCAGGAGCTGTTGTAACACATGATGTGCCGGATTATGCAATAGTTGCCGGTGTGCCTGCAAAAGTTATAAATTGGATGTGCGAATGTGGTGAGAAGCTTGAATTTACAAACGGAGAGGCGACTTGTAAAAAGTGCGGACGGAAATATCATAAAGAAGGAGAGAATTGTAAAGAGACTTAAGATAAGAGACTTTTTTAGTCTTTGGTCTAAGGTCTTCGGTCTTTTTAATTGAATATGGCATTACATTATTTACTTGATGGGTATAATATTACCAATAAGATAAATTTATTTCAGGGTTCGTCACTTCAGAAAAGTAGAGAAAAGCTTATTAGTTATATCCGTATTAAAAAGCCGCAGGGCAGGAATCAGGTAACTATAGTTTTTGATGGAAAAAAGGAAGTGCTGGATTATCCAATAGATGCATCTCCCGTTGATGTAGTTTTTACTCACAGCATAAGTGCGGATGAATGCATTATCAAAATGATCGAAAAATCAGATAATCCGAAACTTGTAATAGCAGTTAGTGATGATAGAGAAATTCAGGAAAGAGCACGTTTGGCGGGTGCAAAGGCAGTCTGGGTAAAAGATTTCTTTAAGCCAAAGAGAAAGCGTAAAAGAGAAGAAAACGAAGAACTTTCTTTTGACGAACTTCAGGAAATTAAGAAAGAACTTATAAAGAGGAATGAGATTTAAAAAAGTATAGAATGTTGGAGGAGCACCGAGTAGCACTGAAAAAATATGCTTATGCAGTATTAGATTCGGTGCTTAAATTTGCAATGGAAAATAAATTGCCGTATGTTTCTATTATAATTCCTTGTCGAAATGAAGAGAGTTTTATCGGCAAGTGTATTGATTCGATAATTGCTAATGATTATCCGAAAAATAAGTTTGAAGTTCTGGTTATTGATGGAATGAGCGATGATGGGACGAGAGATATTGTAAAAGGATATACACAGCAATATTCATTTATCAAACTTTTGGATAATCCAGAGAAGATTACTCCTGTTGCTTTTAATATTGGGATTAAGAAAGCAGAAGGTGAAGTCATCGCTATAATGGGTGCTCATGCTACCTGTGAAAAGCAATATATTTCAAAATGTGTAAAATATTTAGACGAATATAATGCTGATAATGTAGGTGGAACAATGATAACGGTTCCGAGAGAAGATACTTTTATAAGTAAAATTGTTGTTCTTACTTTATCTCATAAATTCGGTGTAGGTGGTTCTGTCTTTAGAACAGGGGCGGAAAAACCGATATGGGTTGATACTGTATTTGGAGGTTGTTACAAAAAAGAGGTTTTCAAAAAAATAGGGCTTTTTAATGAGGAACTTGTTCATACTCAAGATATGGAATTCAACCTGAGACTTAAAGCCGCTGGAGGCAAGACTCTTTTAGTTCCTGATATTGTAAGTCATTATTATACTCGTTCCAATTTCAAATCTTTTTGTAAAAACAATTTCAAAAATGGTTTCTGGGCTACTTATCCGTTTAAGTTTACTAATATAATGCCTGTTTCTTTAAGACATTTAATTCCACTTGCATTTGTGAAGAGTCTAATTGTTTCAGGAGTTTTGGCACTTTTTTTTCCAATTTTCGTATGGTTATTTTTATTTATAATTAGTCTTTATATATTGACAAGTATGCATTTCTCTGCAAAAATAGCAATTCAAAAAAAGAGTATAAAATATTTATTTATTATGCCGGTGATGTTTATGTCGCTTCATATAGGTTACGGTTGGGGGTCTATCTGGGGATTGTTAAAGGCTTCCATTTCAAAGCGGTTTTGGAAAAACGTGAGAGCTATTTTGAAAGAGACAAAATGAATCATAGAGTACACAGATATAAACGGATATAATATGTTTGGACACAATTTATTGTGTCCAAAGGTTTTG
>JAUVIV010000031.1 GCA_030592575.1 bacterium | reverse complement strand
GGACAGCAAGTATATCTCGCTCCTCTTTTGTTAAATGTTTGTATTTCCTGTGCATTTTGCTCTGACCTCCTTTCTTCTCTTGTCATTATATCAGAGCGTTGCACTTTGTCATTGAACTTGTGATTTAAAATGTTTTACCCAAATTTATTCTTGACTTATATGTATTCTTTTGATAGGTAATACAGTATGCTTGGAAAAACATGTGAAATAGATAGAATGGTAAAAAGCATGGGTGAAGGCGTTGTAATGATAAATAAACAGGGAGAATTGGCAATACTAAACTCGATGGCAAAACAAGCACTTGGATTTAGCTCGGATGAAGAAGTAACCATTGATAATTTAGTAAAATATATCACAAATAAAAAAAATGATAATTTTTTTCGAAAAGGAGTAGAGTGCAAAGAATATGTCCCAATAGAGATAGAAGTAAGTAATCCTTGTCCTCATTTCCTTTCTGCTATCCAGACTCTTGTGAAAGACGAAAATGGAGAAGAGTTGGGAATTGTAACTATTTTAAGGGATATAAGCAAAGACAAAGAAATAAACCAATTAAAATCTGATTTCATTTCAATGGTATCGCATGATCTTAGGTCACCTCTTGCTACTATAAAAAATGTGATAGAAATACTTCTTGCGGGTCAAGCAGGTGAAGTTACGGATGCTCAGGAACATCTTCTGAAGTTAGCAGATAAAAAAATAAATACGTTAAATTATCTCGTAGCAGATCTCTTGGACTTATCTAAAATTGAGTCGGGACAAATGAGAATGGAATTTGCTTTAATGGATGTAGTTGAAGCTGTTCAGGATGTTTTGACTACTTTAGATAAAACAGTACAAGAGAAAAATATACAAATTAATGCAAATTTATTACCAAGAACTCCCAAAGTTTATGGTGATTACCAAAGAATTGTTCAAATATTTATGAACATAATAGGTAACGCTGTGAAATTTACAGATAATAATGGACTTATTACAATTCAATTAAGTGAGGAGGATGGGTATGCAAAAATATCTGTTAAAGATACAGGACCTGGTATTGCTTCGGAGGATGTAAATAAAATTTTTGATAAATTTTTCCAGAGTGAAAAAACTATAGAAAGTAGCTCAAAAGGAATAGGATTAGGGCTTGCAATTGCGAAAAAATTGATAGAAGCGCATAAAGGTAAGATAGAAGTAGAAAGCAAATTTGGAGAAGGCAGTACTTTTCATATTTTCTTTCCGTTCTTGAAGATGAGGAAAAAGTCATAATGAAAAAAGTTTTGCTTGTAGATGATGACAAAGATTTCAGGGAAACGCTTAAGTTTTATCTCTTGCAAAAAGAATATTTAGTAGATGCTGCCGAAAGTAGCGAGGAAGCATTTACTAAACTTAAAAGCAATATACCGGATATTATACTTTTAGATGTAATGCTTCCCGGTATGAGTGGAAACGAGATGTGCAAGAAATTGAAAGCTGATCCTGTTTTGTCGTCTGTGCCTGTTATTATGCTAACAGTAAAAAAAGGAAGGAAGGATATAGAAAATGCTATGAAAACAAAAGCTGACGGTTATATGTCAAAACCATTTGATTTACACAGATTAATAGAGAGAATTGAAGAGCTTACAAGTAAACCTTCCGAGAAAAAATCCAAAAAGGAGACAAAATGAGGAAAGTCTTGCTCGTAGATGATGATGAAGACTTTATTGAAACAGTAAAATTTTATTTAACACACAGCGGATATTTAGTAAGTGTTGCCAATAATGGAGAAGAAGCATTTGCTAAATTAGAAGTCAGCAAACCGGATATTGTGCTTTTGGATTTAATGTTACCTGGTATGTCTGGAACTGAAATTTGCAAGAAATTGAAATCTGACCCTGAATTGTTGTCTATACCTGTTCTAATGGTAACAGCAAAAGGAGAAAGAGAAGATATAAAATATGCTATAAAAGTGGGAGCTAATGGCTATATTCCAAAACCATTTAGTTTGCCACGATTAGTAGAGAGAATTGAAGAAGTTCTAAGTAGAGCTTGATTATTAATTAGATTTTTTTGGAGAAAAAAAATGGGACTTGTTGAATTAAGTTTAGTTAATCCCGGTATGGTATTGGCGAAATCAGTATATAGTCATTCGGGAGTAATTCTGTTAAAAGATGGCAGAACGTTGGGAGAAAAAGACTTGCTACTTCTTGAAGCGTGGGGAGTCACAGAAGTTGATATACAAGGAACCGATGGTACTCAGGGAAAGGAACAAGTTCTCTCGGAAATATTAAGCGAAGAAGAGCTTTCTGCTTTGGATGCAAAGCTTGATAAAAAATTTTCAAAGCAACAGGAAAACGAGGTAATAATAGAACTGAAAAAAGTAATAAGAAAAATAAAAATAGAGGAAATTGTAGAAAGGAAAAAACAAAAAAATGGATAAAGATACTTTGTGGAAAAAAATCAAGAGAATGAATGAACTCTCTACACTTCCTGAGGTGTATACCAAGATAGTTGGACTCATAGATGATCCAAAAACCTCAGCTGCAACTTTAGCCAGTGTTATCTCTCGAGACCAAGTTCTTACAGCTAAATTATTAAGAATAGCCAATTCCCCTTTTTACCGTTCTTCTCCGGAAAAAATTACATCCATTACTTTTGCTGTTGCGATACTTGGGTTTAACGCCACAAAAAATCTTGTCTTATCTGCATCTTTATTTGATTTATTCCATGATTTTGAAGAAGGGTTCAAAGATACTGTAAGAGGAGTATGGGAACATTCTATTGCTTGTGCAGTTGGAAGCAGAATAATAGCTCAATATACTCGGTACAAACAACCCGAAGAAATGTTTGTAACCGGATTGCTTCATGATATTGGTAAAATTGTGGAGCTGCAATTTATGCCAGAAAAATTTAGAGAAATTGTAAAATTGGCAAACGATACCGGAATGCTTATAGGAGAAGCGGAGGAAGAAATTCTTGGATATACACATTCTTATGTTGGAAAATTGCTTGGTAGGCATTGGGGGTTATCTCCTCAGATAGTTGATTCTATAGAACTTCATCACACTCCGGAGACGGCAAATGAATTTAAAAAACAGGTTTTCATTGTGCATATTGCAGATGTTCTTAGTCATTCGTTGGACTTAGGAGGAAAAGATGATAAAATTCCTCTCTTGAACATTGCAGCATGGGAATCACTTGAATTAAAAACTGATACAATTGAAGCCCTTTTGCAAGAATTTAAAAGAGAATGGAAAGATGCCGTTGCGTTTCTTTTTCCAACAAAATAAGGCGATGTTGAATCAAGTAATTTATATATCCCAAGTTTCGATGCGTAATTATTAGAAAAATGATTTATTCCTACCTTACTCGTATTGTCAAAGATAAAGGGGCTGCTTTTTTGGTTCTTATTGATCCTGATACTAAAGCCGTAAGTACGGATTCAAATTATGAACAAAACTTAAAATCTCAAGTTAAAAATATATGTGCCAATGGAGCGGATGCAATACTTGTTGGTGGAAGCACTATAGGAGCTACTGATTTTGACGGCTTTGTAAAACTTGTTAAATCTGTATCAACTATTCCTGTTGTTCTTTTCCCGGGTAATTCTATGCAAGTTTCAAAATATGCAGATGCTATTTTATTCCTGTCCCTACTTTCCGGCAGAAATCCGGAATATCTGATAGGAGAGCAGGTCAAAGCAGCTCCAATTATTAAGCAATTAGGAATTGAGGTAATTCCGACGGGTTATTTACTTATAGAATCAGGTGGTCAGACGAGTGTTTTGCGTATGAGCCATACCTTACCTATTCCGCGAGATAAACCAAATATCGTAAAATATCATGCACTTGCAGCAGAATATTTGGGAATGAAACTTGTGTATCTTGAAGCAGGAAGTGGCGCTAAAAATTCAGTCCCAGAAAGTACGATAAAGGCAGTTAAGGATTATATAAATATCCCGATTATAGTTGGAGGAGGAATTCGCACTCCTGACAAAGCGAAGTCAAAAGTTAAAGCAGGTGCTTCGTACATTGTAATCGGAAATGTCTTGCAAAAGAATCCTGAATTAACAAAAGGTTTTGCTGATGCAATTCATGGGAAATAAAGGAAGGAAAAAAGATAAAAGAACTTTACATAGGAGACTGTCCGAAAACTACTTTTTTTATCACGAAAACACGAAATATTAACTACGGGATCCGTATGGAAAAACATGAAAAACCAAAGAGAACAAAACCACAAAGAACATAGAGAGGATAAATGGTTGTATAGTCTTATGGTCGGATAGTTTTATGGTTGTGTGGTCGGGTTCAGCATGCGAGATATAGAGTTCCTTGCTATTCTTTACGTTCTCGCAAAGAAGCCGTGTGCGTGGACGCCCACGGGAGCACGGCTGGACTGTGTGAATGGAGAGTTGTTTATCGGGAAGAATATGGAGTGCAACAACGATGTTGTTGCCCCGCGAAAACGGGATTTTCGCTTTGCTTCAACATGCAAAATCACCGATTTTGCACTCCAAAAAAATAAAGATATTGAATGAATTATGTGGGAGCAGATTCCATCTGCGATAATGTAAATCGCAACTAAAAATTGCTCCTGCAAAAACACCCTCGACTAAAGTCGGGTAGAAAAAAAGTCTTATAAAAGATGGAAACAATTACATGGAAAGCATTAGTTCCTACAATAATTGTTATTGTTTTATGCGCAATTATTGTAATAATTCTCTGGAAAAAGCCTTGGGGTAAAAAAGGAGATATACTTTCTCCCGATTCTGTACCTCCTCAAGGTCCACTGAAAAGTAAGGAAGTAATGGCAGGTCCTGTGAAAATGAAAAAAGAATATTATCCTCCACAGGAATCTGCTATGGTAGAGCCGACTCCACCACGCGAAGGTGAAACAGAGAAAGAAAAAGAAGTACAAGCCCTATTGGAAAAAGGTGATGAGTTTCACGACAAGGGAGACTTTAACACTGCAATATATAATTACACCAAAGCAATTGATAAGAACCCCATTTATGCCAGTGCTTTTAACAATCGTGGAAGTGCTTATTATCATAAGAAGGACTATGACACTGCGATTCGTGATTATACAAAGGCAATAGAGCTTGACCCAACCTTATCTGCGGCTTTTTACAATCGTGGAAATGCTTATGCTCATAAGAAGGACTATGATACTGCGATTCGTGATTATAATAAGACAATAACGCTTGACCCAAACTTTGCTTTGGCTTTTTACGATCGTGGAACTGTTTGTGGTGAGAAAGGGGACTACGATACTGCGATTCATGATTTTAATAAGGCAATAGAGCTTAACCCAAACTATGTTCTGGCGATGGCAAATATGGGAATTGCTTATTATAAAAAAGGGAATAAGGAGAATGCGAGATTATGGTGGGAGAAGGCACTTGAGAAGAAAGAATATTTACCGGATGATGGAGAAGCAATCAGGCAATGGCTTAAAGAATTATGACAGTCGGGTAGTCTTATGGTTGTATTGTTGGATGGTTGAAAAGATAGTCTAATTGTCTTATAGTCGGATGGTCTGATTGTCTTATGGTTGGATTGTCTGATGAGAGCAGAGGCTCTCATCTACCCATCGGAGAGAGAGCTTATTGCTCTCCTTTGCGTCTTCGCAAAGGAACCCGTGTGCGTGGACGCCCACGAGAGCACGGCTGAAAACTGTGTAAATGGAGAATTGTTTATCGGAAAAGAATATGGAGTGCTTAAGGTTAGGTATGGGCAATTGCCCATACCTAACCTCATACACAAAAGCAAGTTTCCGCACTCCAAAGTAGCGACGAGGTTAAAAAAATTCTTGGTAAAAACAAATGTGGAGGATAAACCCCTACGCTACTGTACTCATAAAGGAGCAATTTTTAATTGCAATTTATATTATCGCAGATAGAATCTGTTCCTACGAAAAAAAAGGAAAATAAAATGAAAGGAATTATACTTGCTGGAGGACTTGGAACAAGACTTTATCCGCTTACAAAAATAACCAACAAACATCTTCTTCCGATATACGATTCTCCGATGATATACTACCCTTTATACACACTCGTAGAAGCTGGAATTGACGAAATAATGCTCGTTACAGGTGGCAACTCTGCCGGCGAGTTCTTGAGATTACTCGGAGATGGAAGACGGCTTGGCATAAAAACATTAGCTTATACATATCAGGAAAAAGAAGGAGGTATTGCTCATGCTCTTTCGCTTTGCTCGGAATTTGTAGGAGATGATAAATTTGTTGTTATACTTGGAGACAATGTTCTTGACGGCTCTATTGCTCCTGCAATACATAAATTTGAAAAAGAAAAAGGGGCAAAGATTTTCTTAAAAGAAGTGTCAAATCCATCTGATTATGGGGTTCCTGTTATTGAGGGAGATAGAATTAAAAAAGTAGTTGAAAAACCAAAAATCCCACCTTCAAATTATGCAATAATAGGAGTTTATATGTACACTTCGCAAGTATTTGAAATAATCCATAAATTAAAACCATCTTCCCGTGGTGAACTTGAAATAAGTGATGTCAATGATTGGTACGCAAAACGCGGAGAACTATCTTATGAGATATTTAATGGCTGGTGGGGGGATGCAGGAGTATCAGTTGATACACTACTTGAGGTAAATAACTATGTCGCAAACAAAAAAAGAGCGAATCCTAATTACTGGAGCTTCGGGAATGTTGGGAAAAGCTCTCGTAAATAAGCTTACAACCAACCAGTCACGATTTACGATTATTCCTACCGATCTTCCTGATTTGGATATAACTCAAAGCAAAGCCCCTGAAAAAATTATCAATCTAAAGCCCACTTTAGTAATACATCTTGCCGCATATACGAATGTAGATAGAGCAGAGCTTAACTCTAACGGTGTGTGGAAAGTTAATTCTCTTGGAACCAGAAATGTAGCTCTTGCTTGCCAAAAACTTAAAGTGCCAATCCTTTATATATCCACGGATTATATTTTTGACGGAGAAAAAAACACTCCTTATGTTGAATGGGATTTGCCAAATCCTATAAGTATCTATGGCACAACAAAGCTTGAAGGAGAACTTTGGGTAAAAAATCTTCTTAGTGAATACTGGATATTACGCACTTCCGGACTTTATGGAAAGGGAGGTAAAAACTTTGTTTCTGCTATTATCGAAAATGCGCAAAAGAATCATGAAATCAAAGTAGTAGCTGACCAGATATGTTGTACAACCTATACAAATGACCTTGCACTTGCAATTTTACAACTCATAACTCATAACTTACAACTCACAACTAATTTTGGAGTCTATCATATTACAAACTCCGAATGGACAACCTGGTATGAATTTGCACAAGCTATTGTGAAAGCTACATCCTTACGTTGCAAAGTTTTACCTATAAATTCTCAAGAACTTAACAGACCGGCCAAAAGACCAAATAATTCCAGACTATGTAATTTTACGTGGGAAAGAACTTTTAGAAAGCCCTTAAGAAATTGGAAGGAGGCGTTAAGTGAATATCTTAAAGTGCATAGATGAAAGCATTCATACAAAAGAATTATTAAAAAAGGAAATCCCTAAAATTGAACTTGCATCAAATATTATATTTAAAACAATTACACAAGGCAAAAAAGTGCTTCTTTGCGGAAATGGAGGCTCAGCTTCAGATGCTCAACATATTGCTTGTGAATTTATTGCGAAACTTGTCAAGGAGAGACGTAGTCTCCCAGCTATTGCCATTACAACTAATACTTCTCTTATCACTTCTATTTCAAATGATGACTCGTTTGAGTCTATCTTCTCACGTCAGGTTGAAGGGCTTGGAGTGGACGGAGATGTTCTTATTGCAATCTCTACTTCAGGCACATCTAAAAATATAATCAAAGCAGTAGAAGTAGCCAAGTCTATAGGAATTTATACAATTGGGCTTACGGGTGCACGGGGAGATAAACTGGAAGAACTTACCGACATTTGCATAAAGGTTCCATCTTCAAGCACCCAAAGAATTCAAGAATCCCATATCCTTATTGGCCATATAATTTGCGAGTTTGTGGAAGAAAAAATTTGACGGTAGGTATCTAATGACTAAATTATTACTTAAAGCATACGCCAAAATAAACTTAGGGCTTAAAATTATCGGCAAAAGACCCGATGGATACCACAACATTGAATCTATTCTACAGCCTATCAGTTTTTTTGATACTATTGAGCTAACTGAAAACTCAAAAGGAATTGAGTTTTCTTCAGACTTGCCTCCTTACGGTAATGAAAATTTATGCTACAAAGCAGCTGAGCTTTTCCTTAAGCAGACAAATATTAAAACAGGGGTTTGCATTAAGCTCAAGAAACAAATCTGGATGGGTGCTGGACTTGGAGGTGGAAGTTCTTGTGCAGCTCAGGTACTTCAAGGTATGAATAAACTTTTTGGAACTCCTGTTGATGAGAAAGAACTTGATGAATTTGCGATAACTCTTGGCTCGGATGTTCCGTTTTTCTTAAAAAATTCACCGGCTTATATTCAAGGAAGAGGAGAGATCATAACGCCACTTCCTCCCTTGTCTCAACCTCTTTGGCTCGTTTTGATTTACCCAAATTTTCAAATTTCAACTAAATGGGCTTATTTAAATATTAAAAATTACTTGACAAAAGAATTATGGGACTTTAAAGTCTTTAAAGTTCTTTTCTTAAATAGTGATATTGAGGATTTAGCAAGTAATCTTCGAAATGATTTTGAGCAATTAGTTTTGCAAGAGTATTCTGAACTCAAAAGGATAAAGCTCAAGTTGCTTGACCTCGGTGCATTAGGTGCTTCGCTTAGTGGAAGTGGAAGCTGTATTTACGGAATTTTAAATGAGAAAGATAGAAAATTCGAAGAAGCATTTTCAGAATTTAAGGTTAGGCTTGTAAAAACAATTTAGGAGGTATAGTGGAAATTACAGAAACGAAAATTACTCTCCGTGATGAAGCAAAGCTTAAAGCATTTGTTTCTATTACGTTTGATGATTGTTTTGTGGTTAGGGGATTACGAGTAATAGATGGAGAGAATGGGCTCTTTGTTGCTATGCCCTCAAGGAAATTAGGAGATGGTAGTTTTAAAGATGTTGCGCATCCAATAGATAATGAGACGCGCAAAAAAATAGAAGGAAAAGTCCTTGACGAGTATAAGAAAGCACTAAAAACTAACGAACAAGAAGGTTAGCTAATAAGTAGGAAAAGATTGACTCCTACTGTGTTTTACTTTCGAGGGTCGTTCAAAGGCAGGACAGTGGCCTTTGAAGCCACGAATGATGGTTCGAATCCATCCCCTCGAGCTTATAAAGGTTGTGTAAGTTATGGCAAAAAAGATTAAAGAAATGAGTGACTTGAGAATTTTTACCGGTAATTCGAATCCGGAACTTATAAAAAAGATATGTAAATATCTAAGCATACCATTATCTTCTTCTACAGTGGGGAAATTTGCAGATGGAGAAATAGAAGTAAAACTTGGAGAAAGTGTGCGGGGAATGGATGTATTTATAGTACAATCAACTAATCCGCCATTAGAGAATTTATTTGAGCTTCTTCTGATGATTGATGCATCTCGTAGGGCATCGGCGAGAAGAATTACTGCAGTTATTCCTTATTTTGGATATTCTCGTCAGGACAAAAAAGATGAGCCAAGAGTTCCAATTTCTTCAAAATTAATTGCTAATCTTATTAGTACTGCAGGAGCAAACAGAATACTTGCTATGGATCTTCATGCAGGTCAAATTCAAGGTTTCTTTGATATTCCGGTAGATCATTTGTATTCTACTCCTGTTCTTGTAGAGCATTTTAAAAAAATGAAAATCAAGAATTTGGTCATTGTATCACCTGATGTTGGTGGAGCAAAACGAGCAGAAGCAATTGCGAGAAGGATGGGGAATTTGCCACTTACTATTATTAACAAACGAAGACCTGCTCCGGACAAAACTTATATAACAAATGTTGTTGGTGATGTGAAAAATAAAAATGTACTTATCGTAGATGATATAATTAGTACAGGTGGAACGATTGTGAATGCGGCAGCGTCCTTAAAACGAGAAGGGGCAAAGGATATTTACTGTTATTGCACTCATCCTCTACTTGCAAAGGATGCGTTACAAAAAATAGAAAACTCTAAACTTAAGAAATTACTTGTTGCAAATACTATTCCTCTTAAGAAATCGAGTAAAAAAATAGAAATTTTATCGGTATCTGAATTGCTGGGAGAAGCAATATCAAGAATTCATGAAGAAACTTCCGTAACTTCACTCTTTGTCTAATGAAATTAAAAGCAGAACTTAGAACTAAAAAAGGTAAATCCGGAGCAAGAAGCTTAAGGCGAGAACAGAAGATACCTGCTATACTTTATGGGCATGGAGAAGAATCCACGTTGCTTACGGTTAATGACAAAGATGTTAAATTACTTAAGGGAGCTGAACACTTTACCCTTGATTTTGGCAAACAAAAAGATGTTATAATAAAAAATGTACAATTTCATCCAACTACTTCAAGAATTTTACATATGGATTTTCAACACTTGCGTAAAGGTGAAAGCGTAAAAATAAAAGTATCAATAATTATTGAAGGAGCTGAAGTTATTGCAAAACAAGGTGGAATATTAGAGCAGATATTACAAGAAGTTGAAATTGAATGTCTTCCTAAAGATATTTTTTCAGAGATTAAAATTGATGCATCCGAGCTTAAAATAGGAGATTCAATACATATAAAAGATTTACCTGCTATAAAAGGTAAATTTATTACAGCTATTGAGTCAACTGTTATAACGGTTTTTGCTCCGAAGGTTGTTGACGACAAACCAGATACTGACGAATTGTTTGAAGAAGGAGAAGAAGGAGTCGGAGAAGAAGAGCAGAAAGAAGAAACCGATAAAGCAAAGAGTGAAGCAAAAAATTAAAGCTATGAAAATAAAAAATAACTTGATTTATAATATTCGAGGTATATTCATTAAAAAGATAGATTGCTATATAAATAAATTTTTAATAAAAGATGTGTTAATTAATTCCTGGCAGCTATACTCTGGGGGCCACACCCGTTCCCATTCCGAATACGGAAGTTAAGTTCCAGAGGCTGATGGTACTGTGTTGGAGACGGCACGGGAGAGTAGGTGCTGCCGGGTTTTTTATTTTTAAATCACTTAAAGCATAAAAAGTTTTTGCTGTTTTTTAAGATTGTTGTATCTTCTGCTATACATTTATCCCTAAATCTTGCGATATGTTTTTTGTGAATTATTATAAGCAACATATTTTCTAATAAAAAAATGACAGTTGAAGAAAATAAATTTCGTACGGATATTGAGATATTAAAAAATGAGGTAGAGATTACTTTTTATAAAAGCAGAGGACCCGGTGGACAGAGAAAAAACACGAGAGAGACAGCAGTAAGAATCTATCATCCAAGCTCTGGAATTACTGTAATTGCCACTGAATACAGGTATCAGGCAAAGAATCGAGAATTAGCATTTGAGAGATTGCAGAAAAAACTCAAACTTCTAAACAAGAAGAAAAAACCAAGAATTCCAACCAAAATGCCCAGAGCTGTGAAAGAACGTATATTAAAGGAAAAGAAAAAGCAATCTGAGAAAAAAAGAATTAGAGGAAAAATCAAAGAAGATAATATAGAATAATTTGTAATTGTAGCGTCGGGTCTCCGCACCCGATGAAATATTTCAAATAGGCATATTAACTAATTTGCTTAAATGATAATCTTCTTTATTCTCTATCATACCTTTGCGAACAGGATTATTTAAAACATAATCCGTTACTTTAAACACATCTTCATTTTTCCTCACAATGTGTTCAAAATATCCTCTTTGCCAAAGCTTTCCATTCATACCTAATTGCCAAAAAATATGAGTAGTAAATTTTTTAAAATCTCTAATTAAATCCCTTAAATCTTTTGCATTTTCTTCTGCCTGAACCATAAAATGCAGATGATCAGGCATTAAACAATATACTATTAGACGATAACCATAACTTTTACTATATTTTTCAAGACTTTCAAGAATCGCATGAGATATTTCGTTATCACCAAAATAAACCAATTTATTGTAAGTGCAAATGGTAAGGAAATAAACAAAATAAGGCTGTGAGTAGTCAAAATCCTTTAATCTAAGAGAACGGTTTTTCCCGAAGGTTTTGTATTTTTCCCTAATGTTCATTTCTTCTAAAATATACCCGTAGCGTCGGGTCTCCGTACCCGACGAAACCCACAACGAAATATTTATTTTCACCTCGTAGCGTCGGGTCTCCGTACCCGACGAAATATTTTATCGTCCTTATCGTAATCGTCCGCTATATTTCTCTAAAAGGTTCTAACGGATAAGTATCGTTTTATCTGCCTCGTATATCTTTTTGAACAGATTATCAGGGATAGAACCTATATGATATACTTCATACTTGCGATACTTAGCGAGTTGAATTTCTTGTTTGCCAGGTAGAGATTCGCATGCTTTCAAGATACCAATGAGCTTTCCTTTTAAATCTTTCAAGAATATGTAATCCGAACAACTATTTTTTATAGAAAGCCCTATCTGATGTTGAATCTTGACTGATAATATATAAAAATTTTCCTCCTTTTCAGGACATCTATTAATTTCCATAAATTGGCCACATCCCGCAGGTTTCTTGTTTATATATGTGACTTTGCCTGTAAGATTGTGGTATCTGTTAACTACAAGTGGATGTATTCCCGCAGTTAGAAAGCCTATAACCAAAGAATTACATTCTTTTAAGAAGTCGTTGGTGAATGATAGAATAGTTTTTGCTTTATTTCTAAAATTGCATGGTGGATATGTGTATCCCTTATAAGAGAACCCCTTAATTTCTACATTTGTCCTTTTACTTGCCATATCCAAAGAAGAATCTACATCTATGGAATAATAATGTTTCAAAATATTGTTCAGAGCTGTAAGGTAACCGTAGTTTTTTGTATTTGCCATAGTTGATTTAACTAAGTTGCCAATTTTCTTGCCATGTAATGGAATTAAAGATTTGATATTTTTGCCAATTCTGTTAAATGATACATTCTTCATGGGCAATTGACTATTAGCAAATAATACTCTGTTTAGAAATTGAGCATAATTATCATAGAAATTATGTAGGTATTGAAAAAGGCTTTTAGCTATTTTATCATAAGCAACACTTGTGCTAACTGTTTTTCCAAAGTAAGATGTGGTAGTAGAAGGTAAATGATGAATAACGCCTTTGCTTTTCAGTTCTTTCTCCCATTCCTCAACACTTGTACAATCTCTATTGATAATGAAAGGTAAAGCAGACATCTCTAATTCACCATATTCAAGATAAGTAGATGCACTTTGCAAGAACTGGATACCATCTGCGACTTTTGCATCAACACAGGCTTTTATCATTGAATTAGTAATTTCTTTCATATCTTTTTAACCCATCGTAGCGTTGGGTCTCCGTACCCAACGAAACATCCGATGAAATATATCCGTCCGATACAGAGATCGGACGCTACATTCCTGTGAGAAACATGCTACCTCTCTATTATTCTTATCTCCTTCTCTGTCAAGCCATAGAGTTCATAGACAAGAGAATCTATTTGATTGTCAAGGACATCTATCCGGGTTTTATACATTGTTTTATCGCTCTCCAATCTAACAGAATGAAACTTTTTCTGCAATTCTAACATCCTCTCCACCATCGCTACCAATTTATTATGTATTGCTTTCTCAGATGGATTGGTAAAATCAATGGTGCGAATCGGTAGTTGCTTTACTTGCGCAATTCTAATTTTTGGAAAAATGTTACTCTCCGCCTTGAATTTATTCTTGTAATAAAGTTGCATAACTTTGGAGTTTAAAATTCCCAATAAATACTTTAGATTTAGTAAGTTTGTTCTAATATTGTATAAACTTCTATTGGTTAATAATCCCTTATCATCGTAAACTAAAGTAAGCTTACTCCCTGTTTCTCTAATCATGATCTTTTGAACAGAAAATATATTTTTGGGCTTACTGAATTTCCTCAATGTTAAAAGAGAGATATAACTTGCTTTTTTTATAAAATATCTATCGATATTCTCGCCAAAAAGTATAGGGACAGTATCACCCGAACACAACACTTTTTTGTCCTTTCCTATTTCTAATCCTCTGGTTATCTTGGATATCTCATCGAGAGTAGAGAGTTTTACTCCAACTTTTTCTAAGTTCAGATTGTATTTTGAGAAAGCAAAATTATCCTCGCATAAAGTATGTTGCTTCACAGAGATATCTGGTTTGATTATATATTTTTCTCTTTTTGTGAAATTGATTGTAGCAGACTTCAGGGGTTTCATCCTTTCTATTACTAAAATCGCTGTTGGCATTTTTACATTTACAAACACACTGTCGCCACAATCGCAAGTAATTTTTATCGTTGTACTTTCTAAAAAAAATTTCCTTTGGCTTTTGTATTGGAATCCCTTTAAAAATAAACTTGGAAAAATGAAAGACATTAGCCCTTTTTCTTTTAGTAAAAAGTAGGCTTTTTCCAAAAAAATCTGGAAAATATCAAAAGATCCTCTTGCAAACTGGTATTTATCAGGAAAATATTTTTTGTAGTAATCCGAAAGCAATTCATACTTCACATACGGAGGATTTCCAATCACACAATCAAATCCACCGTTCTCAAAAATATCGGGGAAAGCACTTTCCCAGTCAAAAACATTGATGCGTCTTGCCTCATTATCGTTCAATAAACTCATTTGTTTATAATAATCAGTACCAATTAGAGAGTTGCCACATTTGATGTTATTTGATAAATCAGGCAAGAGCTTCATCTGAGTATATCTGAACAACTGTCTGCTTGACTCTTCGGTTTCTCCTTCTAATAATTTCAGGAGAATGGAAAGTTTAGATACTTCCACTGCTTGAGTATCTATATCCACCCCAAATATATTATTGAGGAGAATTCTCTGTTTCTCTGCAATAGTCAATTGAAAACTGCCTTTTACTATTTGTACAATCTGCCCTTTCTTCAATGCTCTTTTGCAACTTGTATCTTTGGAATACCAATTTAGATGATAGTTCAAGAGTTCTTGATAAGCACCGAGAAGAAAACTCCCTGAGCCACAAGCAGGGTCAAGTATTTTAATTTTATCAATTTGTTTTGGTGTTTTACCTTTTATAATTTCTCCAACGGTATTTTTGACAATGTAATCAACGATATATTTTGGTGTATAATATACCCCGCCTGCTTTTTTTACCTCTGGTTTTTCTTCTACCTTTACCTGATGAGCAGGAGTCAGGCGAATAGTTTTACCCAGAAATTGTTCGTATATGTTTCCAAGAATTTCTACATCTAAAACAGAAAATTCATAAGGGGATTCCGGATAATATACAGACTTTAGAATCTCTTTTATTATTTTATCATCAACAGAAAGCTCAAAAGTAATCTTGTCCTTATTAAAATCAAATAATCCACTGTTATATTTTTTGTCAGAATGAAGAAATATCTCCATCAACCTCTTATAAGTATTGACACCATTTAAGAGATTCTGAAGTTTTCCGTAGTCCTCAATTTGTCTATCTTCTGTTATACGCAGGAATATAATTCTATCAATAATTTTCTGGACAGCAAAGTTCAGTTCATACAAGCTCAAACTCTTATTTCGCAGGGCAATGTTCTTTGCAAGTTTTTCTCTCCATTTATCAATAAGTTTCAAAAATTCCTTATCTACTTCTGATGTGCCCTTTTTATTTTTGCTTGATTCTATATATCGGTCAAAACTGCCTTTTAAAATACCATCTTTTGAAAATGTATCATATATGAAATCAAAATCTTTGAGATAATCTTTATATTCACAGTAAAAAATGCGAGCACAGGAAGCCGAATCTTTGGGTGTAGGTTTAATTCTGGTATCATACACGGAGAATTCCTCAAAATCTGTGAGGATAGAAAGAGGCAGTTTGGCAGTGTAGGCATACCTCTTTAATTGGTATGCAGGCGATACTTGGTGCTTGATATCAACAGATGGTTTTTTTGCTTCTACAAAAAACTTTCGTATTCCACCGATACGGAAGGAGTAATCAGGTGCTTTGTGTTTCCCGGCAATAATGACCTTTGCTTCTCTTACAACCTCACGATACTGTTCGGCATAACCTTGTTTGTTTGCAACATCCCATCCCAAATTTTCAAAGAAAGGGTCTATAAAATCAGTACGAGTATTTGCCTCGTCATAATTTGCTTTCTTGTATTGAGAAATATTTGCGTCAAACCTTTCTACTAATTTTTTAATCCGTTGTTTTGCTTCTTTTTTCTTGTCCATTTTATTCTTGTAGTGTTGGTGGGTCTCCATACCCAACGAATTCCCCGATGAAATATTTTATCGTCTTTATCTTTATCGTCCGATGCAGAGAACGGACGCTACATTCTTGTGAGTATCCGATGAAATATTTCATTTTGCTATTCCGCGTTTTGATTTCTCTATAAATTCTATAAGATGTTTGACTTCCGGAAGTTGTGGGGAGTTTTCTTTAATGCGGATAACTGCTTGCGAGGTATTTAATCCTGAATCAAGTAAAATCTTAAATGCTTCTTTTAACATTTTTATTACTTCTTTTTTGAAGCCCCGTCGTCTGAGTCCGATTATATTAAGTCCGCGAATATGTAACGGATCTCCGGCGGCAAGGGAATAAGGAATTACATCTTTCGGGACACGATATCCGCCTGCTATCATAGAGTAACACCCAATCCGTACAAACTGATGTATGGGACAAAGTCCTGATACAAAGGCATAATCTTCAATCGTAACAACTCCTGAGACTTGTGTTGCGTTTGCTATAATTACATTGTTTCCAATCTTGCAGTTATGAGCAATGTGAACGTAAGCCATCAAGAAATTATTATTCCCAATGGCTGTAGTTTCGCCGGCTCCACCGTGAATAGTAACGAATTCTTTTATAAAATTATGATTGCCAATTTGAACTTTAATTTCCTCACCATCATATTTTAGATCTTGGGGGGAATTGCCAATTGAAGCATATTCATAGATTTTGCAATCAGTTCCGATTGTTGCTCCGTTTTTAATCTGAACTCCTGCACCAATTTCAGTATTGTTACCGATTTCAACTTCTTCGGTAATGATGGAGTATGGAGCAATCTTAACACCTTTACCTAAGACTGCTTGCTTATCAACTATAGCGGTTGGATGTATCATAGTTCTTATGTCCCGAGTTCCCAAGAGTTAAGGTATTTTTCCTGTTCAGGGGTAAGTTTATCTATTTCTATCCCAAGTGTTTGTAATTTCATTTGAGCTATTTTGGTATCAAGTTCTTTTGGAAGGTTATAGACTTTTTTGTCAAGCGTTTTTCCGTTTTGTGTTATATATTCTGCTGCGAGAGATTGATTTGCAAATGACATATCCATTACTTCCGGCGGATGTCCATCAGCACAAGACAAGTTCACAAGCCTTCCCGCTGCTAACAAATAAATTCGCTTTCCGTTTTTAAGTGTATATTCTTCTACGAGAGGTCTTACCTCATGATGCTCTACAGCAAGTTTTGTAAGTGCTTTTCTGTTTATTTCAATATCAAAATGTCCTGAATTTGCAATAATAATACTGTCTTTCATTAACTCAAAGTGGGATTCATCTATTACATTTATGTCGCCGGTTGCTGTAACCGCAATATCTGCAATCTTAAATGCCTCACATCCTTTCATTACTCGGAACCCGTCCATTTGAGCTTCTATTGCTTTAACATAATCTACTTCCGTAACAATTATATTTGCTCCCATTCCGCGTGCACGCATTGCAATTCCACGTCCGCACCACCCATATCCACATACAACGAAAATTTTACCGGCAATAAGATTGTTTGTTGCTCTAATAATACCATCAATTGTTGATTGTCCTGTTCCATAGCGGTTATCAAACAAATATTTTGTTTCTGAGTCGTTGACTGCGATAACAGGACAAGCCAACATACCTTCAGCTGCCATAGATTTAAGTCTTATTACTCCAGTGGTTGTCTCTTCGGTTCCACCGATTATATCTTTAAGCAATTCTTTGCGTTTGGAATGCAAAGTTGAAACAAGGTCAGCTCCATCATCCATTGAAATATGTGGCTTAAGGTCAAGTACTTGATTTATATGCTGGTAATAAGTAGTATTATCTTCTCCCGTTATAGCAAAGACAGGAATTTCATAATCGTGTACAAGAGAAGCAGCTACATCATCTTGAGTGGACAATGGATTTGAAGCACAAAGTCGTACATCTGCACCTCCTGCAACGAGGGTGCGCATCAAGTTGGCGGTCTCTGTAGTTACGTGCAAACAAGCGGCGATTTTTATATCCTTGAGTGGTTTCTCTTTCTCAAACCTTGTTTTTATTTGCTGAAGCACAGGCATATGAGCATCTGCCCATTCTATTCTTTTCTTACCGAGTTCTCGCAAATTTTTATCTTTTATATCGTATTCCATTTTTCCTCCTTAAATTTTCTATTTAGTTAAAATGTTATTCAGATATTAATTTTAAAAAGCTTTCTTTATCAAATCTACAGAATCAGTTTGTTCCCAAGTGAAATCGGAATCTTCACGACCGAAATGTCCGTAACTTGCAGTTTTTAAATATATGGGTCTCAAAAGATTTAACTTATTTATAATCCCTTTCGGAGTCAAGTCAAATATTTTCTTTATCTCTTGAGAAAGCTTCTCGTCTTCTACTTTTCCAGTTCCAAAAGTATTTATTTCGAGACTTGTTGGCTCCGCTACTCCAATTACATAAGAAAAATCAATTCTACATCTTTCTGCCATACCTGAAGCAACTATATTTTTTGCCAAATATCTCGCCATATAAGCTGCACTACGGTCAACTTTTGTCGGGTCTTTGCCGGAAAATGCTCCACCTCCGTGAGGGACTATTCCTCCGTAAGTGTCCACGATAATCTTTCTTCCTGTCATTCCAGTGTCGGATTGAGGTCCTCCGATTATAAATTTTCCTGTCTCATTCACAAAATATCGTGTCCTATCATCTATCCAATCTCCTGTTATCGGTTTTATTACTTTCTCTATTAACTCATCTCTTGCTTGCTTTGTTATTCTGTTTTTGTTTTCATCTAATATCTCTTCTGTATGCTGTGTAGCAAGAATAACGGAATCTACTCTCTTGGGTTTATCATTTTCGTACTCAATTGTAACTTGTGATTTCCCATCAGGTCCTAAATAAGAAAGAGTTTTATTCTTACGCATTTCTGCAAGTTTATAAGTTAACCGATGTGCTAATGCAATTGGAAGTGGCATAAGTTCAGGAGTTTCATTACAGGCATATCCTATCATCATCCCTTGGTCCCCTGCACCTCCTACATCTACTCCCTGAGCTATATCAGGAGATTGCCTTCCTATTCCGTTTATGATTGCACAGGTTTCAGGACAAAATCCAAACTCATGACAATAACCTATTTTTCTGAGTAAATTACGCACAATATTAGGCAAATCAACATACCCATTTGTAGTAATTTCGCCTCCTACTATGACGAGTCCGGTTGATACAAATGTCTCGCATGCTACTCGAGAATTAGGGTCTTGACGAAGAAGTTCATCTAAAACTGCATCCGATGTTTGGTCACATATTTTGTCAGGATGCCCCTCTGTTACGGATTCTGAAGTTACAAATCTACGCATTTCTCCCCCTATTCAATTTTAAAATGGCTTTCGTAAATTAATAATTTTAACTTGTTGAAACTTCTGATAAATCTCCAATATTTAATTTTCCGCTAATTCCTTTTGCTACTGCACCTATTCCTATTATAGAATCCCAAAGTTGCGAGCTTTCTATTCTTGCAGATTGATTTATTATAGAATTAGTTATTTTTGAATTCTTTATATGTACATCGGCAGTGATACTCACATAAGGTCCTATTTCCGAATTTTCAATCTTAGCTGACGGATGTATAAAAACAGGTTCTTTGATTGTTGAGCTTTTGTATTTGGAACTTGTTTTCTGTAATTTGTTGCTTGATAAAAGCGTACGGTTTGTTAGAAGCATAGTATCGTACGTTCCACAGTCAAACCATCCTGTTACTGGAAAAGTTTTAAATTTTGCTCCCTTCTCAATCATAAGTTCCATCGCATCGGTTAATTGAAATTCACCCGCAGTTCTGGTTTTTCTTTCAATTAATGACCTAAGACAATCAAATAGGAGATTGGCATTACTAATAAAATTAACTCCAACAATAGCAAGATTTGTACTCGGATGAGCTGGCTTTTCAATAAGTTTTTTGACAAATCCCTTCTCAATTTCCACAACTCCAAATCTTCGTGGATCTTCTACTTCTCTAACTCCGATGTATCCATCTATTGTTATATCCTGAGGAATGTTTGCCTTAAAAACAGTGTCTCCATAAACAATTAAGCAAGGCTCAGACTCAGCAAGTTCCCGTGTGAGCCAAATTGCGTGTCCAAGCCCAAGTTGCTCTTTTTGCTCTATATAGCTTGCCTGAAAATCGTAATTTTTACTCACATACTCTTTTATTTTGTCTCCCATATAACCAACTATGAATATGACTCTATGTATAGGCGGTTCGCGAACCGCCCCTACAATCTGGTCTAAAATATGTGCAAGAATTGGTTTCCCTCCTGTCATCAAAAGGGCTTTTGGGTTTGAATAAGTATGAGGTCTAAGTCTCTTCCCTATTCCGGCAACAGGTATTATTACATTCATTTCGCTAACTCCTTTTTTAACTGCTCTATTCGCTCTACAGGAATCGGGTCAATCCCTTTCAAAGTTGCTAACCAATAAGCTGTCCAATCTCCAAAATAAATTAACGAAAAAAATCTTGCGAGTAAAAATTCTCCTCTTGATTCAACTTCCTCAATCTCAGTATAAGGAGAGATTATCCGTTTTGTAATGTCTATTCGCAGCTTAACCCTTTCGTTATAGCCTCTGTCTTTAAGAATTACAAGTGAATAAGGAATCTTTGGCTCTCCCCAGCCTACTATCTCATTATGGTTCAGTTCAGAGAAAACGTTAAAATGAGCAAACTGTTTTGCATTTTCGTTTATCTGCCCAGCCCACCTCCTTGCTACTGCACTAAATCTTAAATCACTATAAATTATTGACATCTTTCCCTTAAGTTTATTTGCAAGTTTGTAGGGACTTGATTTCTCAAATTCAAATTCTTTCCCAAGATTATAAAGAAGCTCAGCACTTTCTTCTAAATCAGAAGACGGGTCATTAATTATCCCAAGTCTATGAAGTATTACAGTCATTGGTATAAATAGCCAACCAAGTGCACACCTTGGTTGATAGCCGGTTGGAACTTTTAACATATATTTAGGGTTTGTACTCTCAACTTTACCACCCGATGTTATGCATATAATATTTTGAGTTCTCTTTCGAGCTTTCTCGTATGCACTTAAAGTTTCTTCCGTATTTCCTGAGTAACTGGATATAAAAACGAGACTTTTTTCTCCCACAAAACTCGGAAGCTCATAATCTCTATTTGTAAATACAGGTATATCAATTTTATCCCGTAATAAATCTGCTAATAAATCTCCTCCAATTGCACTTCCGCCCATTCCGCATACTACAATGTTACTGGGTTTAAAGTCAGGAGGCAATTTTACATCCCAACTTGCTTTACTGGCATCTTTGATTTGATTTGAAAATTTAAGTAATACTTCTTTCATAGTAAAACCTCCTAATTTGAACTTTATTCCTCATATTTTTTCATCACCTCACGGATTACAGGTATTTTATTTTTTATCTTTTTAATATATTTCTTTACCTCGTCTTCTGTGTCAATTGAAAGTACTTCGTTTGCGATTATACTTGCCTCTTCCATTGATAAAGCTCTTATAATTTTCTTTACCTCAAGTAAATATAACGGAGCTACTGATAGCTCATCTATTCCTAATCCAACGAGGATTGGAATAGCCAGCGGATGATTTCCAATCTCTCCACAACATCCGACCCATTTTCTCTCCTTATGTGCGGCATCTATCGTTCTTTTTATTAATGTCAAAACAGCCGGATGGAATGGGTTGTAATATTCCTTAACCTTCATATTACCGCGATCACAGGCAAGAGTATATTGAGTTAAATCATTTGACCCGATTGAAAGAAAATCTACTTCTCTGGCAATTGCTTCTGCAATAATAGCTGCACTTGGAATTTCTATCATAACTCCAATCTCAATATTTTTTCTATATGTCTTCCCTTCTTTATCAAGTTGAGCTTTTGCTTTTTCTACACACTTTTTAGCTTCTCTAATCTCATGAATCCCGTCAATCATAGGAAACAAGAGCTTTACATTTCCTTTTTTATTAGCTCGGAGAATTGCCTTAAGTTGTGCTATAAAAATATCTCGTCTGTCAAGCGAAAATCTTATTCCTCTCCATCCCAAAAAAGGATTCATATCTTTTGGTTCCGTTGTAGAGATATTGTTAATTCCTATATCTATCAATTTATCTCCACCTATATCCAATGTTCTTACAATTAATGAATGTGGATAAACCTTTCTGGCAAATTTATCATAAATTTTGAATTGTTTTTCTTCTTTGAGTGGTTTTTGAAGATAAAGAAATTCTGTCCGCATAAGGCCAACCCCAGATGTTCCATAATCAAGTGCCATATCAAGTTCTTCCTGTATTTCTATATTGCAAGCAAGCTCTATTGCATGTCCGTCAAGTGTTTTACAAGGAAGAGTTGCAAGCGAAAGTAGTTCTTTTTCGTATTCCTGAAACTCATAAATTCTTTTTTCGTAAGCTCTGCGAGTTCTTTCGTCTGGGTCAATAATTATTATCCCATGATTTCCATCAATAATAATTTCTTCTCCGGATTTTATAAGTTTTGTTATTTCATTAAGCCCGACAACTGCTGGTATCTTAAGTGCTCTTGCCATTATACTTGTATGAGATGTTTCACCTCCTAAGTCTGTTGCAAATCCGACAACAATGCTCTTATCCAATGTTGCTGTATCAGAAGGAAGCAAGTTTGTAGCTATTAAGATGTGTTCTTTTTTGTGAAGCAGTAAATTTTGTGGTTGTCCTTTTAAGTCACGCAAAACTCGTTCAACTACATCGCGTATATCATCAACTCTTTCTTGAATGTATTTATCTTTGATGTTTTTAAATTCGCTAAGTGCTTTTTCTGCAACCCATTTAAAAGATTCCTCAGCAGAGTTTCCTTTTTTTATTCTATTAATGGTATTTTGCATAAGAGTTTCATCATCTAATACCAAAAGTTCTGCATCCAAAATTCTTGCATGATACTCATCTGTACGAGCTAAAAAATCTTTACGAATTAACTCAAGTTCATGTCTTACCATATTAAGTGCAGATTCAAATTTTTTCACCTCATCAATTTTAATTTTTCCTTTATCTGAGGTGGATTGTATTTTTGAATTTTCACTTACATAACGAATTGCCTTCCCTATTACAATTCCAGGACTTGCCGGTATTCCACGAATTAGTTTATTCTTCATCAAATCCTCTTTCTATAAGTTCTGTTATTGCGGATATTGCAGATTTTTCGTCCTCTCCATCTGCAAAAATAAAAATGCTTGAATTCTTATCTGCCTCTAATATTAGAAGGTCCATAATAGATTTCGCATTTGCAACAATACCATCTTTCTCTATAGTTATGTTTGATTTATAATTTCCGGCTAATTTTGCTATGGAACTTGCAGGTCTTGCATGTATTCCTAATTTATTTTTTATGACTATTTCTTTCTTCATCATTTAGAAATTATTCAGCATTTACATTGAATTGTCAAGAAAAGATTTTTTGATTTGCAGTGGGTGTATAAAAGGATGAATATATTTTACAGACAGACGTTCACTCAATATTATTATCAAATGAACGCCTGTTCTTATTGCTTGATTCAGCAGAATCTTATTTGAGAATGATTATTTTTCTCGTGCACTCAAATTCACCCGCTTTTAACTTGTAAAAATAAATTCCAGAAGTTACACCGGTTGCATCCCAAGTAACTGATTTTGTCCCAGGAGACTGAAGCTTATTTACCAATGTAGTTAGTTCTTGCCCCACAGAATTATAAATAG
>JAUVIV010000116.1 GCA_030592575.1 bacterium | reverse complement strand
TTAGGACAGCAAGTATATCTCGCTCCTCTTTTGTTAAATGTTTGTATTTCCTGTGCATTTTGCTCTGACCTCCTTTCTTCTCTTGTCATTATATCAGAGCGTTGCACTTTGTCATTGAACTTGTGTTGGGAAAAAGAAAGTAAAAAATTGTTAAAACTCTACGAACAACTTTAATCTTTGTGAGATACATTATAATAATTATCAATCATAGTTATCTACTACAGAGTTCCTTATAAATTCCCACCAGTTTTATGCTTAATTTTTTGATGTCAAATTTCTCTTCCACGATTTTTCTTCCTGCTTTTCCCATTATGAGCCATATCTCTGGATGCTCTATTAGATAAGTCAATCGTTCAGTTAATGCGTTAACATTTTCAGGAAGAGCGAGAAACCCAGACTTTCCATCTTCTACTATTTCCGGAATGCACCCATATTGCGTAGAAAGTACTGGCAATCCACTTGCTTGAGCTTCCATCAAAGCTACTGGAATACCTTCTTCTTTTCCCTCCTTAGAACCAATACTTGATAAGAGAAAAATATTTGCTTGCTGCGTAAACTCAGCAATTTTTTTATTATCTACCCAACCTAAAAATTTTATATTTTCATCTAAATTCATTTGCGATACCATAGCCATTAGTTTCTTTTTTAATGGTCCATCTCCTATTATTTGATACCTGATATTTGAGTGTTTTTTAATCACTTTTGCCATAGCCTGAATAGAATATTCAAGTCCTTTCTCTTCCGAAAGTCTCGTTACTGTTAATATTGTAATGTCTTGAGTTTGTTTTGTTTTACTTTCTCCCAATCTAAATATTTGAATATCTACTCCCATATGATGAACTATGATTTTCTGTGTGCATCCAAGTTTTATTAGTCTATTTTGCCATTCACAACTTATTGGCATAAATACAATTCCAGGTTTAAAAAGTGGGTTATATATATTTTTGCCTTCTTGCTTTACAAACTTTGTTATGTCAGAGCCATGAATTGTTACTATGTATTTTACTCTAATCATATCTTTAAGAATAACATGTTCTAATCCTACTGGACCATAATGGCAATGAAGTATAGCATATTTTTGCCCTATGAAAGGGATAGTATAAAATAAATTTTTCAAAGTTAAGGAATCTTTACCATATCTGAAAAAATTAAATGTTCGTAATATTGTAATAGGGTCTTTGTAAATCACCTCTGTTATCAAGAGAAGTGCTTTTAATATTCGTTTGAATTTGTTCTGAGGTATCTTTATAAAATAATGGGCTCTATTACCTAAATTCCAGTTTCTTCGTTTTATCTTCTCGTCTTTTGAACTACATTCACAGAAAATGTGAACATTAATCCCCAAATCAATTAATCCTTTTATCTGACTAAGGATAAAAGTAGGTAAGCAACCAACACATGAATCTACTATAAAAGCTACTCTCATTTTTTCTTGATAAATCGGCTTATAGTTTTTTTAGGAACTACGGACTTAATCATAGCTTTTAATATTAAAGATACTATATCTATGTTAAAAAGGTTGTACGGGAAAGGTCTTATAAAAAATCCAATAGCTCCTTTGTAGTCATCTTTGCTATAAAGATATTTGCCCCATAAATAATCATTTTGAATCAAATTCTTCCTTGTTTCTATCCATGATGTAGGATATACTTTCATCAAAACCTTGTCTATATTTCTCCTATCTCCAACTTGCAACATATCTTTTCCATATTGTCTTCTTTCCTTAGCAAGTTTTATCGCAAATTTTTTACATTTCCCTTGTTTACCGCTTTTTTGCACTGAGATAGAATTTGGGTTAATACGATGTTTATATAAAATTTCCGGAATATTTGCTATATTCCATCTTTCAGATATGCGAAGCCAAAGATCATAATCTCCAATATAATCACTCATAACCCCTAATTCTTCTCTATAAAAACCTACATCCTCTATACATTTTTTTCTAAATATCACTGACCCATGACAGAATTGATTACATATTAGGAGATTTTCCTTTATTTTCTTGTTTTCTGAGAAACCTTTCCAAGTATCAATAACTTTTCCATCTGGACCAATAACAAAAGAATAAGTTCCTACAAGGCAAACATCTTGATTTCTATTAAGGAATTCTACTTCTTTTTCCAGTCGTTCTGGCAATGATATGTCATCAGCATCCATTCTAGCAATATATTTACCTACCGCCAACTTCACTCCTTTATTAAGTGATTTGATTAACTTAAGATTATTTTGACTTATTAATCTAATACGATTATCGTTATAAGATTTAATAATTTCTTCTGATTTATCAGTAGAACCATCATTAATTATAATGAATTCAAAATCCTTAAATGCTTGATTGAGAATGCTATCAATTGCTTCTCTTAGGTATTTTTCTCCATTATAAACAGGCATAACTACTGAAACAAGAGGCTTGGTATTCATTTTTTTCAATAGATAGATGAGAGCTTCAATCTAATCCTTAATTTATTATTTTGATAGTCCTATAGTATCAAACACATCTTTAAATCTCTTTTGCCAAGTATGATCATTAATTGCTCTCTTACAACTTGCTTGCCTTATAATCTCACGTTCTTTAGGATGAGAGAGGTAGAATTTGATTTTATCAAGAAGGTCTTCTTTTGAATGATAACACACAATTTCTTTACCAATTTCAAAAAACTCCTCTAATTCAGACATATATTCAACAATGTAAAACCCACCACTCATTGGCACTTCAAAATCCCGAAGTCTAATCTGTAATATTCGGTTTTCTGTCTTGTGAGTTTCTCCACAAGACGAAAATCCAAGATTTATTTTACTTCTTGAAAACATTTTAATGAGCTCTACATCACTAAGTGGATCTCCTGATATTCTTTGCAGCACTGGTGACTGACCCAATAGAGAGCGATTCAAATTCTTTGACTTTTCAAATAATGTTCTCTTCCAACTCATTCTTTTTTTCCAATTCGGTCCCCAAACTCTTATATTAATACCTCCGTCAAGAAGATATTGTATATATTCTAATCTATCGCCATATTTCTGCCCAACAAATGTTACTTCATATTTCTTTGGTAGATTGTAGGGCTTATAGACATTAGGATTGGCTGCTTCCTGGCAATAAATAGGATTGGCACCAATTTTTTTATAATCATCAAGTCTGAATTTTTCAGGAACAAGACAGTAATCATAAGAAGGAGCTATTTTTTCGACAAGATGGAATTGATAAGAAGCATTGCAATACCAATTCATTGTAACAATACCCATCTTTGATATTTCTTTTATAACTTCAGGACTACAACAAGCACTATAAAAATAGCTGAAAAATAAGTCAATTGGCTTTTCGGAATGAGCTTTTTTTATTTGTTTCAAAAACTCTTGTTCCAATTTCGGTCTATTCTCATCTATAAATGTTTTATGCTTCGGATTAGAAAAATCTAAATTTTGGAAATGTGGAGACAAGTTATAATCAAACCGTATGACTTCATTTCCAATATCAACCAAAGGCATATATAAATTATAGTACCAGATATTAGAATCTCGTAACCCAAATAGGTTTACAGAGTCATTTGCCGCGTAGAATATTCTCATTTCTTTTCTCCAGCCACAAAATATCCCACAGTAAATTCCTCAGCAAAAATCTCTTTATCTAAATTATAAAGAAAAGCTGGAATCCAATGACTAAAAAAATATGAAATGAATTTTCTGTTGTAATTCTTTTTTTTCAAGAGTTGTTCAACTCGTCCGGATTCTTGAATGAAATGTTTTAATAAACCACCATTGGAAGTTATTTCTATAACCTTAAATCCAAATTCCTTAAAATATTTTTTATAGAAATGAGGAGTAAATCCACCGTAATAATGATATGGTTGTTGATGCAGTCCTGAACCCAACGGAGCAGTAAGAAACAATTTTCCGTTTTTTTTAAGGATTCTGGAGAATTCTTTGATTGCCTTAATGGGTTCAGGTATATGTTCTAAAACTTCACTACATAAAATAGCATCAAAAGAAACATCAGGTACCGGAATAGATGTGCTATCACACACATAATCAATTGTTCCATATCTCCACTCGTCTTTCATTAACCCATTTTTTGTTCCTTTATATTGACAAAAATCTTGTGTTTTATATTCACAATGCTCGAAAAATTTTCTATATTGACATAAACCTGCCCCAACATCCAGTATTTTAGTTCCTTTTGGAAGTGATTTTGCAACTTTCTTAATCCACTTATCTCTATTATTTTGATTGAAGTTTAAATCATAGCTCTTTTCCCTAACTTTTAACGTAAATACACTAAAACTAAATAATATTTTAATATAATTATATAATATCATTATTGTCTTTTAATGCATTGTTTTTTATACCATTCTATAGTCTTTTTCAGCCCTTCATTAAAATCTACCTTTGCCTTAAATTTAAATTCTTTCTCCGCTTTGCTTGTATCAAGACATCTTTTCGGTTGGCCATTTGGTTTTGTAGTATCCCAAACAATTTTCCCCTTAAATCCTGTATATTTTACAATTAATGTAACCAGGTCTTTTATAGATATTTCAAAGCCACTACCTATGTTTACAGGAGCACTTTTATTATATTTTTCTGTTGCCAACAAAATCGCTTCAGCCGCATCTCCAACATATACAAATTCTCGTGTTGGGCTTCCATCACCCCAACATACTATTTCGCCTTCGTTGTTATCTATTGCATTTATACACTTTTTAATCAAAGCAGGTATTACATGAGAAGTTTCTGGTTCAAAATTATCCCGTGATCCATATAGATTTACAGGCAGTAAAAATATAGAATTGAAATCGTATTGTTGCCTGTACGACTGAGATTGAACAAGAAGCATCTTTTTTGCCAAACCATAAGGAGCATTTGTCTCCTCCGGATAACCATTCCATAAGCTTTCTTCTTTAAAGGGAACCTGTGTAAATTTGGGATATGCACAGACTGTTCCGACAGCTACAAACTTATTTACTTTAAATAATCGTGCTTGTTCCATAAGTTGTACTCCCATTATCAGGTTATCATAAAAGAATTCACCGGGTTTTTCTCTATTTACTCCTATACCACCCACAATTCCAGCGAGATGTATTACAATATCAGGATGAACTTTTTCAAACAAGTCAATAATTGCAGGAAGAGTTCTTAAATCATATTCTTTTCTTCTTGGAACAACAATGTCTTTGCATTTTCTATCTTGTAACTTTTCCACCACGTATGACCCTAAAAATCCTGCTCCTCCAGTTACTACAATCCTTTTGTTAGTCCAAAAAGCCATAAAAATCTCCTTTTGTCATTATAGTTTAGTAAACTAATTTATATACTTTTTGTTAATATTAGAATATCAGCATTTAATTTTTCTGAATCTTGTGGAGTTTTTACTGTATTTATTGAGTATTTCCAATCTATAAAATTTTCCTTAAGATATTTTATTAATTCTTCTTTAGAATACTGATTCATATAATAAATATATTTTCCTGTCTTATCTTTTTCGTAAGAATCAATAATATGTTTTAATCTTTCCGGCTGCTCTATATTATATTTGTTTATATTGTTTCTATCTATTAGTCCTCTATAGAATGCAATAATTATCATTTTTTTTGTTATACGAATCATTTCGGTTAACAATTCTTTGTAATTTTCTAAATGATCTGCCACCGAAAGAGCAAAAGAGACATCAAAACAGTGATCTGTAAAAGGTGTTTTTCGTCCATCACTCCTTATAAATTTATTTCCATATCTTATCTTTGCATAGTTAATTGCACTTGAAGATGTATCAACGCCTACATATTCTATAATTTCTTTATAATATTTAAACCTATCATAATTTAATCCTATCCCACAAGCAATTTCCAAAACTTTTCCTCCTTGTTTAACTATTTTGGGTATTACAAAATTATGAATCTCTATATATCCCCCATATATTTTTCTGAAAAACGAACACATATCTCTTTCATTCAATATTTGTCCATCACTAAAATAGTTTCTCACGGGATTTCTATCTTTTTTCTTTTTAAATTTCCACAGAGTATTTAAAACATAGAATAGAGTTTTTTTCATATCCTTAGAAAGTTCTTCCACCACATAAAATCATTTCATGTATATGATGGCAATATTAATTTAAGCTTCTTTCCACAATTTCCACATATATAAAAATTATCTTTGTAATCAAATTTTTCGCATTCACAATCAGGACATTTTAATAACATTTTCATTGAACTTGTGCTATTATTTTATTAGAATTATTTATATTTCTTGCAGAATCATAATTTTTATTATGTATTTTCCGCAATAATTTTTGCAAGAATATAGCAAATGTTAATTTGCAAAAGGGAATTATTTTCATTTGCTCTAATGAATAATTATGACTTTGCAAAGTATTATTAATTTTTTTGAAATATACTTTGAAATCGTCAATATCTTCCTTCGTAATTAATTCATTTATCTTATTAACCACTTTATATTTAATTTCATTTTCCCACTCAAAACCAATCATAAATAAATCTTTAAAATCCTGAATAAATGAAATATTTCTACTGCAATGTCTAAGCCAGTTCCAGAAAATATCTTGAAGATTATTTAAACAAAGGTGTTTTTTATCAAGTATTAATATTTCTCCATCTCTATGATGGAGTGCAAGCTTGTGGACATAAAAATTAAAAATATACTCATAAAACACTCTCGGAAATTCTATATAACCTTTTCTGGAAACTCGAGATATTTCATCAAT
>JAUVIV010000157.1 GCA_030592575.1 bacterium | reverse complement strand
GGAATATATCGGTGGGTCAAAAGAAAAATTCGTACAAATGATGAATAATCGGGCAAAGAAAATGGGACTTTTAAATACTCGTTTTTGGAATATGACCGGATTACCACCTTCTAAGAAGGAAAATTCAGAAAATTATAATGTCTCAAACTGCAGAGATATGGCAGTTCTTGCACTTGAGGTTATAAAATATCCTGAAGTACGAAGACTGGCAAATATAAAAATAGATACTTTTCGGGATGGAAAATTCGAGTTAGTATCGTGGAATACTTTAATGAGAAGATGTGATTTTGTAGATGGCTTGAAAACAGGATACTATCGTAAAGCCGGTTGGAACCTAATAGCTACTTCTCTCGGAGGAGAAAAAAAAGTAATGGTAGTTATTTTGGGAGCAAAATCAAGAAAAGCTCGTGACTATATTGCAAAAAGTCTCATTAAATATACCCTTGATAAATCATTAGTAGTAAAATCCGGGTAATAACTAAGAACTAATTTAATTATGAAAAGAATTTTTCTCGTAAGTGGAGCAAGACCTAACTTTATGAAAATTGCTCCTATTATTAGAGAACTGGAAAAATATCCTGAAAAGTTCGAACCCATCGTTGTTCATACCGGTCAACATTATAATTATGAAATGTCTAAAATATTCTTTGAAGAGTTAAATATCCCTAAACCAAATATTTCTCTTGGAGTTGGCTCAGGCAGTCACGGCGAACAAACTGGCAAAATAATGATTGAATTTGAAAAAGTATGTCTCGAGAAACCACCTGATTTGATTATTGTTGTGGGCGATGTAAACTCTACATTAGCTGCTGCCTTAGTTGCTGTTAAATTACATATCCAACTTGCACATATCGAAGCTGGCCTTCGTTCATTCGATAGAAGAATGCCGGAAGAAATAAACAGAATACTTGCTGACGTAGTTTCTGACTTTCTTTTCACTACTTGCGAGGACGCTAATCTGAATCTCAAACGGGAAGGTATTCCTAAAGATAAAATATTTTTAGTTGGGGATGTAATGATTGATACATTGTTTGCTAATCAAGAAAAAATAGATTCTGTTCAGAAATACAAAGACTTTGGTCTTGATTCCAAAAAATATGCTCTTTTAACTCTCCATAGAGCTGAAAATGTTGCTACTAAGAACATAATGAAAAATATTTTAGAAGCTTTAAATGAAATAGTCAAAGAGATACCAATAATCTTCCCGATTCATCCAGGTACATTAAAACAGATTAAAAAATTTAGCTTATCGGATTATTTTTGTGATAACAACAATCCGAAAAAAATTAGATTGATTGAGCCATTAGGATACATAGAATTTCAAAGTTTATTGAAAAACTCAAAACTTGTTTTAAGTGATTCCGGTGGACTGCAGGAAGAAACAAATGTATTAAATATTCCTTGCTTAACATTACGAGAGAATACAGAAAGACCGATAACTTTAACCAAAGGAAGTAATATATTGGTAGGCAGCAACACTAAAATGATTATTGATGAAGCTCATAAAATTTTGAATGGAAAGAGCGATAAAAAAGCTAACTATCCAACTCTTTGGGATGGAAAAGCATCCGAAAGAATTGTAAAAGTTTTAAGAGAGAAGTTGTTTAAATAAATCCCCCCCATCTTATTAATAAGATTAGAAAATTCCAGATTGTAAAATTCAAGTTTATGATATAGTTGGCAGATTAGTAGAGTCCAAAACAATGTAGGAAAAACCTCTGGTCGTCTGTAGGAACACGATTTATCGTATCCAAATATGGAGTGCAGTAGCTTGCTACTGCGAAATAGGTGCAAAAGATGCAAAACAGTGTGGGAAGGACTTTCTATTCCTGATAAATTGTCAAGGATTGGAAACCTTTTCCACAACTGTCATTGCGAGCCCTGATTTATCGGGGCGTGGCAATCCTCATTGAGATTGCTTCACGAAGCCCCTGACAACCTCAAGATTCTTCATTTCATTCAGAATAACAGAAGAAGGATTCGCAATGACAAAACCACCCACTGACACGCGTTCAGGAATGCATTCCAAAGTAATTAAATTAAGATAAATATGGAGTGCAGTAGCTTGATACTGCGAAATAGATGCGAAAGATGCAAAAGGTACTCCAAAAGAAAGATACCGAATAACTTGTGTAGGAGCAATTTTTAATTGCGATTTATATTATCGCATATAGAATCTTGCTCCTCAAAAAAAAGAAAATATAAATTAACCCTCGGCTAAAGCCGGACAGAAAGATGCAAAAGCAAGCTTTTGCACTCCGTAGAAAAAAGGGCAGGAAAAGCAATTGACAGATGAGAGTTTGAAGATATATAAAATATATGTAGAGAGATTGTTTCCCATTCACTAATATTCAGGATCACAATGACAGGTTAAATTTAAAATGGTATAACTTCCTGTAACTTTTTTACGGAAAATCATCTTAAGCATATGCTGTTGATAAGATTTACAAGAATCAAGATTCTATCTTCACACAAAAAACTTGACATCTTATTTAAACTTGGTATTTATTTGTAATGTCTTTAAGTGATGGTTACAATATCTGAGTAAAAGAGCAAAGGCAAGATTATGGAATTTGTGAATAAGGAAAATAGCTTTTTCTTTTTGACTCTTGCCAGAACCTTCAATAAAATAT
>JAUVIV010000049.1 GCA_030592575.1 bacterium | reverse complement strand
TTATCTGCTTCTTCAAATATTCTCACTCTTATGCGATAAATAAATTCCTTTTCACTCATTGCCAGTTCCTCCTTTCTATCCATCAATTGACAGATGAACAATATTTTATTGAAGGTTCTGGCAAGAGACAAAAAGAAAAAGCTATTTTCCTTATTCACAAATTCCATAATCTTGCCTTTGCTCTTTTACTCAGATATTGTAACCATCACTTAAAGACATTACAGTTAAATATTGATGGCAAGGCAGTAACGAAAAAGGCAATTGTATTGAGATAGATGCTCATTTGTAGGGGCGTTTAATTAAACGCCCCTACGGCAATGATTCAGGTAGCGCCGAGGTTCATCCTCGGCAAAAACAAATGTGGGGGATAAACCCCCACGCTACGAAGAATGAAAGATTTGAGGAGTTCTATGAATGAATTGGTAACATTACCGAACGACTCGGTAACATCACCGAACCGATGGGTAAGAGTACCGAACGACTCGGTAATATTACCGAATGAATAGGTAACCGTACCGAACGACTCGGTAACCTTACCGAATAAATGGGTAATCGTACCGAACGGTTGGGTAACCATACCGAATGACTCGGTAACCTTACCGAACGGATGGGTAGGGGCAGACCCGTGTGTCTGCCCTAAAACAATGGGCGAACACATAGGTTCGCCCCTACACAACATAAAAGGAGGTAAAAATGGCAAGAAGTGGATATATACCAGGACCAGATGCAGAATTTGATGAGTGGTTTCATAAATTCTGCGCTAATCTTCCCGACGTTGCTCAAGCAGTCGAGCTTTCACAAAATTTCGTAACTGATGTGCTTGGAACTCATCTAAGGTGGAATACAAACTATCCGGCACATCTGCAAGCTCAAACTACAGCCGAAGTTGCAACAGAAGTCAAAAACAGTAACCGCGTATCTGCACAAGAAAAAATCAGGGCAGCAGTTGGGATGCTACAGGCAAATCCACAACTATTAGATTCTCAACGAGAGCTTCTTAGCATCACGGTACGAGATACCACGCCGACCCCTGTATCACCTGAATATGTAATGGAATTAGAGCCACCTCTTTTGAAACTGGATTTACGAACGGGGCAGATTACGATTCATTTTGGACCGAATCCCGGGAATGAGAAAAAAAACGCTAAGCCCAAGAATATTGCCGGAGCAAAGCTCTGGTATCGTGTTGGAGGAGGCGAATGGAAGTGGGCAGGTGATGATACAAATAGCCCTTACAGACACAATATTGATTTAAGCACTTGCGGAGCATTGGAATATCGGGCGCAGTGGTTTGACAAGAAGATGCGGATAGGACTGTTTAGTACAATCACACCAGCAACAGTATCATAGAGATATATATGGATTGCAACAACGATGTTGTTTGCATGCAAAAACAGAGTTTTTGCACTCCAAAAATAAACAAATTTACACCGTAGGGGCGTTAAATTTAACGCCCCTACAACCTCAAGCAAAAGCAAGCTTTTGCACTCCATAATCCATTCTTAACCAAAAATTAATATTCCCTTTATACTTAATTAACAATCAGGATATCTAATTAAGTAGATGCTGAAACAAGTTCAGCATGACAAAAGGGTGATGAAAGAAGAAATTATTAAAAAATATCTTCCTCTGGTGAAGAGTATTGCCAATAAGTATAAAACTTATGGGGTTCCTGTGGAAGACCTAATACAGGAAGGGTGTATAGGAATACTTGAGGCATCTGAAAAATTTGATGCGACAAAAGGAACTAAATTTTCTACCTACGCATTTTATTGGATAAAGAAAAATATTTTGAAAGCAATAGAAGAAGCGAATAAACAGTCTCTTAATTTGGAGTGCAACAATGATGTTGTTGCATGCAAAATTACCGCCGGTATCCCTCCAAAAAGAAGTATGGCGGACGTAGGGGCGTATAATTATACGTCCTTACAAATTGATTCAGAGAACCAGTCGGAGATTGCTTTGCTATTGCTCGGAATGACAACTTTTCCGGAAATAGAAAGAAAAGTTCTAACTCTGGTATTTGGGTTGGATGGTAAGGAAGCTTGTAATTTAAACGAGATATCCAAAATTTTGCATCTTCCAAAGGAAAGAGTAAGACAAATAAGAGAAAAGGCAAAGCGAAGACTGGGAGTTGCTTCGCGGAGGTTACCCTGAACGATATGTTGAGATTCTTCACTTCGTTCAGAATGACAAGTGAAGGGTTCAGAATGACAAGTGGATGATTCAGAATAACAAGAGAATAACAAGAGAATAACAAGAGAATAACTCGTAAGGACAATTCTTAACCAAAAATTAACAAAGCCTTTATAAGTAGTTAACATTGAAAATGTATAACTTTAATGAGAAAGGAGGTGACGAAAAGAAATGGCAATTTTTTGGAAGCTTGCAGGAGAACATTTGGAGACTATTCTGTTCAGTCTTTATTTGGGTATCTTGCTTAAGTTTGTGCTGGTTCTCTTTTAAGTAAAGAGAGCCCTATAACGTGAAATGGATTATATTGTAGGACTTTTACCTCTTATTATCCTTTTGGGGATTTTAATATTTAAAACCTACGATATTATCCGCAGAAAAAGGAGGAAAGAATGAACAAAATTTTTATCGGTTCCATTGTAAATATGCTTATCGTAATTTCTGCTTTTGGAGGACAAACCCAGTTCTATGGGGAAAATTGGTTTAGATATACTCAAAAAATGAAAGAAGGAGAAACACAAGAGAGCGAGTTTAATGTAAAAAGGATATACTTCCGTTGGAAACACATACATACGGATAAACTTGAGTCTCGTATCTCATTGGAGATGTTTTCATCGGATAAGTCAAAGGATGAGAAGGGAGACCCTCATGGTGCAGGATTGAAAATCAAAGATGGTTATGTAAAATTTAAAGGGTTCATTCCCGAAGGTGATGTAACGGTAGGATTACAGAAGAACTATTTTGGTAGAGTCTATGATTGGGAATACTGGCCAATTGAGAAATGTATAGGAGAAAGATATAAGGTTATACCCGGAAGCAGAGACTACGGAGTATCAATTGGTGGCTATATTCCACAAGGATACGGAACATGGAGGCTTGCGGCTGTAAATGGTGAGGGTTATAAAAAAGTAGGCGACTTAATTAATACAGAACTTGCTTATATGGCAGATTTGAGATTTATTCCCATCCCCGGTTTTACTATCGGTGGTTCTTATGTACAGGAAAATTCAGGGGTAGACGAATACCAAAAGAAGCAATACTATACTGGTCTTGCAAGGATTGCCAAAGGTCCTGTTGATATTTGGATGCAGTACCTCGGAGGGCAAAAAGGCGACTTTGATAATCCGACAACGCAAATGGGATATATGATATTTCCAAAATTTCATCTGGGAACTATTCTAAATAAAGACGTAGAGATTTTTGCCCGTTATGATTGCTGGGATCCTGATACGGATGAAGAAGATGATGGTAAGTTTCTATATCTCGGTGGATTTAATTATTATTTTTCAAGGAGAGAAAAAGGTAAGCCGGATGTTATGCTTCAAACGGTATTTGTAAGAGAACAATCAGAGGCTTCGGATTCAGAGCCTACAGATAAAATTATGTTACAGCTTCGTTGGGGATGGTCTACGCCGAAATTTGGTGAGCTATAAAACATAAAAGGAGGATAAAATGTTAAGACTAAATAAAGTAGGATTTTTGACGGCTACATTATTTCTTGTGGCTTTTGCCGGAACACAGAGTTTTGCAAGAAAAAAATTGAACAAACTTACACTTACAGGCTCGACTACTGTTTTACCTGTTGCTCAAAGAACAGCAGAAGAATTTATGGAATTACATCCAAAGGTGAATATAAGTGTTCGTGGTGGTGGTTCCGGGGTTGGCATTGCAGCTCTTATTGACAAAACTTGTGATATCGCCAATGCCTCAAGATCCATAAAAACAAAAGAAATAGCAACTTGTAGATCTAAGGGTATAAATCCTGTTGGAACAGTAATTGCAAGAGATGGAATTGCTGTTATTGTTCATCCGTCAAATCCTGTAAAAGAATTGTCATTAGAACAGTTAAAAGCAATTTATACAGGCAAGATAACCAAATGGAGTGAAGTTGGTGGAAAAGCCAAGCCTATAGTAGCAATCTCAAGGGATGTTGCTTCAGGTACTTTTGAGGTTTTTAAAAAGTTAGTTCTTAAGGGAGGGAAAACAAAAGAAGACGCTCTAATGCTTGCCTCAAATAAAGCAATAGTAACAGCAGTAATAGGAGCGTCTGATGCTATTGGCTATATCGGAATTGGATATCTCTCATCCGATGTAAAGAGTCTTATTGTAGAAGGAGTAACTCCTACTAACGAGACAGTTGTTTCCGGAGAATATAAAATTGCGAGACCATTATATATGTATACAAATGGTGAGCCGAAAGGATTGGCAAAAGAGTTGATTGATTTTATTTTGAGTGAAAAAGGTCAGGAAATTGTTGAGAATGTTGGTTTTGTGCCAGTAAAATAACAAGACGTAGGGATGCGATTTATCATGTTTGATGCGGATTTGATAAATCAAATCCCTACAAAGATAAATGAAAAAGAATTTTATTGAAAAATTACTACCGGTTTTTGCCTTACTAACATGGGTATTTCTGTTTGGGATAATGCTCATTCTGTTTATAGAAGGAACCCCCATTTTTAAGTCTGTTCCTATTTTCAAGTTCATCTTTGGGAGACATTGGTATCCTGTGCATGAACCACCGGAGTTTGGAATTTTACCGTTAATATGCGGTTCTTTAATGGTAACGGTAGGAGCTTTGGTTATTGCTATTCCACTTGGGCTTGGATGTGCCGTATATCTTTCGGAAATTGCTAATCGAGGAGTAAGAGAAATAATCAAACCGTTTATAGAGATGCTTGCCGGAGTTCCTTCGGTAGTTTACGGATTTTTCGGTATGGTATTGCTTGCTCCTATGATTCAAAAAATATTTCACCTATCCATAGGATTGACTGCATTTACTGCTTCTGTTATTTTGGGAATTATGGCTCTACCGACTGTAGCAAGCATTGCCGAAGATGCAATATCTTCGGTACCCAAAGCATTAAGAGAAGCATCTTTTGCACTTGGGGCAAATCAATGGGAAACCATAACGAAAGTAGTAGTACCGGCAGCAAAATCCGGTATATTTGCGGCGATTATTCTTGGAATAGGTAGGGCAATAGGAGAAACTATGACCGTTCTTATGATAGCCGGATGTTGTGCGGTTATTACTCCTAATTTTTTCAGACCAGTAAGACCGATGACGGCAACTATCGCAGCCGAAATGGGTGAAGCTCCTATGGGAAGTATGCATTATCATGCATTATTTGCCATAGGACTGGTCTTGTTTTTGATAACACTTGGGTTAAGCTTAATTGCTGAATACCTCAAAGAAAAATGAGAAAGCAAAAGGAATTTATAGGATTACTCGGATTGAGAATTTCAATTTTTGTTGTTGTTATTTCTTTCCTTGCAATACTTGTTTTTATTTCAAGCAAAGGATTTAAAGTATTAAATATTGAGTTTTTACTTGCAGTGCCTAAAGACGGAATGACTAAAGGAGGTATTTTTCCTGCAATTGTTGGCACTCTTTACCTTTGCCTTGGAACTATAATTGTTGCGTTACCGTTAGGGGTATTATCCGCTATTTATCTCATAGAATATGCAGCATGCAAAAGACTGATAAAAACCATACGAATAGGTGTGAGTGCATTAGCAGGAGTTCCTTCTGTAGTTTTCGGGTTATTTGGGTTGGCGGTGTTTGTGAAATTCTTCGATTTTGGCGTATCTGTGTTGTCAGGGGCACTTACGCTTGGAATAATGACTCTTCCTGTAATAATAAAAGCAAGCGAAGAAGCGATTCTTTCAGTTCCAAAAGAGTTTAAAGAGGCGTCATTTGCGATTGGAGCAACTAAGTGGCAAACAATAACAAAAGTAGTTCTTCCCACTGCTTTGCCTGGCATCATAACTGGAACTATACTTGGAATAGGACGTGCCGCAGGTGAAACTGCACCGATTTTGTTCACTGCTGTTACATTTTATCAGAGATTGCTTCCTCGTTCTGTTTTTGATGAAGTTATGACGCTACCTTACCATATATATGCTTTAATGACAGAAGGAACGGCACCGGAATTTCAAGTTCCGATTGCTTATGGGACTGCTGTAGTGTTACTTGGTTTGGTTATGAGTATAAACTTCGTAGCAATATTAATACGAGTTAAAAGTAGGAGGGCTAAAAAATGGTAAATCCTAAAATTAGCACAAAGAATTTGAATTTATGGTATGGAGATTATCAGTGTTTGAAAGATGTAAATATTTCAATACCGGAGAATGCAGTAACTGCTATAATGGGACCATCCGGATGTGGAAAATCAACTCTTCTGCGTGTATTTAACCGACTAAACGACCTTATAGACGGAACACGGATTACAGGGGAAGTACTACTTGATGAGCAAGATATATACAAAGACATCAAAGATGTATTTAGCTTGAGGAAAAAAGTAGGGATGGTGTTTCAGAAAGTAAACCCATTTCCAAAAACTATTTTTGAGAATGTAACCTACGGGCTAAAGATTCACGGGTGGAAAGATAAAGCCAAAATAGAGAAAAGAGTTCAGGAGTCAATTATTGATGTAGGGCTCTGGGATGAAGTGAAAGATTGCCTTCATAAAAATGCTTTTAGCTTGTCCGGTGGACAGCAACAAAGACTTTGCATTGCACGAGCAATAGCAATTGAACCGGAAATAATACTCTTTGACGAACCTTGTTCTGCTCTTGACCCTATTTCAACTGCAAAAATTGAACAATTAATGGAAGAATTAAAAGAAAAATATACAATCATAATCGTTACACATAATCTGCAACAAGCAGCAAGAGTTTCTGATTATACTGCTTTTATGTTATTAGGAGAGTTAATAGAATTTGGCGAAACTAAAAAAATATTTACAGCACCTAAAGACAAGCGAACTGAAAATTATCTAACGGGAAAATTTGGTTAATAATTAAAGGAGGACTAAAATGTTAATACAGAAAATTGTTGAACTTAAGGAAAAACTCTTTGTTCAGGCGGGGCTTGTAGAAGAGATGGTTGCAAAAAGCATACAAGTACTGGTGGAGAAAAAAGAGTCAATTGCCAAGGAAGTTATAGAAAAGTATGAGCCGAAAGTAAATGAACTTGAAATTGAAATAGAAGAAGATGCCATAAATTTGATAGCATTATATCAACCCGAAGCATCATACTTACGAACTATAGTTATGATAATCAAGATAAATAACGATCTGGAGAGGATTGGAGACCACGCAGTAAATGTTGCAGAAAAAGCACTAAACTTGATATCCAAACCATTGACAAAGCTCTTAATTGATATACCAAGAATGGCTGAGAGGTCTTGCGAAATGTTAAAAGAAAGTCTAAATGCATTCGCTAAAAATGATACTGAGCTTGCTGTTGAGGTTTGCAAAAATGATTCAGAGGTTGATCTGTTCCTTGAGCAAATTACCGAAGAACTATTGACTTATGCAGTAAATGATTCTGCTATAATAGATCGTGTACTTGAATTAATCTTAATTGCAAGAAATTTAGAGCGAGTAGCTGATTTAGCAACAAATATAGCAGAAGATACTATATTTGCATCAGAAGGTGGCATCATAAAGCATCACAAACGAAACGAGCAGAACAAAAAATGATAAGACGTGTGATATTCTTACTCTTTCACAAATAGAATTCAGTCAAAAAAATCAATAAAATTCTTGACTTTTAAAAGATATTAGAATAAATTTTTTTCATAAATAATAGTAGTAATAAATACTGTTATTATTGGTATGTTGTAAGCTTTTGTATAATAGATGTTTAGGTGTGGTGTTTGTGGCGGCGTAGCTCAGGTGGCCAGAGCAGAGGAATCATAATCCTCGTGTCGGGGGTTCAAGTCCCTCCGCCGCTACTTTTTTGTTTCCGTTGTATGCTTCGGGGTGAAGTTATTTTTTCTTGACATCGGGGCTTTGCAATGTAATTCTTCAAGTACAAATAATGGGATTAATAACTCTTTTTCTATTTAATTTAGGATATCTCGTAGATTTTCCAACTACTTATATTTCTTCTGTAGGCAGTCCTGAACTTGAATTCCGATTCGGAGCAAATGGTAAGGTAATTGGGCGAATGGGAATTTCACCTTTTGAGAATTTTGTTTTTGGGATTTCCTATGGCGGAGAAAAGATTCTTGGTTCTGGAACTCCGGCATGTCATTCATCTCCTGGAATTCAAATAAAATGCGGAGCACAAGCTATGAAATTTTCGCTTGCAATCGGCTTTGATTCGGAAAAATATTCAGATTCACCCATCGGAGTTTATGGTGTTTTGGGAGGAGATTTAGGATGGAAAATTATTCCGTATGGTGGAGTAAATTACAAAGATTCACTCGGAGTTTTTTTTGGAGCAGAAGCAGGAATATTAAATTCTATAAGTATTGTATCTGAGGGATACTTTAACAATGATTTTATTCTTAATGCCGGGATAAGATGGAAATTCGAAGAACAAGTAATATTAGAGTTTGCTTTTAAAGGTGTTTTAAATAAAGAGCCCATCCGAGTTCTTAAATTCTCTTACATAGGGTATTAAAAGTCATAATCATAAAAAAATGGCTATCAAAATTACAGGCAAAAACCTAAAAATTGAGGATGTAATAAAAATATCACGTGGGAAAGAAAAAATTGAAATTCCTACAGAAGTTATTGAGAAGATTCGGAAAAATAGAAAAATAGTAGATAAAAAACTTGAAACAAAAGAAGTTATGTATGGAGTAACTACCGGAATTGGAGAGCTTGCAGAAGTTGTCTTACCACCGGAACAAATCAAAGAATTTCAGAAATATTTAATTTATAGCCATTCCGCCGGTTATGGTGAACCAGTCCAAATAGAAGATGTACGTGCAGCTATAATTTCAAGGATTAGTTGCCTCTGTATAGGGCATTCCGGCGTTAACCCTATCATCGTAGAGACACTTGCCGCAATGCTAAACAAAGACGTGATTCCTGTCGTATGTCAGCATGGCTCAGTAGGAGCATGCGGAGATCTTTCTCTTATGGCTCAAATAGCTCTTGTTCTTATGGGAGAAGGAGAAGCTTTTTATCAAGGCAAACGATTGCCAGGAAAAGAAGCAATGAAGCAAGCTGGGATTCCAGCTATTGTTTTTGAAGCCAGAGACGGATTAGCTACTATAAATGGTTCTAATGTTATAACAGGGATGGGAATTATTGAGACGTATGATGCGGAACGATGGCTAAAGACTCAAGAAATAGCATCAGCAATGACGATTGAGGCATTAAATGCCAATATGCAAGCTTATGATGAGCGAGTCCATTATGCTCGTGGTTATCAAGGATCTATTGAGTGTGCGGAAAATATAAGAAGACTCACAGAAGGCAGTGAACTTCTTGAACAACCGAACAAAAAGGTTCAAGATGCTTATAGCTTGAGAAGCACACCTCAGGTAGTTGGTTCGGCAAAAGATACATTCCGTTTTTCAAGAAAGACATTTACAACCGAATTGAATGGAGTTACCGATAATCCATTATTTTTTGAGGAAGATGGGGGAATTTGCTTGACTTGTGCTAACTTTCAAGGAACTCCACTTGCATTTGCTCTTGAATTTCTTGGAATAGCAGTTACTACAATCTGTGTACTTTCAGAAAGAAGATTAAATCGTTTACTGAATCCTCACCTATCAAAAGGGCTTCCCGCTTATCTTACAAAAGGAGCAGGAATGTTCTCCGGATTAATGTTATCGCAATATACCGCAGATGCATTGGTTTCTGAAAATCGTGTTTTTGCAAATCCTGCTGCTACGGGCTCAATTCCTGCAGCGGCTGACCAGGAAGACTTTGTCTCAATGGGAATGACTACAGCAATTAAAACTCGCCAAATCATAGAAAACGCAAATGCAATTGTTGCGATTGAACTTATGGCGGCTGCACAAGCGTTTGATTTCAAGAAACCTCTTCGAGCAGGCAAAGGAACTCAAATTGCTTATAATGTAATCCGAAAATATGTGAAGCGACTTGACGAAGACAGACCTATATTTAAAGATATAGACGTTTTAACCCGCATGGTTAAATCTGGTGAAATTCTTGACGAAGTAGAAAACATTATTGGTCCGCTAAAATAAGCAAAAATATTTTTTCTCTTGACTTTTTTGCTTTTCAATAGATATATTGATTAATTAGCAAAAGGGTAAAATTGTATTATTTCGTTTATCACATAGCTAATGCATGGAGTAATTTTTGAGAATTATGATTTACGTAAAGAGAAATTGATTTTTTGTGAATAAGTTTTTTGTAATTATTTGCGAAATATAGAAGGAGGGGAAAAATGATACTTTATATTTTATTGCTTGTTTTGGATTGGCCAATGTATGGTAATGATTTATGTAATACACATGAACAAGAAGGGAAAGGGGCAATGACAAGTGCTACTGTTAAATGGAGTTATAATACAGGGGGATCCGGTCAATTAGAGAGTGCACCGACTCTTGCGGATATTAATAATGATGGGTATCTTGAGATAATAGGTCTTGTCCATCTTCAAAAAAAGGCCTACACGCTTGACCATACCGGTTCTCTTCTTTGGTCGTATTCAATGGGGGGCTACTTACTGCTTTCCTGTGCAACCGCCGATATAGATGGAGATAGTTATGATGAGGTGATCATTGGTTCTTGGGATAATAAGGTTTATGTAGTAAATCATGATGGTAGTTTTCTGTGGAGTTACGTTACAGGAGGAAGAGCGTTTTCGCCGACAGTTGTCGATATAGATGGAGATAGTCAATATGAAATAATTGTTGGTTCAAATGATAATAAGGTCTATGCGATAAATCACGATGGAAGTCTTTTGTGGAGTTATGTTTCGGGAGGAGTAGCACATGTCCCGGCAGTTGCTGATATAGATGGAGATGGACAGTATGAGATAATTATTGGAGGAGATAAAGTTTATGCACTAAATCACGATGGTAGTCTTCTCTGGAGTTATGCTGCAGGAGGAACCGCGCTTTCCGCAGTAGTTGCTGATATAGATGGAGATAGCTTTTATGAGATAGTATTTGGTTCGTATGATGGCAATGTGTATGCTTTATCCCATGGCGGTACCTTTCTCTGGAGTTATGCGATAGGTAACGTAGGAGACGAGCGGCAAATTCCGGCAGTTGCCGATATAGATAAAGATGGGTATAAAGAAGTAGTTTTTGGTTCTTATAATATGAGCACTGGTAAGCTTTATGCGATAAACTATGATGGTACACTTTGTTGGAGTTTTGATATTTTAGGTGGTGTTCATTGTGCTCCTGCAATTGCTGATGTGGATGGAGATGGCTGGCACGAGATTCTATCTCCAAAAATTACAAGTGCCGGAACTAGCGAGCTTTATTGCTTAAACCACGACGGAACGATTTGTTGGACTATAACATTACAGAGAGATATACACGATGTTGCTATAGGAGATATAGATTGCGATAGCTGTTTGGAAATAGTTGTCGGAACATACGATGATAACTACATTTATGTCATTGATGATCCTTTAAATACAAGTGGTTGTACTCCTATGAGTATAGAGGAGAATAAGCAATTTAAAACTATGAGCTTAGAGTTTAAAGCTATAGGTAAAGAAATTTATCTCTTTACTCCAAAAGCCATACAAGTAGATATAAATATTTATGATGTCTGCGGTAGATTACAGCAAACAATTTATAAAGGTGTTTTAAGCAAAGGTGGGCATACATTTATTTCTAATATACAAAGTAGTGGTGTTTATTTTGCTACTCTTCAGAGTCGTAATTTTAAACAGAGCTTAAAATTAATAAGATTCTAAAAAAAGGAGAAAAAAATGGAAATTTTAGTAGCATTATTTATTTTTGGACAAACTTATGCCGATACTACTTGGACTACGTATGGAGCAAATAACGAGAACACGCATTTTCAAATCATGAGAGGAGCTATACAAACTACACCTATTGTCAAATGGTCTTATCAAGTAGGAAATGCTGTAGAATCTTTTGGCCCGGCAGTAGCAGATATAGACTTAGATGGAGATATGGAAATTGTAATTGGAACTCTTAATGGTACTGTATATTGTTTCAATGGTGCAACAGGTACAATTGAGTGGTCATATCTTGCCGGTGGAGAAGTTCGCTCTGCTCCGGCAATAGCAGATGTAGATATTGACAGTCAATTAGAAATAGTATTTGGGAGCTGGGGGGATAATAAAGTTTGTTGTCTGGATGGTGTAACGGGAACACTTGAATGGAGTTATCCCACTGGTAGTGCTTTTGGAAAAGCATTTTCTCCCACTATAGCAGATGTAGATGGTGATGGTCAGTTAGAAGTTGTAATCGGAGGAGATAAGCTCTATTGTTTAGATGCCGGAAGCGGAATACTTGAATGGAGTTATGCTGCAAGCATGAATGTTGCACTTGCAGTGGCAAATTTAGATGGAGATGCGGCAATGGAGATTGCATTTGGAGGGAGTAACATTTACTGTATTGATGGTGCAACAGGAATACTTGAATGGAGTTACCCAGCTTCTCTTGGAGTATATTGTTCCCCAGCAATAGGAGATGTTGATGGAGATGGAAATATGGAAGTCGTAATTGGAATTGATACTGATACAATGTTTTGTTTTGATGGAGCAACAGGAACAGTAGAATGGAGTTATTCCAGTGGAACTTCGGGTAGGGTAAGAGGTTCCCCGGGAATTGCAGATATGGATTTAGATGGAACATTGGAAGTAGTATTTGGGAGTTATGATATGCATATCTATTGCTTAAATGGCTTGACCGGTGGACTTGAATGGAGTTATAAGAGCAATAGAACAATTCATCGTAGTGTCTCAATAGCTGATTTGGATATGGATGATACGCTTGAAGTTATATTTTCTCAAGATATTAGTACGGGGCCCTCCGTAGATACCCTTATTTGCCTTAAAGGAAGTAATGGCAGAGCAATATGGGAAAAAGGTGGCTTAGGTGAAGATATACATGACTTAACTATAGCAGATATTGACGGAGATAATTGTGTAGAGATAATATTCGGAGCACTTTCCGGTACAATTTGGGTACTTGATGATGCATTGGGTCATATTGATTGTGGCTCACCTTCAAATGTAGAGGAAAATAGTATGGGGATTTATTCTTCACAAAACGGGATTGAATTTAAGGCTATAGGTAAAGGGATTTATCTCTTCACTCCAAATGCTATACAAGTAGATATAAATGTTTATGATGTATGTGGCAGAGTGCAACAAACAATTTATAAGGGAGTTTTGAGCAAAGGTGGACACACATTTATTCCTAATATACAAAGTAGTGGTGTTTATTTTAGCACTCTTCAGAGTCACAACTTTAAAAAGAGCTTAAAGTTAATAAAATTTTAAAAAAAGGAGGGAAAAATGGAATTTTTAGTAACATTATTTATTTTTGGACAAATTCCGGTAACTTATGCCGATACTACATGGCCTACGTACGGAGGAAATCTTGAGAATACGCATTTTCAGAAGATGGTAGGGGCTATGGAGACCGCGCCTTATGTTAAATGGTCTTATGGAACAGGGGGTATGGTAGAATCTTATGGTGCAGCTGTTGCAGATGTAGATGGTGATGGAGCAACGGAAGTCGTTATAGGAAGTAATAGCAATAAAGTCTTTTGTTTAAGTGGAGTAACCGGTAATTTGAAATGGAGTTATACAATAGTAGGTTCTATATATTCTTCTCCTGCGACAGCAGATGTAGATGGTGATGGGGTAATGGAAGTAGTTTTTGGAAGTAATAACAACAACATCTATTGTTTAAGCGGAACAAATGGTGGATCGGAATGGATATATACAACGGGAGATGATGTAATATCTTCTCCTGCGATAGCGGATGTAGACGGAGATGGGGCAATGGAAGTTATCTTTGGAAGTTATGACAATAAAATCTATTGTTTGAATGGAGCGAATGGAGGAGTGGAGTGGAGTTATGTAACAGGAGGTGATGTACGTTCTTCTCCTGCGATAGCAGATGTGGATAGTGATGGTACACTGGAAGTCGTGGTTGTAGGTTGGGATAATAAAGTTTACTGTTTGAGTGGGGCAACCGGAGCATTAGAATGGAGTTATATGACAGGAGGAAATCTATATTCTTCTCCTGCAATAGCAGATGTAGATGGTGATGGGGTAATGGAAATTGTATTCGGAAATGCGGACAGTAAAGTTTACTGTTTGAGTGGGGCAACCGGAGCATTAGAATGGAGTTATATAGCAGGAAATCAGGTATGCTCTTCTCCTGCGATAGCAGATGTAGATGGTGATGGTACAATAGAAATTATGGTTGGAAGTAATGATAGTACGGTTTACTGTTTGAATGGAGTAACTGGTGGAATAAAGTGGAGCTATTATGGAGGCGGTAGAATTCATCGAGGTATATCAGTTGCCGACTTAGATGGAGATGTTTCGGGAGAATGTAAACTTGAAGTTCTTATTCCTAATCAGGACTCTAATTTGCTTACTTGTCTTAATGGTGAAGATGGTTCGGTTTTGTGGACAAAAGAATTAGCTAAAGATATTCATGATGTAACTATTGCAGATATTGATGATGATGGATGTGTGGAATTAATAGTTGGAACCCAGGCATGGAGTGCACTTTGGGCATTAGATGATGTGGGGGATCATAGTGATTGTATTTGCGATAGTTCTAATAGTGTAGAGGAAAGTAGTACGAGAAGTTATGGAATTGAATTCAGGTCTATGGGAAAAGGGGTTTATCTCTTTACTCCAAATGCTGTTCAAGTGGATATAAATGTTTATGATGTATCCGGTAAATTAGAACAAACAATTTATAAAGGTGTTTTAAGCAAAGGTGGACACACATTTATGCCAAACATAAAAAGTAGTGGTGTCTATTTTGTTACTCTTCAAAGCCATAATTTTAAACAGAGCTTAAAGTTAATAAGATTTTAAAAAAAGGAGGAAAAAATGGGAATTTTAGTAGCATTATTTATTTTTGGCCAAACTTACGCTGATACTACATGGACTATGTATGGAGGAACTTTCGAGAACACGCATTGTCAAAAAATGGTAGGTGCTATGGAAACCGCACCTGATGTTAAATGGTCTTATGTAACTGGAGATCCCGTAGAATCTTATGGTGCGGCGGTAGCGAATGTAGATGGAATTGCTGGAACGGAAGTCGTGATTGGAAGTGGGGATGGTAAGGTCTACTGTTTGAATGGAACAACTGGTGCAGTGAAATGGAGTTATGCAACGGGAGATGGAGTGCGGTCTTCTCCGTCAATAGCAGATGTAGATGGAATTGCTGGAATGGAAGTTGTAGTCGGAAGTTATGATGATAAAGTCTATTGCTTGGATGGAGTGACCGGTACAGTAAAATGGAGTTATGTAACAGGAGATTTGGTATGTGCTTCTCCGGTAGTAGCAGATGTAGATGGAATTGCTGGAATGGAAGTCGTAGTCGGAGGTTATGACAAAAAAGTCTATTGTTTAGATGGAGTAAGCGGTGCTCTGAAATGGAGTTATACAACAAATAGTTTTGTGTATTCTTCTCCAGCAGTAGCAAATGTAGATGGAATTGCTGGAATGGAAATCCTGGTAGGAAGTAGCGACAGAAAAGTTTACTGTCTGGATGGAGCAACTGGTGTTGTGAAATGGGCTTATGATACAGGAAGTATGATTTGGGCTCCTCCAGCGGTGGCAGATTTAGATGGAAGTGGGACAATGGAGATTGTAATCGGAGTTTTGCTCAGTAAAGTTTATTGCTTGAATGGGGTAGACGGTACTGTAAAATGGAGTTATCAAACAGGATTAGGAGATTGGGTATCCTCTTCTCCAGCAATAGCAGATTTAGATGGAAATGGGACAATTGAAGTGGTAATCGGAAGTAATGACAACAAAGTTTACTGTTTGGCTGGAGCAACTGGTGGATTGGAATGGAGTTATAATGCAGGAGGCGATGTTCATCGTGGTATATCGGTTGCAGATTTAGATGGAGAGGTTTCCGGAGAATGTAAATTGGAGGTGCTTGTTCCTAATGTTTTTGCTGATTATCTTATTTGTCTTAACGGAGAGGATGGTTCGGTTTTATGGACAAAAAGCGGATTGGGAGAAGATGTTCATGATATAACTATTGCAGATATTGACGATGATGGATGTGTGGAGCTGGTGGTTGGAACTCTTGGTGATAATAAAATTTGGGCACTGGATGATGTGGGTGATAGTAGTGATTGTATGTGTGATAGTTCTAATGACATAGAAGAAAGTAACGCAAGAACTCCACAAAACGGAATTGAATTCAGGTCTATGGGAAAAGGAGTTTATCTTTTCACTCCGAATGCTGTTCAAGTAGATATAAATGTCTATGATGTATCCGGCAGCTTAGAACAAACAATATACAAAGGTGTTTTGAGCAAAGGTGGACACACATTTATTCCTAATATAAAAAGTAGTGGTGTTTATTTTATTACTCTTCAAAGTCATAATTTTAAACAGAGTTTAAAAATGATAAGATTCTAATGTTATGCTGAAGCGGAGTGAAGTATTTTATCCGTTATCCGTAAAGTAATTTAATATAATCGTAGCACTTAATATTAAAATACCTATTTCACTTTTTTTGTGAAGTAGGTTTTTTAATTAGAAGGAAAATTATAGTATCTATTCTTATCCCTTATCATAAATAGAAAATCTCTTAAAAAAACTTGCAAAAATAAACTTGTTGAATATAATATATTAGATGCCTAATCTGATAGTAAAAAGTCAACTCATTTCCCCGAAATTAAAAGAGAATATATTAAAACGAGATAGATTATTAAAAATATTGCACAACACATTAGACAAAAAACTTACTCTCATAACAGGTGGAGCAGGATATGGAAAAACTACTCTGCTTACCCAATTCGTGAATGAACTTGAATATTCTTTTGTGTTTTACACAGCTTGCGAAAACGATAGCAACTTAAATACATTTCTTGCCTATATCATTGAAGGTATTCAAAAAACATACAAAAAGTTTGGAACACGAACCCAGAGTTTAATGAATACATCACAAGCCCCTGATTTAGAAATGCTAATGGGAACTTTTGTAAATGAACTGATGGATATTTTACAAAAAGTACAAAAAGAGCAAAAGGAACAAAAAAAACAAAAAGAACTACTTATAATTTTAGACGATTATCATTTGTTAAATAAAAACGAGATGATAAATAAAGCATTAGATTATTTGTTTAACCATCTTCCTCCGAATGTTCATTTTATAATATCATCAAGAGTTCAACCTTCTTTTAAAGTTATTAAGCTTAAAGCAAAAAGTAATCTCATTGAACTTACTCCTGATGATCTTAAATTTACGAACGAGGAGATTAAAATACTTTTTAAAGAAGTTTATAATCTAAATATTCCTAAGTTATCAATGAGTGGAATAGAAAACTATTCCGAAGGCTGGATAACTGGATTACAGCTTATGGGAGCTATAATTGATAAAAATCCATCTAAATCGTTGGATATGCCGAAATACAAGAAAGAAAGCTTTGCTTATTTTGCCGAAGAAGTGCTTGGTCATCAATCGGAATCAGTTTCTTCTTTTTTAAGAGAGAGTTGTGTTTTTGATAGGATGATTCCGGAGGATTGTGATGTGATTTTAAAGAGAAATGATTCAGAAGAGATATTACATTTTCTTGTAAATAAGAATTTATTTACATCTTGCACATACAACCGGGAAAATGAGATTTTTCAATATCATGACCTTTTTAGAGATTTTCTTCTGAATAGATTAATTAAGGAAGAAGGAAAAGAGAATATTGGAAAACTTCATTTAAGAGCAGCAGATTATTTCAAGAAAAAAAAGGATTATGACAGAAGTATAAAGCACTATCTTTTAGCAAAGGATACTGAAAAAGCAGTAAAGATTATTGAAAAAGAAGGAGAGAAATTAATTCAAATAAGAAAAATAAATACACTTGGTCAATGGCTTAAAAAATTAGATAGTAGTGTGATTCAGAGTAGAGCAATTCT
>JAUVIV010000085.1 GCA_030592575.1 bacterium | reverse complement strand
GAAAAAGAAATCATAGAGATTGAAGATTGGCTTAATAATAGACCAAGGAAGTGCTTGAATTATCAAACACCATTGGAAGTCTTGGAAAAAGAAAGGAGCGTTGCACTTGCTGGTTGAATTCAGTAATCAAAAAGTACCACTGATTTTATCAATAAGATTGTCCCTTCTGTTATTTCCTTGTTCTTGTGAGTGTCTCTGTCTGTAAGTCATTTGCAAAAATGCAAAGGGAAGCTTTTGCCTTTTGATTTATTTTTTTACCTGAGAATCTTTTTGCTAAATGTGATAGCATGTAGTTTTTGTATTCTTTTGAGGTAAAGTATTGAGTTGACACAAATAGTTGCTTTAACTATTTGAGATTTTTCACGGAGTTTACCCTGAACAGAACATTGAGATTCTTCACTTCATTCAGAATGACAAGTGAAGGGTTCAGAATGACAAAGGAAGGCTTCAGGGTGACATTTGCCGAAGAGCTCAGAATGGCGAGAGGTAATATGTTATGCTTAGATTAAAATTATATTAAACCATGTGTAATAGCAACGCTCCAAAGATCGTTCATTATTATTTTCATTCTCTTTTGTGCCGACAGAGTCAGCGTATATGTTTTATCAAAACAGCTAATCTTATTAATCAGAAGTAATATCATTTTAACTTTGAACAGTCATAAGTCATATTACAGGGTAGATGAGAGCTCCTGCTCTCATCTGATTAAAACAGAGGCTTTAACCTACCCTTTAGTAACAATTTAAATTTAAAAATGATATATGGTAAGAGTGGAGAATTTTACAGAAACATAAAGAAACGAATATTTTTCTTTTGAATTGTCTTTTGAACTTTGTACTATCTTCTTGCGGACTTAGTTGGTGATACTTTTTCCCATTCAATAATAAGAGCCGAAAGTGTGTAGATAGATGAGTATGTGCCGACGACTACACCAATGAGCAAAGTGAATGCAAAGTCATGGATAGCTCTGCCACCAAAGAAGAAAAGAATAACAAGAACAAAGAAAGTAGTAAGAGAAGTAAGCAATGTTCTTGATAGATTTTGGTTTATCGATGTATTAATGACTTCCGGTAGTACTCTTCTTCTAAGTCCTCGTAGATTTTCTCTAACGCGGTCAGAGATAACGATAGAATCGTTTATAGAGTAACCTATAATCGTGAGAAGAGAGGCTATGGTTAAAAGAGTGAACTCTTTGTTCATAATGGACAAAATGCCTATAACTACAAATACATCGTGAAGGATAGCGATAATAGCACATATACCCCATCTAAAAGTGAATCGGATAGAAATATAAATGAGCATAACAAGCATACTGAGAGCAATGACCAAGAATGCTTTTTGTCTAAATCCCGCAGAAATAGAAGGTCCTACAAGTTCTTCTCTTTCCACTATTGGTGGAGGGGTAAACAACTTAGATATTTTGATTCCTATCCCTTCTTTGGGCAAGGTTTTTATTAAGTAATTGTATTGAGTGCCTTGTTCTTCTTGGATAACAGCTTCTTGTAGTCCAATGTTGGAAAGTTTTTCTCTGATTTCAGCGATTTCTATTTGTTTTTCAAAATGAAGTTCAACAAGTGAGCCACCTGAAAAATCTATTCCATATCTTGGTCCCTTGTGAGCTATAAGAGATACTAATCCGACAAGAATTACAACAGCTGATAGTATGAATGTATATTTTCTTTTACCTATAAAATCATATTGTGGGTTTTTGAATATTTGTATCATATTAGTAATTTTTTTATACCTTTTGTAACAACATAATCAAGTGCAAGTTTTGTCATAACAACAGCAGTAAATAGATTGGCAATAATTCCAATCATAAGTGTAACTGCAAATCCTCTTATAGGTCCTGTTCCGAAGTAATAAAGAATAACGGCGGACAGGAATGAGGTAACATTTGCATCAAGAATTGTTCTAAATGCTTTTGAATAGCCCGAGTCAATTGCGGAGCGAGTTGTTTTGCCTGTACGAAGTTCTTCTCGTATGCGTTCAAAAATTAATATATTAGCATCTACTGCTGTTCCGACCACGAGTACGATGCCGGCAAGTCCTGGAAGTGTAAGAGTAGCTTTCAATCCTGACAATACAGCAAGTAAGAAGAATATGTTAAAGAAGAGTGCAAAATTAGCAAGCATTCCGCACATTGCGTAGTATATTATCATAAAAAGAAGAACTAAAAGAGCGCCAAAATATATAGATCTTATTCCGGAACGAATGGAATCCGCACCGAGAGAAGGTCCGATTGAATGTTCTTCTACGATATGAACTGGTGCAGGTAATGCACCTGCACGTACGATTAGAGCGAGATCTTGTGCACCCTTAAAAGGCGTGAGCCCCATATCAATCATAGATTTACCTCCGGCAATTCTTTCTATTACAACCGGAGCAGATTGTACAATTTTATCCATTACAATAGCGATTCGGCGTCCAACGTTTGCACCGGTTATATGTGCCCAATCTCTTCTTGCCTTTGGAGTCATCGTAAGGTCTACTCTTGCGCCAACAGGATTCTTAGAAGTTCCGATTGTAGCTCGTGCATCAACAATTGCATCTCCTTTAAGACATGCTTTTTTCTTTACAATTAATGGTTCAAGATATTTCTCAACGCCTATGTCATCTGAGGAAGAAGCTTCACTCCATAAAAGTTCGTCATCAGGAGGGATAAATTCAGAAACTCCTGGTATTCTAAGATATTCGTTGAAAAGAGAGGTATCTCTTTCTGCTATTTTTCCTTGATAAATGAGAGCAAAAATCGGATGCTCAAAAACTTCTAAAGAGTCTTGAGTTTCAAGTTCTTTTTCATATACCAATTCATCCATCTTAGTAAACACTTTTTCGGTAATTTTATCTTTCTCTACAAGCCTGAATTCAAGTTGTGCGGTTTTTCCGATAATTTCAAGAGCACGAGCTCTATCTACTACTCCTGGAAGTTGGATAACTATACGATTATTACCTTGTTTGGCTATTGATGGTTCCGAGACACCAAACTGGTCAATTCGATTACGTAATACTTCAAGAGCTCTGTCGGTTGCTCCTTCACGTTCTTTTTCGGTAAGCTTTGACATATCTACTTGAAGAACGAGATGCATTCCTCCTTGTAGGTCAAGCCCAAGCTTTATTGCTTTGTTTTTTAGTTTTTTAAGTTCGGAAGGAGAAAGCTCTTTTACTTTTTCAGGTGTGAGTCTTGTATATTTCCAAGTATATGAGAGTTGCCATCCTGCTAATGCTATGGCAATAACAATAAGTGCAGCTTTAATTCTCATTTCAAATTTCATAGGAAAACATTATATATTCTACTGTTTCCCTGTCAACTTTTTTTTCTTTAGAGTTCTGTAAAAAAAGCATAAAAACATATAATTAAAGGGTTTTTAATACTACGAAAATTTTGTTTTGACAAGATAGAATCAACTTATAAAGGATTTCTATCTATATATTAATGCAGAATATTAACGTAGATTATTTTTCAGGTAGAAAAAATTGTAGAATTTAGTTGTTTCTTTGAATATGAGAGGTGCTTTTGTCGTAATATTTTGGGTGGTAACAATTAAAAATATAAATCAAGATTATTTGATTTCTATTTCTACCTTTTTTGCTTTAGAGCTTTTCTTTTTGGGTAATTTGACCTCAAGAATACCCTCATTTAAAGCTGCATCTACTTGATCAGGATTTACTTCAATAGGTAAATCAATTATTCGTGAGAAAGAACCGTAAGTTCTTTCGCTTCGGTAGTAAATTTCTCCTTCTGTTTCTTTGTTTTGCAGTAGTTCTCCTTTTAAACTTATAGAGGTTTCGTCTACGGAGATTTTCAGATTTTCCTTTTTAAGTCCGGGGACCTCAGCTCTAAGCAATAGATAATTTCCTTGGTCGATAATATCGCACGTAGGTATTATTTTTTCTATTTTACATTGATTTAATCTATCAGAAAAAAAACTACCTGATAATGCACGATCAAGAGTTTGATTCACTACATCTTCGATTCTTGAAAACTCTGTTAACGGATGATTTTTTCTTTCCATATTTTAACCTCCTTTGATTTTTAGATGCAATGTCTTGAAAAGGGATTCAGGGTTTTCCATATCCATGTGCCACGAGAAAAGAAATTTATAAATTGAGATTTTCTTGCTTCTATCAAGTAAGGCATACTACAATGATTGTTGGTTGTTGATCGCTGATTACCAACTTGAAGTTTAGCTTTGAAGTGTGTTAACCCATCTATTATATATACGCCCATTCTTCCACGAATTCCTTCTTGATTTGCTAATGGATTTGATACAAATGACAGTTTATATCCTGACTCCAATGCGAGTTTAACAACGGTATCGTTGTATCTGCCAAAAGGATAGCTTAAAAAATGTACTTTCTCGCCCAATTTATTTTCAAGTTCAATCTTTGAATTGAGTATCTCTTCTTTTGCTTTATGGATGGGAATTCGTGTAAGGTCTGGATGAGTTTTTGTATGAGAACCGATTGTAAATCCCATGTTTTTGAGTTCTTGCAACTCTTTTAAATTTAGGTGCCGTTTTTTACCTCCGAAGTTCACATCCCATAAGTTTTCTTTGCCTATATAATCAGTTACTATAAAAATCAGAGCTCTGAATCCATATTTAAGGAGTATTGGCATTGCTTTTTGGTAAAAAGTTCCATATCCGTCATCAAAAGTAATGAGAACTTTTAAATTGCGAGTTGTCGGTTGTGAATCGTGAGTTAGTAATTCTTTAGGGTGGATAGTGGAGTAGCCATTTTGGTACAGATATCGCATCTGTTGTTCAAACTGAAGAGGGGTAACCCAAGCTCCACTAACATCAAAGTTTGTTACTTTATGGTAAGTAAGAATTGGAATCATAATAACGGTATGATTCTTTATTTTATCAGTATTACTTTTTCGGTAATGGAACGATTCTTAGTTGTAAATTTGCAGAAATATACTCCATTTTTTATTCTTCTGCCGTTATTGTCTTCTGCATTCCAAATCGTAGTATGAACGCCCGGAGTTTTCTTTCCTTTTAGCAGAGTTTGAACAAGTTCACCACTTATATTATATATTCTTAAACTTACCTCTGTGGATGATATTGGTACTTCAAATCTTATTTGTGTGCCTATGCTAAATGGATTAGGATTTACAGACAGAGCCAATCTATTTGTTGTTTTCGTTTCTTCTTCTACTCCAAGCATTGAATATTTTGCATAATAAGCTTCTTCATTGCCATCTTTCGTATCTGTCCATACTATATGAATGTGTTCAGAGTCATCAATTGCTGCTGATGGATAATAAACACTTGAGGTATCTATTCTCCTCGCATATTTAGCACCTCCCCAATTTGCTCCACTATCTTTTGAGTATTTGAAGCATATACTCAATCCTCCTTGAGTAGCATTCCCCCATACTACAGCTACTAATTCATCTTTTGCAACAAGTTGAGGAGTTCCAAACATCCAATCTATTGGTTCCGGTAGAATTAGACAAACGGGACTATCCCAATTTGTACCTCCATTACTTGAACGGATAAAAGAATAATGAAGAAAAGAGTCTGTGTATGTTGCCTCTAACCAACCTACATAAACTAAATTTCCATACGATGCGACTGTAGGAAAAAATGAAAATAATGTATCTGAAGTAAGTTTTTTTGCCGATTCCCAAGTTGTACCACCATTTATTGATCTCCTGTAATATATCTCACCTAAGGAATCATCTATTGAATTTTGCCATACTAAGTGAACTGAATTGTTTGCAGCTGATAATGATGGACAAGGTAAAAGTGTGGTCATTGAATCTAATTGTATTTCATTTGCTACTTCTACTATCGTAATAGAAGTATTCCAATTTGCTCCATCATCAATTGATTGAGTATAAAGAAATCTGTAAGTTGTGTCGTCTATATCTTCTCGCCAGATTATGTGTGCCAAATTATCTCCTGCTGTAGCGATAGTAGGCCCAATTGATGTAATATCAACACCAAGCAAAGTATCATTTTCCCAACTTCCTCCTCCATTTATTGAACGCTTATGGTGAATTCCTTGGTCACTGGACCATACAGTATGAACTATGTCTAAATTATTCGTAGCTATTGATGGCATACCTACTGCATCGGCAAGTCTTACAGTATCTTGCCAGGTTGTTCCTCCATCTAATGACCGTTTGTAATAAAGATTGGGTGTTTGTTTGAATCCTTTCAAATTTGTTTTTTCATAAGATTTTGCAAAATGAAATGCTCTTCTATATTTTGTGAAATAGGATGAACTCAATTGTTTTTCATTCAAAGTATCACCCTCATCTTGCCATACAACATGAATGCGATTTCTACTGTCTGTAACAACTGAACGAGCGATAAAATTGGATGTACACGATATTCCTGTAGTATTGCTAAGATTGGTCTCTCCATTATACGAAACAACTAAACCGGTAAAAACTCCTCCTAATGCAAGATACTTAAAAACTTTCATTTTTCCTCCTCTTATTTATAAAAAATTTTTCTACTCGGCTTTAACCGAGGGTTAAAATATACTTTCTTTTTTGCACTCCATAATAGTATCTTACTACTATAATTTTATTATATATCTCGTTAAAAGACTTTGTCAAGTTATTGTCAATTATTGGAAAATATCTAATATTTATATCACAAGTTCAATGACAAAGTGCTTGACATCAAGTCATATTTCTGTAATCCTTATCAATAGTTAGGAGAAAAAACAAATGAGCAAATATCGTAAAGCTGTAATTTTTTGTGTATTTGTATGTATTGCAATGCTTACCGGTTGTAGTTTTCTCTCTATTTTTAAACCATCTTCTACTTATTCCGAAAAAGAAATGGAAACAACAAGAACAGATACCATTTTTAGTGCAAATACAAGCACAGTATTATCTGTATTGAAAACAGTTTTGTTAGATAAGGGTTTTGAAGTAGAAAACGAATTTCAAAACTCAATTCTCACTTTCCCAATGGAGGTTAAAAAAGATTCTTTTGAGGAATATGCAATCCAAAAAGTCATTGGAGGATATGAACCAATATCAAGAAACGAGGTATATGGAGTTTCTTTTATAAAATTACTTTTCTCTACTTCCTCAGATAACAATAAGACAAGACTTATAATAACACCTTTTTTTGAGGCATATAGAAAGAAATTTGTTTATAGAAGCAAGAGTCGTACTCCTCCTGACTTATTTACTAAAGGATATCAAGAATTCAAAGGAGAAGAGATAAAATGTAAAACTACCGGAAAATTGGAAAAAACTATTTTCAGTTGTATTGCAAAAATTCTATTTGAATATCGTAAAAAGAGAGTACTCAATTTAGAATAAGTTCTTTGAAATTATTTTTTTAAAAATATAAAATTGAATTAATTATGGCATCTCTCTTGTCTGTGGTTATTTTTGCTTGACAAGTTTAAGAAGGTGCTTATTGTTTACACAATGATTCAACTTGCACCTTCTTTACTTTCTTGCGATTTCTCAAAATTAAAAGATGAAATACGCACAATAGAGGAAGCAGGATGTGATGTTTTGCACCTTGATGTTATGGATGGGCATTTTGTTCCTAACATTACGTTTGGGCCAGTTGTAATTAAAGGAATACGCAAACTTACAAAGCTTCCGTTAGATGTGCATTTAATGATTGAACATCCTGAGAAATGGATTACACAATTTGTCGAAGCTGGTGCTGACTGGATAAGTTTTCATCCGGAAGCTACTGAAGATATTGGGAAAGTGATTGAACTTATAAAAAAACAAGGAAGTCTTGCGGCTCTTACATTAAATCCTGAAACACCTCTTGAGGTAATCAATCCATTTCTTAAAGAGCTTGATTTTGTGCTTATAATGACAGTAAAACCAGGATTTGGCGGACAATCATTTATTCCTGAACCACTTAAAAAGATAGAAATTCTTAGCCAAAAAGGTATAAGGGTTGAAGTTGATGGTGGGATAAAACTTGAAAATGTAGAGAGAGTTGTAAAAGCTGGTGCGCAAATTATTGTATCTGGCTCAGGAATATTTAAAACATCAGATACAGAAAGTACGGTCAAAGAATTTAAAAGGATTTTTAGAAACAATATAGAAAAAGGATTACATTCTACAAGCAACAATCTACAGCAAAAAACTGTGAGTTGTTAGCTTTTAATAAAAAAAATGTCAAGAAGATGTAGCATTTGTGGAAAAAGAAGACTTTCCGGTTCGCAGATAAGCCATTCGCATCATGTCACAAAGCGAAAGCAATTTCCAAATTTGTGTAGAACACGAACCAAAGTTGACGGAAAAATCAAAACGGTGCTTGTTTGTGCAAAGTGCCTAAAAGCAAATAAGGTAGAGATTATCTCCACTCAAAAAGCTTAAGTTTTCCGCATTCTAATTTCCCATAAGAAAAGTATTTAATCCAATCTCCAAGCAGGAGGAAATCCTTATTATTATGGATGTGCTTGGGTATATGGATATGCCCAAAAATCACAGCATCAAATCCAATGTCAAACTTTTGTTCAGCAATATCGTAGAGTTTTTCCCATTTCACAACTTTCCCTGTTTTGCTTGATAGCTTTGAAGTCAGACGTCCAATCAACCAAGCAATATCAGGATGAATCCAGTGAAAAAGAAATATAGTGAATTTATTTCTCAGTATCCATCTTGTAATATCAAATTTTGAAAGTCCATCCCCATGAGCAATAAAAAATTTTCTTCCCTGTAATGTAAGTTCCAGAGGTTTCTTGTAAACTTGTGCACCAAGTTGTTTAGTAAAAAAATCACCTATCCAGAAATCATGATTTCCTACTATATAGTGAATTTGGGTTCCTGATTTCTTTAGTTCCCATAAAGCATTTAAGACGCTAAAATAAGATTTTGGAATTTGAGTCTTGTATTCAAAATAAAAATCAAAGAAGTCACCAACAATAAAGAGTGCTTCGCATCCTTTAATATGTTCAATGAACTCAAAAAATTTGCGGATTTTTTCTTCTTCTTTAATCGTTCTACTGAAGTGATGGTCAGATACAAAATAGATTTTATTATTCATAATATTGTAATATATCAGCTAAATATTTCAAATAACTCAGTAATATCTTAATTGGTATCGGTAACTTGTCAACCGAAATCAATATATTGTCCTGATGTCAGCAATACTATATCAATAATATTTTAAGATTTTATGATGAAACATACATGCGCACAAATAGAGAATGAAAACGGTAGTGAACGGTCTTTAGACTGTTCATAAGACCCCACGCTACCAATTTGACAAAGGTATTTTCATAGGAAAGAATTATGGAATAAACCACAGAGGTCACAGAGCAGATAGATTCACTTCGTTCATCACAGGAATTAGTTCTCTGTGCTCTATAGATAATAAATTAAGCAATTTCACAGGGATTTTAAGAGATTAGAAGAGATTAAAAAATTTTCTATTAAATTCTCTTCCGGTCCCTGTTTTTAACTGTTCAATTTCAATGTAGAAAGGTTAAAAGATGGAATAAAGAGATTAGTTTTATAGAGATCACAGAGGGGAGAAATGAAAATATTGTATAAATCTTTTATCTATTTGTATCTCTGTGTTCTCTGTGGTTAGTATTTGGCAAAGGTATTTTCATAGGAAAAAATTTTCATCAGATAAACTGCAAGCAAGTTTTAGGAATTCTTCGTAACTTAAAGATTCCGGCCTTCTTGATAAGTCTATTCCTCCAGCTGTGTCGGTTTTCAATCTTAAACTATTTTTGAGTTGCTTGCGTCTTTGTTGGAAAGATGTTTTGACAACCTTAGAAAATATGGATTCCTCTATTTCTTTGGATTTATTCTTTGGTGTAATAGATATGACTTGAGAAATTATTGAAGTCCTTGGGAAAAATAAATTCCCGGAAATTAAAAAATGAGACTCAAGTTCCATATAAAATTGATAAAGAACAGAAGTAGCTCCGTAAATTTTGCTCCCACATTTTGCACAAAGTCTTTGAACCACATCTTTTTGGAGAGTAAGAACCGATTTTTTGAAAAAAGATTTATTTTCCAAAAACCAATACAGAAAATCACTTGTAATAGAATATGGTAGATTGGAAACAACCTTAAGATTTGATGCTTTGAGACTTGAGACTTTGAGAGAAAGAATATCTTCGTTTAAAAGAGTCAAGTTTTTCGTATCTTGAAACTTTTGAGTCAAGTATTGAAAAAGAAGCAAGTCCTTTTCAATTGCAAAAACTTTTTTCGCACGGGTACATAAATATTGTGTGAGAATTCCCAGCCCAGGACCTACCTCCAGAACCACATCATTCTGTTGAATTTCACCAATATTAATTATTCGCTCAGCTATGTTTTCATCTGCAAGAAAGTTTTGACCGAATCGTTTACTTGGTCTTATTCCTTGTTCTTTAAGTATTGTACCGACATTCATTTTCTGAGTTTCCAGAGTAAAAAGATACCTATTATAATGAAAAATGAATTTGGCAAGATGCTTGCAAGCATTGGAGACAGAGAACCCGTATGCCCGAATGCTCTGGCAAGTTGCATAAGTCCCCAGTAAATGAATGACACAAGTAATGCAGCTGCAAATCCAATAATAAACCCGGTATTCCTTACTTTTGTTGCTAATGGGAATCCTATTAAAATCACAATTAAGTTCATAAAAGGGAAGGAAACTCTGGTCCAAAGATCTACAAGTTTTTTGGTAACATCCTCTCCACTTTTTTGAAGCTTTTTAATATGTTGCCTGAGTTCGAAAAATCCCATTGAAAGAGATTCCTTGCGAAGTTTTACGAAATCTAATGGACTTTCCTTGATATTCAAAACCAATGAATTAAAGTAGATGTCTTCAAATAAATGAGCTTTAAATATTCTTTCGGCTCCATCAAAAAGCTCCCATTTTCCATTTTTCCAGATTGCTTTCTTAGCATCAAATCTTCTTTTAAGAGTATGGTTTGGAAAAAATTCATAAATAGTAAGTCCGTTTATAATTCCCTTTTTTGGGTCTATGAATTTTATACGGTAAAATCTGTTGTCTTCCCCTGAGTAATAAACATTTTTACTCGGTTTTACAGCTCGTTTCGGGAGTTTATTTATTTTTTCTCGTTCTAATAATAACCTTTTTTGATTTGCTTTCGGCATAAGAGTTTCGTTTATTACAAAAGTCAACCCGGACAAAACGAATCCTGCAACAAATAATGGCAGAAGAATCCTATAAGATGACAAACCGGAGAATTTTAAAGCAGCAAGTTCGAATTGCCTTGATAGGTTTCCTATGGATATAAAACAACCGAGCAAACAAGCTATTGGAGATATAGTAGTTCCTATTATCCATGGAATTTGATAAAAATAATACTGAATAATTACAAGAATAGAGACTTCCTTATCTACGAATTTAGAAATTTGCTCAAATACATCAACGATTATATATATAGCCAATAGACCAACAAGGCTAAACAAAAATCCTCGTATAAATTCTTTTAATATATATCTATCTACTATCTTCATTTTTTACCACGGACGAACACAGATAAATTGTCCTGGCTCTAAGATGTGGTTACAAATTGACATGCCAGAGCCTTCTCTTTTTCCATAAAATCATTGCCTAAAATCGTTTTTTCTCTTACCTCCATTCCATTCCCATTTTTCGAAACTGT
>JAUVIV010000060.1 GCA_030592575.1 bacterium | reverse complement strand
AGAACAGTTTCGAAAAATGGGAATGGAATGGAGGTAAGAGAAAAAACGATTTTAGGCAATGATTTTATGGAAAAAGAGAAGGCTCTGGCATGTCAATTTGTAACCACATCTTAGAGCCAGGACAAATAAATAGTAAATTTAATAAAAGAGGAGGTGGTATTTATTTGGAACTGTGCAGGATAATGAATTGTGAGATTTATAAATTATTTGAAAAACAAAATATTTTGGAGGTATTATGCGTAACATAATTCTTTTATTAGGTGTGATTGTTTTCTTTTCAGGATGCAAAGATATTGTAGAACAAGGTTCTATAGCAGGTAAAGTAACAAATGGTGGAACAGGACAAAAAGACGCAATCGTTCTTGCTATTGCAGGAGATTCTATTACAAATGGACAGAGTATAGATTATAATAATGTTAAAGGAACTCTCGTTCTAAATACTGATGGAAGTTATAAAATCCTGCTCGTTGATGAAGGTACTTATGTTGTAGTAGCTATCAATGACAATAATGATAATCTTGTATTTGATGATACTGTGGATGCAATTGGGTACTATGGACAAAAAGATACTTTAACAGGGTTAACAATACCTGATAAGGTGAGTATTGCTAAGGGAGAAGATAAAACAGGAATAGATATAGATACTCTCTACATATTGCCTTGATGAAATTATTGCCTATAATATTAGGAGTCTTTTTAGGATGTAGTTCAGGCGGTACCAAAATAGAAAATATTAGGAAACCCGCAGTTATGGGTTTATGGTATTCTGCGAATAAAGATTCCCTTCACCAAATGATTCAGGGCTTTCTTGATAATGTCCCAAAAGATAAGGCAATCTCGTCTCCACAAGTTTATGGAATTATAGCTCCTCATGCAGGATATGTATTTTCAGGACAAACAGCGGCTTATGCTTTTAAACAGCTGGAAACACAGGATTTTGAAACTGTTATAATTTTAGGTCCTTATCATGGTCCCAAAAGGGAATCTACCTTAAGAGTAAAAGAAAATGGAGTTTCTGTTTATCAAAGTGGAATTTACGAGACTCCATTAGGATTTGCAAGCATAGATGCGGAACTGGCACAGAAAATTATCAAATATAGTGATATAATTAAGTTTATTCCGGATGCTCATATAGATGAACATTCCATTGAGGCGGAAATTCCTTTTCTCCAATCAGTGCTTCGGAATTTCAAGATTGTTCCCATAGTTATGATAGACCAATCTTTTGAAACTTGCAAGGTAGTTGCAGACGCTATAATTAATGCTATAGGAGATAAAAAAGTGCTTCTTGTTGCGTCTTCTGATTTTTATCATGGATATGATTATAAGGAATGTAAAAAAAGTACAAAAAATTCAGTGAAACTTATAGAAGATTATGATATTGAGGGATTTTATGATGCATTCCAAAACCGAAATGCTGCTTGCGGAGGTGGAGCTATAACCGTCTCAATGCTTGTATGTAAGGAACTTGGTGCGAATGAAATCACTTCTTTGTATACGACAAATTCAGGTGATATAACAGGTAAAACTACAGGTTGGATTGTTGGATATGGGAGTTTTCTTATATCTCAGAGATTAACTTCTGATGCCATAAAGGGAGGAACGATGGATTGGAAACCATTAGATAGTAAAGCCCAAGAAGAACTTTTGGAAATTGCAAAAACTACCATTGAAACTTATGTTAAAACAGGAAAGGTTCCTGAAGTAAAGGCGGTTCGCGAACTGTCACTAAAGGAAAAGAGAGGTGTTTTTGTTACCTTGAGAACTAATGATGGAAGACTTCGTGGCTGTATAGGACATCACCAAGCTGATACGCCACTTTACCAATTAGTACCGCAGATGGCAATTGCGGCTGCAGCTCAAGATTATAGATTTCTCCCTGTTTCTGAGAAAGAGCTCAATAATATTAAGATAAAATTATCTGTTTACTTATGCGAGGTTCATCAAATTCCAGCAAATGAATACGAATTAGGAGTTCATGGTATCATTATGAGAAAAGGAACTCGCGGAGCAACTTTTCTCCCTGAAGTTCCTGTAGAAGAAGGGTGGACTCGTGAAGAAACATTTGTACAACTTTGTCTTAAAGCAGGATTGCCAGCTGATGCTTGGAAAGAAGGAACGGATTTTTATGTTTATAAAACCCAAGTATTTGGAGAATAAAAAAATATGCATATAAGAGAACCGGTTGTAGCAGGAAGATTTTATCCCGAAAGTCCTGAAACGCTTAAACAAGAGATACAAACTTTTCTCAAGGAAGTCAAAATTCCTAAAGTAAAGGGTAGGGTTTATGGGATTATTGTTCCTCATGCAGGATATGATTTTTCCGGACAAACTGCTGCCTATGCTTTCAAGCAAATTCAGGGAGAAAAATATGATGCGGTTATACTTCTCGGTCCTTCTCATAGAGTACCTTTGAACGGAGCATCTGTTTATCCTGATGGCTATTGGCGTACACCTCTTGGGGATGTCGAAATAGATAGCAATTTTGCTACACATCTTATTTCTAAAAATAAATCTATTGTTGGAGAGATATCGCTTCATAATTCAGAGCATTCATTGGAAGTAGAATTACCTTGGCTTCAAGTAGTTCTTAAGAAATTTAAGATTGTTCCGATTTCTATAGGCAATCAGTCTTTTGGGTTTTCTCAGATGCTTGCAGATGCTATCGTAGAAGTAGTTCAAGAGTTATCCTTACAACGTGTACTTATTGTTGCGTCTTCTGATTTTTATCATGGGGATAGTTACGAAGAATGTAAGCACAGTCTTTCTAATTCTTGCTTTTTAATATCTCAATATGATTATAAAAATTTCATCAAACTTTTTATGAAGAAAAAAATGCTTGTGGTGGAGGGTGTATTCTTACAAGTATGCTTGCTTTAAAAGAATTTGGGGCAAGACAGGTTTCATTACTTCATTCTACGAATTCACAAGATGTGGCTGGGGAAAGTAGCTATGTAGTTGGTTATGCAAGTTTCGTCATAAAAAATCCCGGTGGACTTTCAGATGAAGAAAAAGCTCTTTTGCTTGAATTAGCGAGGGATTCGGTTGTAACCAATGTTATAGAAGAACCTGACAAAACTATAAAACCTCCCGAGTCAAAAAAACTTAACGAGAAAAAGGGATGTTTTGTAACAATTAAGGAACAGGGGAAACTTCGAGGATGTATTGGGTATGTTTTCCCTAAAAAGCCTTTATATCAAGCAGTGATGGAGATGGCAGTTGAAGCGGCTTTGCATGACTCACGTTTCTCTCCTGTAATTCAGGATGAACTTTCTAATCTTAAGCTTGAAATATCTGTCTTGAGTGAACTCCAACGGATACGTTCCATAGATGAAATTCAGATAGGCAGAGATGGGCTTTATATAAAGCATAAAGTACAGTCTGGGCTTCTTCTTCCTCAAGTAGCTGTAGAAGAGAGATGGAGTCCTATCCAGTTTCTTGAACAGACTTGTTGGAAAGCCGGACTCCTCAAAGATGCCTGGAAGGAAGCAGAGGTTTATAAATTCAATGCCGAGATTTTTGGTGATAAGTAGTTTTTGGGACGCAGATGAACGCAGATTATCATGATTTTAAATATACGGAACTAACCGATAAAATAATAAAGATTTTCTATAAAGTATATAATAAACTTGGATATGGTTTTCTGTAAAAGGTGTATGAGAATGCAATGATGATAGAATTAAGAAAAGCAGGAATTCTATCGGTAGCCCAAGTTCCAATAGAAGTATTTTATGACAAAGAAGTGACAATAGGTAAATACTTTGCGGATATTCTTGTTGACAACAAAGTAATTGTTGAGATAAAAGCAATAAAAATTCTTGGAGAGGATAACGAAGCACAGTTATTAAATTATTTAAAAACAACTGAGATATAGGTTGGTTTGTTATTTAATTTTGGTACTAAAGCGGAGATTAAACGCAAGGCATTTGATAATTCAAGAAAGTAGAAGAAAAATGTTCAAGATTTTATCTTATTAATCTGCGTTATCTGCGTCCTATGAAAATGCAATGAGAATTGATAATCGTAAAGCTCGTTATGAGTATAATATCCTTGACCGATTTGAAGCTGGTATTGTGCTTCGGGGACAGGAAGTTAAGTCTATAAGAGAAGGACAAGTATCGCTTTCCGATAGTTTTTGTAATGTAGATAATGGTGAGATTTTTTTAATTGGTATGCACATAGCAAATTATATTTACTCAAGAGAGAAACTTAATCCGAAACGTACTCGTAAATTACTGTTTCATAGAAGTGAACTTAACCGCCTTATTGGCAAGGTTTCTGAGAAAGGATGTACTCTTATACCTCTATTGTTATATTTTAATAAGCGTGGAATAGTGAAACTCCAGATTGGTCTTTGTCATGGGAAAAGACAATACGAAAAGCGTGAAACTATAAAACAGAGAGACCTTGAACGCGAAATGAATTCCCAAAAGTTTTAATTTTTTTTAATAAAATTTTTTTCAACCTTAGCGTTACTTTTTTTCTATATTATTCCTTTTCGTATGCTTGCAAAATGTAGGGATTTGATTTATCAAATCCGAATCGGACACGATGAATCGTGTTTCTACGTATCTATTCATAAATAATTCATTTTTTTGTAGGAGTAATTTAAAATTGCGATTTATATTATTGCAGATAGAATCTACTACTTTGGAATGTAAAAACTTGCTTCTGTGTATGGTTTCTGTAAATGATGAGGAATAGGATTAGGTAGGGGCAATTGCCCTACTCTATCCTCAAGGCATTTATTTTTTCTTTGTAGCGAGGGAGTTTATCCCCCTTGAGGATTTTTTAACCTTGATGGTTTATGGATAGAGGAGAGTTTCTGCTTTCATAAGGTTGAAGCAGAAGCTTCAACCTACCCAATTGGATGGAGTGCAGGAGTTTGCTTCTGTTGTAGGGGGCGTTTAATTAAACGCCCTTACGGTGTGAATATCTGTGTACAATTTTTTAAATCTCTGAAATTTTTTGTTGCTTTTTTAAAAAGACAATAGTATTGTAAATTTAATGACTTTATTACTTATATCAATGATTCTGAGTTCAATGACTCTGGGATACAATAATAAGTCTTATGAGATTGAACATAAGAATATTGATAAATTTGTGTATTATAATTTGAACGACATCAAGAAGGTGGTCGGATTTGAAATAGTTGGAGAACCTGCAACCGATAGATTTATTATTAAATATGATGGAAAAAGAATAGTTCTTATTCCTGATAATCAATGGGCAGTATTTGATTCAAATATTGTAAATTTTCCTATCCCACCAAAATTCAAGAAAGATAAACTTTGGATTCCGTTGCCCTTTTTAGAAGAACTTTTTTTACATTTTTTGAAACTTCGTATCCACAAAAAAGGAGAAAAATTTGTTACCAATGAAGCTATTCACACGATAAGAAAGATTGTTATTGACCCGGGACACGGAGGAAAGGATCCGGGTGCGGTTGGACCAACGAAACTTTACGAAAAAACCATTGCTCTTAAAATATCAAAACTTGTTGCGGAACTTTTAGAGAAAGAACTTGGTATTACTTGTCTTCTCACAAGAGATACAGATGTTTTTATTCCTCTTCGCAAAAGAGCACTTATCGCTAATAAATCTAAAGCAGACCTTTTTCTCTCTATTCATTGTAATGCTCATAAGTCCAGAGAAAAACATGGGACGGAGGTATATTTTTTGTCTCCTGCTAAAACTACTTGGGCAAGAGCTGTTGAGGCAAGAGAAAATGCATCTATAAAATGGGAAGAGAAGGAGCAAACAGGGGATGTAGAATCTATTCTATGGGATCTTGCACAGACTGAATTTCTTAAAGAGTCAAATGATTTATCAGGTAAGCTTGTGAATTCTCTTTCAGGAGCTATTAAGACAAAAAACAGAGGTGTTAAACAGGCAAATTTTTATGTTCTTCGCGGAGTTTATATGCCTGCTTGCTTACTTGAAATTGAATTCATATCAAATCGTAAAGGAGAGAAAAACTTGCGAAATAAGAAATATCAACAGAAAGTTGCTCAAGGCATTCTTCAAGGTGTCCGAGAATTTAAAGAATGGTATGAGAAGAATCTGAATTATTAACTCCTACGACTTATCCATTATATATGAACTATTGGTTACTCTTACAAAGTATCTCGGGAATAGGACCAGCGACTTTCAATAAGTTGCTCAAAGAATTTGGAACCCCTCAGGAAATATTTCACGTAAAAAGAAAAGAACTTCTAAAAATAATATCTGAAAAGCCAACAGACTTAATCTTTGAATCTAAGAAGGATTTAGAAAAAACAGAGCATATCCTTTTTACTCTTAAACAAAGAGGTTTTAGGGTAATCACAATACAGGATTCTGAATATCCGCCTTATCTTGCTTGTATCCAAAATCCACCTCCAATGCTTTATGTTTATGAAGATTTGCCATTCCATCGAAATGGTAATACGAGCTCGCTAACCATAGCTAAGGATAAACCTCGTCGTTACAATATAGCTATAATTGGAGCACGATTAGCCTCTAAGTCAAAACTTAAACAGGCATTTGAATTTGCTTCTGAACTTGCTGACTTGGGATTTACAATTGTTTCAGGTTATGCTAAAGGAATTGATACTCAAGCTCATCTTGGTGCGATTAAATGCAAAGGACATACAATAATGATTCTTCCAACAGGAGTATTCAATTTTAGAGTACATAAAGAATTTTGGAGTGTAAGCGATAAGCTTTTTGCTCAGGGAACAATTTTATCTGAATTTTATCCGTTTGCTAAATGGACTACTGCTCAAGCAATCTTGAGAAATCGTCTGACTTCGGGATTATCAGATGCGGTTCTTGTAGTTGATTCCGGAACTAAAGGTGGAACCATATCAACAGCACGCTGGGCATCTTGTCAGGGTAAAGCATTATTTATTTGCGAGAGCAATTTACGGAATATTTCTCAAAGGACACAAGAAATACTTGCTCTTGGTGCTATTCCTGTGAAAAATTCTGAAGATTTACTCGAGAAACTTGACGATGTTTTAAAAAAGTAGTAATTCCTTTAACTTTACCCGATAAGCACGTAAACAGAATATCAAAATTTTTTAAAGAAGGAAATAATAATGCACTTCTCAAAAGTCCGAGATTTTCTCGTTGACCTACAAAAAAAGTATATAATAAAAATACAATCTTGTACCACCAGTTCAGGTATTTAAGTAAAATATAAGTTGTATTATGGGAAAATTCAAAAAAACGCTTCAATCTAAATTTTTCTTCATCTTTCATATGATTAATCAATATTTCAGGATTATGCCAGAGTTTGTAACCACGAAGTTTTACTTGAAAACATAAGTCTTGTTCCCATCGATAAAATCCTACAATATTCTCATCAATATTTTTAATAAGTTCTTTCCTGAAACTCATATTACATCCTTTTAAAAAATTTACTTCCAGACCTATTTGTGAAAGCTCTTGGTGATTTCCTATTATTCTTCCAAACCATGTTAATTTACCAACTTCATTGACTTTTTGTGGTGGAATCAATTCTCCGTTTTTGTAAACTTGATCTCTTCCTCCTACTCCACCAAATTTCGGATTAGATTCATATGCTTTTATAATTTTCTCAATCCAGTTTGAGGAAGGTAATGTATCGGGATCAGTAAAACAAATAATTTCATATCTTGCAAGTTTGATTCCTAAATTCAAAGCAAGTGAAATTTGGCTTCTATTTTTTGTGATTGCTTTTCTTAATTTGAAACGAAACCCTGGAAGTTCTATATATTCTGGAGAGATTACTATTACTTCATCTGGAAGCACGGTTTGATGGTCAAGTGCTTTAAGGCATTTCTTCAGCTTGTCGGTCATTTCAAACGATGGTATAATTAAAGATGTTTTCATTTGTAAATTTTATATAAACTTTCTACACAGTGAGGTAACGAGAGAACTTCATTTACTAATTTAAGTCCTCCTTTTCTTAACTTTTCGTAGTTTTTTAGTAGATGTAATTCAAGTTGAGCTGAGTCTATATTTGGGGTTACCACAATTCCTGCTTGATATTTCTCTATTAAAGGTGTTATTCCATGAAGCCATGTAGTACAAATTACCGGTAATCCCGACGCAAGATATTCCCCGTCTTTTATTGCAATGCAATAAGGAGTAGCAATTGCCATAGATTCAAGATGCAATCCTATATCTCCAAGTAAAAGATAATCAGGAACCTCACTTGGTAAGGGATTTATCAAAGTATAGTCTTCTTTTTTAATTCCTTCGTGCATCAATATTTTTTGTATTTTGGGTAAAAATTCTTTGGTTCCACATAGTATAACAAAATGTACATTTCTTATACCATAAGGATTTGATTCATCAAGTTTTTTCCATTTCAAAAAATACCTGCAAGTTAAAGCAATATCTTTTTCTGTTCCGAAAGTTCCTGAATGTATCAAAACAAATTTATTAGTAAGATTGTATTTTGTTCTGATTTTTTCTCGTTTTGTTTTGTCAGATTTGAACCGTTGAGTATTCACGCAATTCGGAATCATTTTAAGTTTTGAATTTTTAGTTTTTAATTTTAAATTTACATATTTTTTGAAAGGTTCGGATGTTGTAATAATATAATTTGCTTCTTGAAGGAGTTTATATTCTATGAGTTTCCATAATCTGTAACTCCACGAGTTGTGAGTTATGGGTTTTCCAAACGTTCCTGCTTCTATGCCTTTTTCCGGATACAGATCTCGCATATCAAAATTATATGGAATATTGAGTGCAGTCTTTGCGAAAAAAGATAAAAGAGTAGCTGGATAATTTCTTGAATGAATAAGATTAATTTTTTTCCAAATGAGAATACATAGAAGTATGGGAAAGCCAGTAATTGTATATAAAATAAGGCAAGGAATTCTTAAGTAAAAATCTTTATGTCGGATTGGAAATAGAATAGGAATAAAATTTGTCTCTATATTATTTGTGCTGAGCCATTTTTTTATTCTCTTTCTGTTTTCTTTGAAAATCTTAAAACTCTTTATCGGATTCTTTTTTGAGAACCAAAAAGTAATTGGCACAAGCCCAAGATATATAAACTTAGTCGTAGCAGAAGTTCCTTGATTTTGAAATTTTTTGGATACTTCCAATATAGGTTCAAGTAGTTGATATTCTATTGTTGAGGAAAAAAATGCTCGTTCAATAGAGGTAAGAACAAGTACTCTCTTCATACAAAACATTTTATCAGAAAGCAATATAGTGTCAAGCCAAGAGTTCTTAATTTGTCAAGGCATTCCTAAAAATTTTAAATACTCTATTGGTGGAAATATGAGAACTATAAAAATATTTTTTCTTGACACTTTTGAAATTTTTAAATAAAATGAAACAAGATGTTAAAATCTATGTTCTTATCAGTTTTTAAAAAAAGTGTGCCTTTTTATGTTTTGGTTTGTTTGTGCCTGCTAAATCAAAATCCCGTATCAGCTGATATTATTTATCTAAATAACGGAGAAGAATATATTGGAACTCTTGTGCGGATTAAAAAAGATAAGGCATATTTTAAGATTAAAGGAAAAACAAAGAAATGGAAAACGGATGAGATTCAACGAATTGAATTTGAAGAACTACAACAGGTTCAACAGGTTAAAGAACTTAACGACCCTTTGCTTGATTCGTTTTGTAAGTATGGAGCTGGTAAGACTGAGTATCCTGACGCTGCCTCAATTACTCTTTATAAAAAAACAACTTATCATGTGAATTCGGATTCTTCATGGACAAAAACTACGAGAATAATTCGGAAAGTATTAAGTCCCAGAGGAAGAGGGATTGCTAATCAAAGTTTCTTTTATCTTAGCAAATCAGAGAATCTTAACCTTAAATCTGCAAGAGTTATTAATCCTGACGGGACAATAAATTGGTTGCGTGAAGCGGCAAAGAAAAACGAATCTATTTGGACGAAATTTCCTGAATACGAAAGTCAACGTCAGATAAGATTTGCACTTCCGGAAATACTACCGGGAGGAATAAGCGATATTTGTTTAGAACAAACTTTTCCTAAGTTTTCCATTGAGTATCCTTTGCTTATTGATGAATGTTTCAGAGAACAAGAACCTATAGAGTACAAGATTGTAGAAGTATCTGTCCCGGCTGGAATGGAGCTTGCAATTTTTAAATCAGAGCAGATAAAAAGTGACAAGAATTCTAAATCTGAAAGAACTGTTTATAAATTCTGGGATACAAAAACTAAATCAATTAAAAAAGAGTCATGGTTGCCACCTACAAAAGATTTTTCAAATAGAGTAGTAATAGGAATTCAAGATAATTGGGAAGTTATTGGAAAGAAATATTATGATTTAATAGACTCTATTTTTGTAGGAATGAGTAAGACCTCACCATTACAAAAGAAAATCAAAGAATTGAAAACAGCAAATGAAATATACGAGTTTGTGAGCACAGAGATTAGGGCAATTCCCATAACTTCGCTTGAGCAATATTCATGGGTTCCTACTTCGCCTGATTTAATATTTAAAAATAAATTAGGGAGTTTACCTGACCGTGTTTTTCTTCTCTATGCAATGCTTAGAAAAGCAGGTTTTAATGTTAGTCTTATTATGACTTCATCTCATACATACGGAAAAAGGATTCAAGAAGTTCCAACACTTGCACAATTTCCTTGTTTTATTATAGAGATAAAAGAAAATGGTAAATCAAAATGGCTATGTCCTATAGATGACAAAACGGCTTACGGAGAGTTGCCCCCTGAATATCAAGGAAGGATTGGACTTAGATTAAAATGTAAGTCTGTGATTGTATATATTCCCGTATTTGAGCCAGAAAAAGAATGTGTTAAAAGAGAAGTGATTGCTAAACTTTTCTCCGATGGAAGCTTGAACGTAATAGAAACGACTGAACTTTTTGGTAATTTCGCACGAAATTTCAGGCAACGGAAAGCACTAAAACTTGATGCAATAAAAAAATATTTTGAAGGACTTGTGTCAAGTATTCATCCTAATGCGAAGCTTGGAACATTTGTTATCTCTGATTTGGAAAATTTAAGTGAGCCAGTGATGTATAAACTTGATTATAAAATTACAGATTATGCGTTAAAATCAGGTGATAAATTCTTAGTCTTCAATCTCCCTGGAATTAATTATACTGCATCAGAAGTAGGGAATAAGGAAAGAGAAAATCCGCTTGATTTTATGACAAAAGAAATGCATATTTCTCGAATGGAGATTGAAATTCCTAAAGATTATAAAATTTATTATCTTCCTCCCGAATATAAACATCAATCAAAAATTGTGAGTTATGATGCAACATTCAGGAAAAACTCGCCTAATTTTTTCCAAAAACTTTTTGGGAAATCATCTAAACTTGTCTTTAATGATAAATATGTAAGAAAACTTCCGAAAGCAAGTTCGGATGAGTATTCAGATTATAAAGCCTGCATAGAAACCCTCGCCAAGTTAGCAAAAGAATTAATAGTTCTTGAGAAAAAGTAAGTAACCTCCTCTTAACCACGAATTTTTATAAAACAAGAATTTTCACCACAAAGGGCACAAAGAACACAAAATAAACATAAATTTTGAGATTAGAAGATTCAAAATCAAAAAATATTAGCACACAGATTGGACAGATAAAGATTGTAGGGGTGTTTAATTAAACGCCCAGACTGTGCAATTTTTATTTATTTCTGTTTTAATGTAGGGACAGGTTTTATCTGCGAGAATAATCCCCACAACATTAGCATACAGATTTACACGGATTGGAAAGATTATCACAGATTGTATAATTCAATACATATTTTGAAGTGTAGGAGCAGATTCTATCTGCGATAATGTAAAATCGCAATTAGGAAATCGCTCTTACTTTGGATTATAAAAACTTGTTTCTTCGTATGGTTTTTGTGAATGATGGGAAATAGGGTTAGGTAGGGGCAATTGCCCCTACTCTACCCTCGTCATTTATTTTTTCTTCGTAGCGTGGGGGTTTATCTTCTTCTTTATTTGTTGAGGATTTTTTTAACTTCGGCAATACTTTGGAGTGCAAAAGCTTGCTTTTGCCTGAGGTTGTAAGGGCGTTAAATTTAACGCCTCTACTGTGTAAATCTGTTTTTTATGAAGTGCATATTTGGATACGAAAAAACATTAGCACACAGATTTACATGGATTGGACAGATTATTACAGATAGAATATTTTGAACCACGAAGAACACAAAGACAAAACTTGAGCCACAAGCTTAAAAGAAATGTCATTGCGAACCCTTATGCAAATGTTACTCTGAATCCTTCCTCTGTTATTCTGAACCTTTCACTTGTCATTCTGAATGAAGTGAAGAATCTCAACATCTCGTTCAGGATATTAATTGCCTTAGGATAACGTGAAACAACCTCATTTTCTCTAACTAACGAGATTGCCACGGGCTTTGCCCTCGCAATGACAACTTCATTGTTATCTTGTGTGAATCCGTGTGCTGGGTTTTGGAATATTTTTTTGTAGGAGCAATCTCCTGATTGCGATTTTTATATTATCGCAAATAGAATCTGTTCTTATTTTGAGTGCAGTAGGGTGATGGGGGTTTATCTCCTTCTTTATTTGTCGAGTTTTTTAAACCTCGGCAATACTTTGGAGTGCAAAAGCTTGCTTTTGCCTGAGGTTGTAGGGGCGTTAAATTTAACGCCCCTACGGTGTAAAATCTGTTTATTCTACCGCACTTTAGCGCAGGGTAAAAACCCTCAGCTGAAGCTGGGTAGAAGTTTTTCGGTGATGTTACCGAGTCGTTCGGTAATGTTCCCCAATCGTTTGGTAATGTTACCAATTCATTCATAGAACTCTCTGAATCCTTCATTCTTTCTGTTGCATTGCCTTGTAGCGTGGGGGTTTATCCCCCACATTTGTTTTTGCCGAGGATGAACCTCGGCGCTTCATAAAACACCTCCTTTTCTCCGTTTCTGGATTGTTCGAGACTGTTTGTTGAATGCATAGACTTTTTTATCAGATAGCCATGGTGGCAACTCCAAAATTTTTACCTCATCAAATATCAATTCCATTTCAGCAGTTTCATTGGTTTGGAAATGCCGTTTTTTTGTTTTATTCCATTTTTTTTCTCCTTGATGCACAGTAGCTTCAAATATAACATACCCATCTCCTCCGTCATTTCTAATCTGATCACATACTCGGTAGCTATAATTACCTAACCATGAGGATGTATTATCAGTTTTTGAACCACCAATTAGATGTTTGGGTGGTGTAACTACTTTAATAAGCGAGAAGAATATAATTCCTCCGTTGAGAACGAGTTGAATAGGTATAACAATTCTACTTGAATGTTTGTTCTTTATTTCTTCCATATTACCTCCCTAAAATCCTATTCCACTTCCTTTTTCGCAAGAGGAGCTTCTACAGGAACTTCTACAGGAACTTCTATCTTTTGGTCTCCTTTAACTTTATAGGTATAATCAAAAGCTATCACGCTAAAATACAGTTGATACTTATATGGAGATTCCAAATTATCCTTAAAACGAACACTTCCAGAGATTTTAAGGGTATAAGTTCCTATAATCTCCCAGCTATTTACCCAAACAGTTTGCTGGCTTATATGATGGTCACCGCTAGTATAGAAAAAATTAAAGCTCTTTATACTCACTTGCACTCTACTTGCAGAAGTTGAGAAGGGTAAAACAACGGTAGTCTCCCAACTATCCTGTCCCGTACTATTTGTGGTTGTCCCGTCAACATAAGCCCATCCTAACCAAATTTCTGGAGTTGCGCCAGTTGCACCTGTTGCACCTGCTGGACCTTGTTTTCCTTCATCTCCTTTACATCCTGCAAAAACTCCTATAAAGAGAGCTAATACCATAAAAAGAAAACACTTCTTCATTTTACACCTCCTTTTTTTTATCGTTCTTTCTTTTTTCTCTCTCCAGAGAATTTCTTTTTAAAACTTGTAAGAAAGAGCTAAGCTAACATTGTCTTTTTCTGGTTTGAATTCCAACCCGACTTTTTTCCCTGTGTTAATCTTTTTGGCAGTTATTACAGCGTCAGCAATACTATAAACCCAAACACCAAGAAAAATTATTGCACCAGGAATCTGCAAGTCTTCTTCTGATGACATTAGAGAACCTGTCATACTTACTCCCAAGCAGGCAATTCCCTTCCATGTGTCTCCATTATAAATCTGACCAACGCCAGGAATGACTGCAGAAAGACAACCAGCAGCAACAGGGCTTTTCTTCTTTTCAGCTTCTGTCTCCGATTTCTCTATTTCTTTCTTCGGATTTTCTTTTGTCGGTTCTTTAACTATTTTTGCAACTTCCTTCGTTTTATAGACAAATATATTTCCGTCTCTTGCTTCAATCTTAATAGAAACACCTGGAACTTGCTCAATTACCATTCCACGTATAATTGACCCGTTCTTGAGATAGACCACATCTTCTGTTGACTGTTGAGCAATTCCTATTGAGGAAACAAAAACTCCTATAAAAAGAGCCACTCCTATAAAAAGAAAATACTTCTTCATCTTACCTCCTTTCAAGCCATTCGGCTTGGGTTAAATGTTAAATGGTTATTAAGTAATTGGGTTATTTGGTGTGAGATTGCTTCGCGGAGCCTGTCCTGAGCGAGATTCTTCACTTCGTTCAGAATGACAAGTGAAGGGTTCAGAATGGACAAGTAAAGGGTTCCAGATTTGTCCTGAGCGAAGGGCTCGCAATGACAAGTTAAGGGTTCGCAATGACAAATGACAGGCGAAAAGCTCGTAATGACATATTGGGGTAAAGAAAAACTTCTACTGCACCCTTCGGCTTCTCTCAGGGCATGCTTTAGTGCAGGGTTTGAACTTTCGGCAGGATAAAAAGCGGGATAAAAATAAAAACTCTCAGATAGAGCCGGGTAGAAATTTAAAGAAAAAGTAGGATTACATAATGCTACTAAGGGTGTGTTGTGTTGTGTTGTGTTGTGTTGTGTTGTGTTGTGTTGTGTTGTGTGGTGTTGTGTTGTGTTGTGTTGTGTTGTGTTGTGTTGTGTTGT
>JAUVIV010000048.1 GCA_030592575.1 bacterium | reverse complement strand
GAACACATTAATCAACGTCTCGACAAAATTAAAATAAGAGGCATTAAGTTTATACAAAAGAGGAGATAATGAAATACCGTGCTGAAGAAATAAAAGTCCTTCAAGGAATTGAAGCAGTCCGCAAACGTCCCGCAATGTATATTGGTGATACCGGAAAACGAGGATTACATCATTTGGTTTTTGAAGTCGTGGATAACTCAATAGATGAAGCAATGGTTGGATTTTGCGACTATATTACAATAACTATCCACGAAGGAGAAGAAATAACCGTTGAAGATAATGGTAGAGGAATACCGGTTGATGAACATCCTACCGAGAAAAAACCAGGCGTAGAAGTAGTTATGACAGTCCTTCATTCAGGAGGAAAATTCGACCATAACGTTTACAAAGTCGCAGGAGGATTACATGGAGTGGGAGTTTCTGTTGTAAATGCTCTTTCAAAATGGCTAAAAGTAGAAATAACAAGAGACAACAAAGTCCATTGTCAAAAATACGAATGTGGTAATGCAGTTACTAAACTTGAAATAATTCACGAAGAAGAGGAAATGAAAAGCGGAACAAAAATTCGCTTCTGTCCTGACTCAACAATTTTTTCTGAGGTACTATTTAGTTTTGATTTACTTGCAGAACGTTTAAGAGAGCTTGCTTTCTTGAACAAAGGAATTACTCTCCATCTTATAGACGAACGAACTGGCAAATCACACAAGTTCTTTTATAAAGGAGGAATAGTTGAATTTGTTGACTTTATAAATAATGGGAAAAATACCCTTCACCCTACAGCATATTTTCATCAAGAAAAGGATAATATTGACGTAGAAGTAGCTATCCAATATACAGATTCTTACGCAGGAAATATATTTACATACGCAAATAATATAAGCACAGGAGAAGGTGGAACTCATCTTGCTGGATTTAAAGCAGGTCTTACTCGTACAATAACTTCATACGCAAAAGAACATAATCTTTTGAAAAACACAGAAATTATTGGTAACGATACTCGAGAAGGATTAACAGCAGTCATATCTGTGAAATTACCGGATCCTCAATTTGAAGGTCAAACAAAAACAAAACTTGGTAATTCCGAAGTAAAAGGAATAGTTGAATCCCTAACTAATACCAACCTTTCTATATATTACAGCGAAAATCCACGCTCTGCAGAAAATGTGATTAAAAAAATACTTCAAGCTTCAAAATCAAGATTAGCTGCTCAACATGCACGAGATCTTACACGTAGAAAAGGAGTATTAGATAATTCTCCGCTCCCGGGTAAACTCGCAGATTGCTCAGAGCGAGATCCGGCACGCTCCGAACTCTACATTGTAGAAGGAGATTCGGCCGGTGGTAGTGCAAAACAAGGAAGAGACAGAACCTTTCAAGCAATTCTTCCAATAAAAGGAAAAATACTTAATGTAGAAAAAGCATCAGAAGAGAAAATATTGAGATCAGAGGAAATACGCTCAATAATGAAAGCCATTGGAATAGGTGAAGATAAGTTGAGGTATCATAAAATAATAATTATGACAGATGCGGATGTAGATGGAGCTCATATACGTGCCCTGCTCTTGACTCTTTTTTATAGACATGCAAAAACAATTGTAGAAAACGGAAATATTTATATAGCTCAACCACCTTTGTATCGAATAAAACACAGAAAAAAAACTTACTACGCCTATTCCGAAGAAGAATTGAATGAAGTAATCAAGGATTTTGAATCTAAATCAGATATCCAGATGTATAAAGGACTTGGAGAAATGAATCCGGATGAACTTTTCAATACTACAATGAATCCGGAAACTCGTGTCCTAAAGCAAATAACTCTTGAAGATATACCTGAAGCCGAGATAACTTTCACCACTCTTATGGGAGATAAAGTTGAACCGAGACGCAAATTCATAGAAGATAACGCCAAATACGTAGAGAATCTGGATGTGTAACCTCAAATACCCCTATTTGAGACAACATTGGATATTTTTTTTGATAAGCTCCTTGTAATTGCCTAATGCATCGTGTGTCCAGCAGTCATCACCACCTGCACTCTCCCTGAAAACAAGAGCCATTATATATGCAACCTCTTTTACTGTGGCACCAACCTCAAGTGCTCCTTTAAAGTGTTTTAGCAAACACGGCTTTGAACGATTCTTGATTGAAAGTGCCAAGCAGATGAATTGATAAGTTTTCTCATCAATAGTCTTGTTCTCGTTATACAGTTCATCTATCTTATCTAATGCCTCAGCAAATTCTGGAAACCATTCTGCTAATAATCTCAATACTTACCTCCTATTTAATTTCCTTACAGAAAGTTTTATACGTCTCAAAGATGGTTGTTGTAAATTCACGTTCTCTGCTTTCTGGGATGTAACTGCTAACCTTGACCCTCTTAAGAAGTTCTTCTTTGAGAATATTGTCATTTATTCCAAGTTTTCGAATCTCCTTAAAAGTTTTTATCCAACTCATAGATACCAATTTCAATGCCATCATCAAGTCCTATTCTTGTTATCTCCTTCACTGCTGAACTGCAGCATTGCCCTGGTGGTCATATAGAATGATTTGAAACACGCATGTTTTCACTTTCCAAAAAACACGAAATATCCTCCAACGAGAATTATTATAACTCCAGCTACCTTTCTCAAAATATTTGTGGATCTCGTAAGTCCTTTAGATTCAAGCAATCCTTTTGCAAGCCCAATTGATGTACCTGCGATAAGTATGAGTACACAATGCCCAAAAGCATATACCAAAAGTAACAGACCTCCATACAAAATACTGGAGCCTTTGGCTGCAATGTATGTCAATAGTACCACAAGAATAGGCGCAGCACAGGGAGTAGAGACTACACCAAATAATAGTCCGAGTAAAAATGCACCGATAAGTCCTTTTTGTTTTACTTTTATTCCCTGGGGTACAGGTATATTGAACTTTAGTACTTCCAAAAGATGGAGACCCATAATGAGACACACTGCTCCCACAATCCACTTCCAGAAGCCACCTACATCACCAAGGAACTTTCCCGCTGTTGCAGCGATGATTCCAAGTATGGCAAAAGTAACGGACAGTCCTAACACAAAGACGACAGCGAAGAGAAAAGACCGTTTCAGTCCCGATGCCTCTTGTGTTCCACTGACAAAACCAATCATAAGTGGAATCATTGCCAAAACACAAGGATTTGAAGCAGTCAGAATTCCACCGACAAAGACAGCAACAAACGCAAGCCACGGATTGGTATTAATTAGATTACCAGCATTATTTAGAAGATTTTGTAACATTATTCTCCTCCTATCTCTTTAAGTTTTATTTCTATTTCTTCTTTATCGAAAAATCCTTCCATTTTTTTATTGAAAACTCCTTCTTCATCAAAAAATAGCAAGGCGGGCAAGTAGTGTAATTTATATTCCTTTGATAATTGTGTAACCAAGTCTCGCTCTCTTGCATGGTCAAGCTTCTCAAAAGTCAACTTTTTAGAAAATTGATGGACGAGTTTATTAACTATCTTCTCGCCCTTAACACATCTTTCAAGGACGCAACCACAAGCTTGAGTTGTAGTAATTAGAACAAGCTTCGGTAATGACTTCCGTGGTTCTTTAGTTTTGTCCTGAATGTTCTCATTCAATATTGCCCTTTTTTTCTTTTGTGTGACTTCTCTATCTTGAGTCCGAGGGTTCCTCTTGGGAGTGTCATTTACCACTTCTTTATTTGTAATAGTATCAACCTGTTGCCTTTTTATTTGGTGTTTTCTCTTTCGGTTTATTTTGATTATTACACCCTGTGACCAAGCCAACCAATAAAATACTTGTAAAGATGATTTTCGCAGAACAGATTTTTTTCATGAATTCCTCCAATTTTCTATAATGATATGAGATATTACTCTTTTATTAGCTTCTCTAACTTTTCCCTGATTTTCTTTTCTTCCATCACTCCTACTTTACGATAGACCTCCTTTTTGTTTTTATTTAGAAACACAAGTGTAGGAATTAGGATTATTTTATACTTTTTGACAAGTTTTTTTTCTTTGTTAACATTGATAAAAATTATCTGAGTCTTGCCTTCAAAGTCCTTTGATATTTTTTTTAATCGTTTTTTCATTATTTTACAATTTTTGCATCTAAAACCTGTAAAATCCATAAGTATCGGAAGTCTTTGCATCGTTCCTAATAATTGTTTAATTTTCTTAAATAAAGGGATTGTTTTTTTTAGCTTGCCAGTTTCTATCAAATCTGTTACCTGATTAAGATATGCCGAAATATTTGTAAGAATAGTATCATCTTGAGGCGATTTATGAGAAACTTTAGAAGAGTGTTTCTCGTAAATATCAACAAGTCCTTCCCATTGTTCTCCTATATTATCTGCCCATTTTGGGGCTTCAGCCTCTTGCCCTTTTTCTACTGTAAAAATCAGTGTATCTATATTTTCTGAAATACTCAATATTGTTTTATTAATTGTGCCCTGTGTGGTTTTGAAATCTTCTGCACCTCCTATTTTTACGTTCACTACCACTACCACTGCTAATATTAATAATGTATATTTATTAATTTTCATAATTTGCCTCCATTTATTAGCAAATGGTTAGAACTTCACAGAAAATTGTAGAGTTGGCAGATATGCTTTATAACTATTTTCCCCATCTATTGTATCTATATGGTCTATAATTTGATGTTTAAAGGTAAGCGTACTCTGAATAGTAAATTCATATGTCAATGACAATGAGTTAATATTTGTTTTTTGGTCTATTGTTTCTATTGCCACAGTTGAAGCATCATCTAATCTATCAATTTTTCTATATTCGTAGGTGCCTCCTAATTTCCAATTATCGAAAAACTCCATATTTAATGCAAAATTTCCTATTGTGTAATTAGATATCGAAGTATGTTCTTCAAGTGGAATGCGTCTTATATTCTGTGTAGGTTCAATTTCACGGAGCTTTTTGAAATAACCAGAGATACTTAAAGGTCTGGAAAATAGATGATTTCTATATATGAAGGATGAGCGATACCCCTCTTGGTTGTTCTTATATGAAACTGCTCTGTAAAATGGAGAGAAATTAGTCTCCATTTTTAAGTAAATTAGATTTGCTTCTATTTTGTCATTGTTCAAAAGTTGTACCCCTCCGGTGATTCCGTCATCATCTTTTTCAGAGTTTTCGTTGGTCAGTAAATTGTCATCTCTTATGCTTTTTGCGTATTCTGCAATGAACGAAATATTCCAAACAATAGGAAAATCAATATCAATGCCAAAGACATCACTTTGAAAAGGTGCTTGAGGAGGATGTGTGTAATAGACAGTGTCTACAGATTGTATATTGTCTTTAATTCTCAATCCTGTGATACCTATAGCAAAAGAAGGAATATATCTTATAGATGGCGTGATAAAACGTCCTCTTGCCCCATACATATGGCGAGCATATGTTTCTTCATCGATTGCAATTTCAGGACGGGCAAAGAGTACCGTGATATCTCCGAGTTCACCATAAGATTCTAATTTGATGCCTTCTATTTTGTAGTCTTCCTGCGGATCTTCCAGACTTTCTCCACTAATACCACCCACTGATGACTGACAAGCACATCCGGAAGCTCCAAGAGGATTGTCTTTTGGGTCCCATCTCATAAAGGTTAAAGGAGTAAAACTGGCATCGTAAGCTCCTACAATTGCATTAAACGGAGTTTTTTCGAAATCCAATGACCACCAGCCTGCCAATGCCTTCATAGATATCAAATCAGGAGGAGGAAGGATGTCCCGTGAATCCTCATTAGTTATTCTGAGTGCAGCGTTTACACTTAGATACTTAGTTAAAGGTACATTTAAGAGTAAATCAATCCTTTGTCTTAAGCTGAATCCTTTTTTCAAATTCTCTCCATAAGTACCACTTATCTGGTCGATGGTTGCATCTATGTACCTAAATCGTATTTTACCTTCCCCACCTATTGTGAAATTATTTTCCTTCGCATAAGTGCGACACGATGTAATAAATAAAAGAACGATAAATAATTTATTAAAATTTATCTGCACGTAGGTAGTTTTTTTCAAATAGTAAATTCTCTTCTAATTATCCTATTTTCTATTTAATCCAGCCCTTTATTTTATCCGCAGATGGAATTTTCCCTGCACATTTAACATTCCCGTCAATCACCAGTGCAGGAGTCATCATTACACCGTATTTCATAATCTCGTCTATCTTCTCTACTTTCGCAATCTCAGCATCAATACCCAACTCCTTAATTGCCTGTTCAGCATTATCCGCTGTCTTCTTGCATTTTGCACAACCAATACCTAATATTTCTATCTTCATAAAAACCTCCAATTTTTAGGGTTTACGATACAATCGTACCGAAAACAAGCCCTGTAAATGTTGCCATTATTACTACAAGTAAGATATATATCAATGTTTTCTGGTTTCCCATTATGCTACGAATCACAAGCATATTTGGTAAACTTAATGCCGGACCGGCAAGGAGTAATGCAAGTGCAGGTCCCTTTCCCATACCAAGCTCCATAAATGCTTTTATAATTGGAACTTCGGTAAGTGTTGCGAAATACATAAGCGCACCAAAAATAGATGCTATAAAATTTGAACGGATGCTATTTCCACCTACCCAGTTAGAAACAACTGATTCAGGGATTACAACCTTCAATATTCCAGCAATAAATACCCCAATAAGAAGAAGTGGAAAAATTTGTTTTGTAAATCTCCATGTAGCACCAAGCCACTCAAGAATTTCTTCTTTTACAAACCAAAGTCGTAAAATAAAAATTAATATGCCTATAAAAATACCCGTAATAATCCACTGCTTTGATGCACCGAAAATCAGAATTCCAACAAGCAAAACAAAATAGATTATCAATTTCCAACCACTCTTTGAATCTGCCATCTCAGGCTGTGCGAGCTGTTCGCGAATCTTTACTTTTTCTTCCCGTCTGTAAATTGTTGCCATAATTAACCCAATGACTATCGAAAAAAACACCGCTCCAATAACTCTTGCTATTCCAAGGTCATAACCTAATAATCTTGCGGAATAAACTATAGCCAGAATATTTATAGCAGGACCCGAATAAAGAAATGCAACCGCAGGTCCGATGCCAGCACCTCTTTTGTAAATTCCTCCAAAAAGTGGTAAAACCGTACACGAACACACGGCAAGTATCGTTCCTGAAACTGATGCAATACTGTAAGACACCCATTTTTTTGCTTGAGCACCAAAATATTTAAGCACTGCCCCTTGTGATACAAAAACGCCTATGGCACCGGCAACAAAAAACGCAGGCACTAAACACGAAAGTACATGAGCCGAAAGGTAGTCTAACAACGCATCGACTCCTCCTTCCAATAATCTTATTGCCATATCATCTCCTCCTTCTAATAATCTTATTGCTGTATCATCTTAAATCTGACAGATTTTCCATTTCTCTCTATACCCTGAAGGCAGTTCATTCTACCTACTTCTTTCATTTCTTCCTAATGTAGCGTCACCGAAATATCTTTGCAATTTAGATACCTGGGTAGATGAGAACCCTCACTCTCATCAGGTTGAAGTGAGGGCTTCAAACCCACCCTCTACGTTTTGAACTGACACATAGTGGTTAGTTGAGCCCGCTATGCCCCTTAAAATTACCTCTCCCTTACATACTTTTCTGGCTCCTTCTCAAAAACATCTTTGCATGTAGAACAACAGAAGTAATAAGTTTTGCCTTTGTACTCTGTATTAGGAGCTGTTTCCATATCTACCTCACACCCGCAGGTAGGGTCTTTTGCTTTAGCTATTTCAATCACCTCCTTTCTTTTTCAATGATGCCGACCTCCAAGTTCTACTGAAATTCTGCCATAAAATTCTCTACCAATGATGGGTCCCCAGTAGTATTCTGTCATACCGTGAGATAACGGAGGTTGGTAATAGTTGAACAAATTGTTGACCCCCATAATAAAATTGAAGGAGCTTAAGCTTTTCGCTACACGAAGGTTCAAAATATTGTAAATAGGTGAATCGCTACTCCGAATATAATCATCTTCGTAAACTGTTTGCACAACCATTGGACCATTAAATTTGCCCGTTGCACTAAGCTCAAAATTAAGAGGTTTATTTTTATATGTGGTGGAATAATTAAGCCCCCATTGATTTATGAATGGTAAAGTTTGCCCATTAGCAAATTTTGGTGATAACACAAACGTTCCAAGTGTTATATCAATACTTCCTGAGAGCGCAAATGTTGTCGAAAGTTCTGTCCCCGTGGATGTAATTACTTCATCAAGATTATAGTAGTAAAATACTGCTTTGCCTGTAGTTCTATCGATGCCTTCAAATCGGGCATTGATGAAGTTGCTCACTCGGTGACGGAAGAAATTAAGCTTAAAGTTTGCCATAAAATTTTTGAACATAATCTTTTTGCCAAGTCCTCCTTCAAGCGAGATAGATGCCTCTTTTGAAAGATCCTTGTCTCTTCGGACTACATACTGATACCCTGATAGGTTCATACACTGGAGACTTTCAAAGATAACAGTCGGTGTGCGAAAACCTGTTCCTGCTGCAAGATTAAAGTCTATTCCACCTAATAAGAACTTTATTGCACCATAAGGCGAAAAAATTGTACCGTAGTCCGAATTGAAATCAACTCTTCCAGCAGCCAAAAAATCGGCTTCAAAAAGTCGGCTCTCCGCTGAAGTCCAAATTCCCCAATTGTTTTCATTATAGGCTTCAAAAAGTCTTGTATCAGACAAAAACTGCCGTGATAACGAAATCCCTGTTACGAGTTTTTTAGCTTTGGCAGAAAACTCTCCATATAAAGTCTTTTGTTCGGCTGAATAATCTCTCATCTCAACAATACCATCTTCACCGTGAGACGATATCGCTAACTTGAACTTTAGCGACTTGTCGTTCAAGCCAAGTCGGCTCTGATGCCAAATATCCCATCGCTGAGTAGAAACTTTTTCAGCATCAGGATTTATGCCATACTCAGATTCCATCACTATTGCACCTCTCTTTCGAACCTCATCTACGAATGAACCACCGAAATCGAAATCCCACTGCCGAGGAGAAATCCCCATAGAAACAAGATAAATGTTTCGCAGGTATGCGGTATTTTCACTAATATTATCGTCGTTAAGGTCCACGGGGTTACGGTCGCTACGAGCAGCCATAGCATTTATGTTTACGGATTTTAAACTATTACTAAATGCTCCCGAAAAATCGCTCCCATAGCTACGATGAGCGTATGAACCTTTTGCCACTAATTGTTTGGATGGTCGTGGTAAAAGTATATTGACAGCACCGGCTATGGCATCACTACCCCAAATTGCTCCAGAAGCACCCTTGAGAATTTCAATTCTATCCATAAACTCAAGTGGAAACATATCAAGGATATATTTCGATGCCAGTCCAGAGAAGACAGGCATTCCGTCAAGCAAAACAAGCGAAAATCGCCCCGGTAACCCCTGTATTGAAATTTCGGATGCGCCGCACATACTACACTTTGATTGCATTTTTATTCCCGCTTCTAACTCACACGCTTCACCAATAGTTGATGCACCTACACGTTCAGCAGCTTCATACGGAATAACAGTAGTTGGTTTCGGTGTCTTTGTTCTATGAATAGTCTCTTTGCGTCCTTTAACTTTTACCTCTTTAAATTGTATAGTAGACTCTCTCAATATTACATTCTTCCTAACTTGCTGACCGTGCGTGACCGTGACAGTGAGTGTTTCCGGCTTAAAACCAATATATTGATAGACTACCTTGAATTGCCCACACATTGGAACTTCAATCTTATACCACCCAGTCTCATCAGTCATATCACCTATTTTATGCCCCTCCAACCAGACCTGTGCGCCAATCAGGGGATTGCTTTTAGAGTCAAGAACCTTTCCCTCAATTGCATCTGTACCGTGACCAGAAAAAGCAAAAACAGATGAATTTGTTCCAGCAATGAAGAATGCAGATACTAAATACAAAAACACTTGAGCCGAAAGATAGCCCAACAATGTAGCGACCCTACTACCCAATAATTTTGCCATTATATTTCTCCTACTTGTTACATAGTTTAATCGCTTTACTCAATCTTATCCTGTCTTCCATTATTTGCGTATCTTCATTAAGCCAATCCTTCAACAGCGCATCTATAGATTTGCAGTAATCATTGGCAGGGCTTCTGTTTATTATTACCGAATAATGTACCCAAGCTCCCTTCCTCTCACTTGTCACAAAACCCGCTTCCTCAAGAATACCGAGATTCCTTGAAGCTCTTGTTTGCGTTATGTTCAATGCTTGCATAACCTCACAAACACAAAGCCCCTCTTTTCCCAGAAGAACCTTGAGCATCCGAATCCTCGTCTCATCACTCAACGCCTTAAAAATTTTTATCAACTCTCGCATTTTACCTCCTTGTTAATGCAAATATTTAAATTATTACATATCTACATATACATTTATATTGAAAATGCGAGCTGTCAAGAAAAAAATTTGACAATTGGGATTTTCGTCGTAAAATTAACTTTAAATGTCATATAAAATAATTTTCTTTGGGACTTCTGGATTTGCTTGTCCTTCGATAGAACTTCTCTCGAAGCATTATAATCTTATGGCTATTGTGACTTCTCCGAATCCATCTCCGGTTAAAGAGCTTGCTCACAGGTTAGGCGTTAGAATTTTGGAACCGTTGAATCCAAATTCTCCGGATTTTGTGGAGACAGTTAAAAATCTTAATCCTGATATGCTGTGTCTTGCTGCCTATGGGCATATTTTGTCTCCTGAACTTCTTGAGATTCCAGATATTGCTTCAATCAATCTTCATCCTTCTCTTTTGCCTAAATATCGTGGAGCCGCTCCAATTCAATGGGCGATTATCAATGGAGATAAATACACAGGAATTACTACTCTTCTCATAGATCCACGAATAGACCATGGCGATATTTTGCTTCAAGAGAAAATAGAAATAGAAGGTTCTGAAACCTTTGGAGAACTTGAAGAAAGGTTTTCAAAAATAGGTGCATCTCTAATGTTTGAGACAATTGATAATTTTAGGGACTTAAAACCAATTTCTCAATTAAGTAAGAAGATAACCTATGCACCAAAAATCACTAAAGAAATGAGAAAAATTGATTGGCATTGTTCAGCAACTGAAATTGTAAATCTTATACGAGCACTCTCGCCAAAACCACTTGCCTATACTACTTTTAGGGATAAGCGTCTTGAAATTATATCTGCTTCCAAAACTGAATTGCAAGGAGAAGCAGGAGAAATAGTAAAAGCCAAAGGAACTCTTATAATAGGAACAACTGACGGGTGTGTTGAGTTAGAAACTCTGAAACCGGAAGCAAAACGAGGGCAAACAGCGATTGATTTCATAAATGGTTATAGACCCAAGCTTGGTGAAACAATGAGCTAATTTTGTATAATGAAGCAATGAGATTAAAACGGTTTCACCGCAGAGACGCAAAGAACGCAGAGAAAAAACTTGAGCCACGAATTTTAAAAAGATTTTTAACACGAACAAAAACTAACAAAACACAAACTTTTTTGGACGCAGATTAGCACAGATTAACACAAGATAAAATATTTTTTAACCACAAAGAATACGGAGAAAAAATCATAGAATAAAAACTTCTTATCCGCAGATTTTGAGATTAGAAAATTAAAAAACTAAAAAGAATCCGCGTGTATCTGCGACATCCGCGGTTAAATTATAATTTTAGTGGAATTCAGTGTTTTTATGGTAAATTAATCTTTGCGAACGCTGCGACTTTGCGGTGATTATTTAGTCTTTGAATTGGCTTTTATCTTGACAGTGTGAGTAAAGTAGAGCAAATTACAACAAGATTATCACAAAAAGTAGAATTAACCATAAAGACTCGAAGGCATAAAGATTTTTAAAATATTTTTTACCTTTGTGTTCTCTGTGTTTTTGTGACTCTGTGGTAAAATGAATTATTAACTGAAATTTGTGGTTAAATAAAAGGTCTGGGGGAAACTATGGAAATAAAAATTGTGGAAATTGAAAAACCGGAGGATTTAAACTTTATTTTAGGACAGTCACATTTTGTTAAAACAGTTGAGGATTTGCACGAGACTTTAATTAGTGCTGTTCCCGGAATAAAATTCGGCATAGGGTTTTGCGAAGCATCAGGTCCCAGACTTGTGAGATTTTCTGGCAATGACGACGAACTTATGAAACTTGCAAAAGACAATGCTCTCAAAATTGGAGCAGGGCATTCATTTATTATTTTTATGCAAAATGCTTTTCCGATAAACCTTTTATCCGGAATAAAAGCTATTCCGGAAGTTTGCAGAATATTCTGTGCCACTGCAAATCCAACTCAAGTTATTATAGGAGAAACTGAGCAAGGAAGAGCTATTCTCGGAGTTGTAGATGGAGAATCGCCACTCGGAATAGAAAATTCGGAAGAAATAGAGCAAAGGAAGAAATTTCTTAGAGATATTGGATATAAAGTAAAATAAAAAAATGGGAGGTTTAATATGAAAGTGTTTCTATCTTTTGATATGGAAGGAGTCGGAGGAATAGCTTCTTGGAAAGAAATGGGAAGAGAAAAAGAAATGAGTAGACAATTAGCTACTCGAGAAATAAATGCAGTAGTTCAGGGAATAAAGGCAAGCAAGAAATTGATTGAAGAAATACGAGTTGTGGATTCGCATGCAGAAGGCGAGAATCTATTACCGGAAGAATTGGAAGAAGGGATAACTTTAGTCAAGGGTTCTCCTCGGCCTTTCTTTATGATGGAAGGAATAAACAACTCATTTAACCTCTTGTTTCTTATAGGATACCACTCAAGAGCAGGTGCATTTCAAGGAGTAATGGACCACACTTATTCCGCTTCTTCTATATATGAAATCAGATTGAACAACAAACCGGTTTCAGAATTAGATATAAATGCCGGCTTAGCCTCATATTATGGCGTTCCTCTTGCTCTTGTATCAGGAGATAATTCTTTTGTCAAGGAAGTCAACTCTGATTATCCAAAAGCAACGACCGTTATTACTAAATATGGAATCACTCGTTTTGCAAGCACAAATCGACATCCTAAAGAAATAAGAAAAGAACTTTTTTCCAAAGCCAAAAGAGCTATTTTAGAGGCAGATTCTTTTTCCTGCCCAAAATGGGAATTACCGATTAAGGTAGAAATAGATTTTCTGAAAACCTCAGGTGCTGATATGGTTTCTCTTCTTTCTGAAGTAAAGCGGATAGATGGAAGGAAAATTTCCTTCGTATCATCTGATTTTGTAGAATTTTACACAAAGTTGATGATAATACTAAAACTGGCTTCTTTGTAAAAATAAAAGTTATAAAAGATTTTCAAGTCTATTTTTCAATTACTAAAGCTTTTTGAGTATTTTTGCAATTAATAAAAAATGAAAATTATTGGAGATGAAAATATAGCTTTATTAAAGGAAACTTTCTCCAGATTAGGCGAAGTAATAGCCCTGCCATCTCATCAAATAACTACAGAAAATATAAAAGATGCGGAAGTTTTATTGATTCGCTCTGTTACAAAAATTGACAAAGAACTTCTAAGAGAAACTTCTATTAAATTTGTTGGCACAGCTACAATTGGAATTGACCATATCGATACCAACTATCTCAAGAAAGCAGGAATTACTCTTGCAAGTGCCCCGGGAGCGAACTCAAATGCAGTAGCAGAATATATCGTAACTTGCCTTTTGTTTTTAGCTAAGAGAAAAAAAATTACACTCCGAGACAAAACCATAGGTATAATTGGTGTAGGAAATATAGGAAGTAAGGTAGCGAAAAAATGTCAGGCATTAGGAATGAAACCATTACTAAATGACCCTCCTCTTCAGCGAAAAACTAAAAACAAAAAATATTTACCTCTGGAGAAGCTATTTAAAGCAGATATAATAACGCTCCATACATCTTTAACTTATGAAGGGCAAGATGCTACCTATCATCTTGCAGTCAAGGAATTTTTTAGTAAAATCAAACAAGGAACAATACTTATTAATACCTCAAGAGGCAACGTAATTGATGAACTCGCATTGCTTGAAAGTATTGAAAAGTTGAAAGCTCTTGTTCTTGATGTGTGGGTAAACGAATCCAATATAAATATGGAGCTTTTGAAAAAAGTGGAACTGGGTACTCCACATATAGCTGGTTATTCTATGGAAGGAAAAGTAAATGCTACGAGTATGTTATATAAAGCTCTTCTTAAATTTGTTAATAAAAAAGATGAATGGGTACCTACTTCTCTTCTGCTACCATCCAAAAAAATAAAAGTATGCGATACATTCTCACAAAACGATGACGAGGAAACAATTGAAAAAATAGTGAATAAAATTTATGATTTGGAAAGAGATGATAGTAATTTGCGAAAAATATTAAATCTTAAATTAAACGAGAGAAGCAAATATTTTGAGGAACTTCGTAATAATTATAAGTTAAGAAGAGAATTTTGTGATACGAAGTTACTTTTTGAGAATTGTGGGAACGGTTTGTTGCAAAAGCTTAAAAAACTTGGATTCTTATGCAGTCATTAATGTATCAAGAAACAAAGAGTCAAATCCACTTCCAATAAATTCTAATATTCTTAATAGAATTATGTTCCATACTATTCCAAGAACTCCACAAACAAGTCCGGCAATTGCCATTCCTTTACCTATAAGCTTCCCTTCGCTTTGCTGTATTTCATTTCTTGATAGAACTCCAAACACAATACTTATAGCTCCAAGTATAAATCCTAAAAACGGCATAAAGATACTCAATATTCCACATACAAGTGAAGCCACAGCTTTGCCGGAATTTTTTGTCTCCATATTGCTATTTTTTCTTATTAATCCGCACACGAATTCCATCAATAAGTACTCCTATTCCAATAGAAATCAAAACTGATGGCCACATAATACTCCATGCAGGTTGTTGGATTATTCCTAAATTACGCAATAAAAATATTATTCCTATTGCCAATAGGATTATTCCACCGGTCACACTACCACCATGATGATACCCCATTTTTCCTCCTATAGGTTACTTGTTATTTTTTAAGAAGTGCTTCTATCTCTGTTTCAAGTATTTGTTGCATTCCCGGAATAAGTCCGATATGTTTTTCGGCAAGATTTCCTTTTTTGTCAATGACACAAGTTGTTGGTATAGCTCGAACTCCATATTTTGTGGCAATTTTTTGATCGCCAACGAGAATAGGATAACTAATGCTATTTTGTTGTGCAAATTTTTTCAACGATTCTTCTTTATCAAGTCCTACTCCCAAAATTATAAGTCCCTTATCCTTGTATTTATCATAAAGTGAGCTAAATATAGGAATTGACTGTAAGCAAGGACCACACCAAGTAGCCCAGAAATCAATTATTACAACTTTACCTTTCTGTTTACTCAAAGTGTACTCATTACCTTCAAGGTCATTAAGCGTAAAATCAAGTGTATTTTTCTGGCTAACTTCATTTGATTTTTTGTTTTTCTTTTCACAACCTACTGATAATAAAACTGTCATTATTCCTAATACACACAAACGAGAAATTTGTATTTTCATTGGTTTTTTCTCCAGTTTAATGTAATGCTATACAAAACATAATATTCTAAAGCTAACGCCGGGAATCCTAAATATCCGAAAAGTGACATCTCAAAAATCTTAGGGCTTGAAAGGTAAGGAACAGTATATATCCACTTGCCTATTGCCCAATAATTCCAAAATTCCCACAGGATTCCACAGATAAGCCCACCTATAAAAAGACACAAAAAATTCTGAAAATTTCCCTCCTCCCATTCTTTAAAAATTGACCGTCTGCCACGAAAATAGTTAATCGGATCTAAGAAAAAAATAAAGCCAACCCATAAAGGAATACCGAGATACTTCGCTATGTGAAGAGGTACAACAAAAATAGATACAAGGCAAGCCGCTCCGATTACAATTAAACTATATAATATATTCTTGTGTATTTTAAATTTTCGTGTTCTTAGATTAAAAGCACCAATTGCTTCAAGAAAATCTCGAGTCTCAAGCATTCCGGGACCTATAGTCGCAAAAGCCCAATTCATTCCAATTATATTTACCCATAAAGATAATGACCCTTTATATTCCCAATTTTTAATAAATAGATTGAAAATTTCAAACATCCACCAAAACGCTGTACTTAATAGAAGCATCACAAAAAAAGTGCGAATTCGTTTGGTCATCAAAGATTCGCCTTTAATCTTAAATACAATGCCGTCCATAAGCAAGATATATCCGGTCCAGACTATTGGGGTAAAAAAGAGGCTTACCCATCTGACTCCGGAAAACAAAAGGATTTCAGAGGCTATGATTATAAATAGCCCAAAATAAAAATATAGCTTCAATTTAATAGTTATTTACTTGGAAAAGTCCATGTTTTAGGATATGCAATATCAGGAATTCCTTTTATATAAGTATTAGGAAAATGAAATTGCGCTCCCACAGAAACAAAATATCCTATCTCAAATTCTTCTGAAGTAAAAGGATAACTAATTCCTGTATATAAATAAGGTGCTCCATAAGGAGTTCTCCAAAATGCTCCGATGGAAAAATTAGCTACAGTTCCTTTTTCTTCTTTTACTAAGGTATCAGGTATGCTTTTTGTTATCATTCCCCCTCCGGCAGTTCCTAATATTTGAAGATCACCTAATTGAAGAGGAATTTGCCTACCATATCCAGCTTCTAAAACCAAAGACATAAACTTTACATCACCTCTCTTTATATCACCTCTTATGTTGTTTAAGAAAGATAGCGAAAGGTCGTATGTAGTAATATCTTCGTAAGTGATTTGAGTTCCTATTCTACAGTTTGCGTAAGGAGGTGAAAATACAGTATCCGAATTATTCACAAACATCCCGATAATGTTGGAAAATCCCCAAATAGTATAAAACGGAGGCAAACAAACTTGCATACCTAATTTAAAATCTATTCCTCCATTTTCCAATTCGTAACTTCCCATACTATCAAGAGAGGCAACTCTATAATCTATTTCTGCATACGGAGTTACTCCTATATCGGTGATCCATGGCTCCCATCTCTTCCATTGTGCTAATACTATGGTGGGAATAAAAATAAAAATAAATAATATCTTACGCATCTATCCCTCCTTTTTTAAAATAATATTATGCCTTCTGTAAAATCTTTAATTTTACATTTTAAAATAGCAACTTAATTATAATAATAAAATTATAACTTTTGTCAACAAAATTTTAAAAAGATAATCAAGATTGACGTAATACCATTGAAATTTACAAAGTTAAATCATTCTGTAAAGTCGCTTACCATAATAAAGATTTATAACTTGACAAATAAAATATTTGAAGTAAATATAATTGAGTTTTATATTTCAAGCTTTAGTTTTAAATTTTGTGTATTAATTAAGAGAAAAAACAGGAAAAACTATGAGCATAACATTGGAATTAAAAAGGAGGTATTATGAATTCTTTCAAAGTAAGGGGTGCAATATTAATTATTGGTATTATCGTAAGCAGTTCTTCGCAGTATTTGACAGGTGCTTCAATACATATCAATGGTAATTCCGAATTTACATCAGCGAACGGAGTAAGTAGTGGGAGTGGCACTGAAACCGACCCATATATCCTTCAAGGTTTAAATGCTTCTTCTTCTTCGTTTTTTACTCCCGCCCTACTCATTGAAAATACAACCGCTTATTTTGTCCTAAAAAATTCTGTCGCCAATGGCTTTTACGGATTCTATTTAAAAAATGTCGTTAATGGCAGGGTAGAGAATTGTTCATCGGAAGGGGGACATAATCCTATTGACGTTGAATATTCAAGGAACAATTATTTCATCGGGAACACTTTTTCAGGAGCCAGTGGTATGTTTATATACGCCTCAAGCCACAACAATACGATTGTCTATAATAACCTTGTTGGTTCTACTCATAGCGGAATTCAGATAGAAAGCAGTGATAATAACAGCATTCACCATAATAACTTTGTAGATAACTACGGCGGCACAAATCCACAAGCATCTGATAAGAGAACATCCAATCAATGGGATGATGGCAGTGAAGGCAATTATTGGAATGACTGGATCTCTCCAGATGTCAATGAAGACGGCATTGTAGATAATCCATATATGCTTGGTGGAGGAGCAGGAGCAAAGGACAACTATCCATTAGTTACATTTGTTAGCATTGAAGAGAGAAATACAGAAACCCAATATGGTTCGCAAGCTGTTAAATTATTTCAAAATTCGCCAAATCCTTTCAGTAAAATCACGAAAATCAATTTTCAAGTACCAAAAGGGAATCAAAAATCAGAAGCCAAATTAAAAGCATACGATATCACCGGAAAACTTGTCCGTACTTTTTCGATAAATCCATCATCTACTAATTCAGTTACAGTAACATGGGACAGAAAAGACAACAACGGAAAAGAACTTGTACCCGGTATTTATTTTTATCGTCTGAGCTACGATAAATTCAACATAACGAAAAAAGCAATATTAATAAAATAGCTAATTCGAAAAACTTTTCAAAAGCTCTTTGTACAGAATAAAAAAACTTGACAAGAATAGATTTAGCGGTATATTTTTAGAGGAAAAGGAGGATAAAAAATGGAGATTTTATTAGCAATATTTATTTTTGGACAAACTTATGCGGATACTACATGGACTATGTTTGGCGCAACACTTGAGAATACACGTTTTCAAAAAATGGTAGGAGCTATGAATACTGCACCTACTGTTAAATGGTCTTATCAAGTAGGAGATTGGATAGAGTCCTATGGTG
>JAUVIV010000039.1 GCA_030592575.1 bacterium | reverse complement strand
TTACTATCAATAATTTTTTCATTGTACCCTCCTGTTATAACTATATGTACTGTATTTTTGTCAGTAGTCAAGTCAAACTTATATCTCTTTTTTTTCTACCCGGCTTTAGCCGAGGGTTAATTTATATTTTCTTTTTTTTGTAGGAGCAATTTTAAATTGCGATTTTATATTATCGCAGATAGAATCTGCTCCTACGCAAGTTATTCAGTATCTTTCTTTTGGAGTGTAAAAGCTTGCTTTTACATCTTTCGCACTTATTTCGCAGTAGCAAGCTACTGCACTCCATATTTGGACACGATAAATCGTGTCCCTACAGACAGAATAGAAAATTCTTTACACACAGGTTTATGGAAAAACCCTCATCTGTCAATTACCTTTGGGTAAAGTGTTATTTTAGGATTTGATATGTTCTTTTGTCTTTCTTCACTTCATTTCATCAAACAAATTATTCGTAGTATTCTCAGTTGAACCTTTCCAGATTCTATTTATTTGTTTTACTATCATATAAAGGAAAACCAAAGAAACAGATATATTTAGTAGTGATAAAACTTTCGTGCCAATACTCATACCAATGATAGAAGCAAAAGGTAAAGCGATGGTCACCGTAAGTAGTACCCATATAATCTCTTTAGTCAAAGGGGTTATTTCTCTTTTGAGTTGACAATCTTCAATCAATTTCACAAATGACACCCAAAATAGGATGCTTAATATTGCTGAAATACTGTTGCTAATTATTTTCCAAACTAATGTAATCTCCGAATAACATCCATTTTCTAAACCATTCATAGATACTATACTAACAATAGTTAAGATTACTGAAGTTATCAAATATATAATCAAGAATACTCTAACTTTTCGTGGAGCTAATTCTTGCAAAGTAAATGTAAAAACATTTTCCATTTCATTCAATGTTTTGAACAAATAAACCCAGAAATATATTCCGAGTGTTACAATGGATAATCCAATTATTTTGCCAAATGACCTGATATTTCGTTCTAATTCCATATTCATAAAACCTCCTTTTTAATAAATTCAAGTTCTTCTTTTCGGGACTGCAGCTTACCATCAAGTTTTGCATATAACACAACAGAAAGTAATTCTTTGTATAAAGGTCCTTTTTTTATCCCGAGTTGTTTTAAATCTTTGCCACTAATATTTAGTTTTACTTTTTGGTAAACCTTCAAAAATTTCAGGATTTTTGATTTTAATTTAGGATAAGCCGAAGCTATAAACAAGAGTTCTTCATTGCTTAAATTATTGAGTAATTTATACACTTCGCTTGGTTTTTTTATGGTCTCAAGAGAAGTAATAGAAGTTTCCAATTTATGTAATCGTTCAATTTTTTGAAGTTCAAGTCGAGTAAAAACAATAAACTCAGAGGGATTTTCAAAATTAATAATACCCAGTAAGTAAACAAACCATTGATGGTCTGATGGTCTGATGGCAAGTTTGAGATTTTTATCAATGCTTTTAAACAGTTTATCTTCAGGAAGCTTGAGTCCTAATTGTGTAAGAACTCCAAACTGATGCATAAGTTCAAGTATTTTTTGACGCTCATATTCTTTGAGGATTAAAACAATCTGGTCTCTTATTCGTTTTGGACTTAGTTTCTTGATAAGCCCTTTTTTTATAGCATCAAGAGCAAGAGATTTGGTAACAGGCTCAAGTTCAAATCCGAGTTTGCCTGCAAATCTTAATGCACGAAATATCCTTGTTGGATCATCTACAAAGCTTTTTGGATGAAGTACTCTTATCAGTTTAGAATCTAAATCTTTTCTGCCATCTAATAAGTCTATTATTTTTTTTGCCTCAATGTCCAATACAATCGTATTTATTGTAAAGTCTCTTCGTTTTAAGTCTTCTTGCAGGGACACGCCATGACATATCCCTACCTCAGGAAGTTCAGCTATTCCGAGATATTTTTCTTTTCTACAACTTGCAATATCAATTGTTTTTTTATTAGATAGAGATTCCTCACGGGATTTATCATGAATAGTATGTTGAGATTCTTCACTTCGTTCAGAATGACAGATGAAAGGTTCCGAATGACAAAGAGCAAAGGGTTTAGAACTACATAAAGTAGTAAAAGTTAAAGAAGCTGTTTTGAATTTTGAATGTTGACACAATAAACCGCCAAATTCTTTTTGAAGCATCTTACCAAACGCCATACCATCTCCCTCAACCGTAATATCTACACCAAAGTCTTTTCTGCCAAGCAAACTATCTCGAACAGCTCCACCAACTACATAAGCTTTGATATTATTTTTCTTTGCAATAGCAGCAATTTTATCTAATGTCTCTTCCATTTTATTGGGAATTTCGCAGTTAATACTTTATCCGTTTTGAATATCCTTACTGCAATCCACATTGTTATAACAGTAAAGATAATCATATATCCTATGCCCCAAAGAACTGTAGGGTAATCATGAAAAATAAGAGACTTTGATGCAATCATTGGATGCGAAAAAGGTATAGCATACACAATAATCTTTAAAGCCAAAGGAAGTGTCTCTATGTCCTTGAACATTGATAAAAAGAAAGGAATGAAAGCTACCAACATAATAGGGTAAGTCATTGTCTGGGCACTTTTCGTATCCTGAGCAAATACACCTAAAATTATACATACTGATAAGGCAGCAAGAATTGCCAAAAATATTGAAATTCCTAAAAGTACATAGCCCAGAGGAGTCATTGATAAGCCAAATTCTTCGAGCTGTATTGAAATCTCCGGAGATTCCATCATAGGGGACATATAATATCTAACTCCTCCCATATACACAACTGTCATCATAAATCCTACTACAGCAGAACCTGCCATCTTGCCGGCAATAATATGACTCCTTCTTACAGGCAAACTTAATAATGTTTCAAGAGTCTTGCTCTCTTTTTCTAGTCCCATACTCGTCATAATCATCATACCGGTATACATAATAACCATCACTAAGATAAGTGGAATCATTATAGACTGCGAAGTTATAAGAATAGAGAGCACACCGGGAGTTCCGGGAATGGTTCTCTCTTTTAATATTACAAAATTTTTTGTATGTATAGGACTTAATATATCAGCAGGGTCTTTGCCAGGTATAGCTTTTTGAATAAAACTCGTGGCTATACTATTGTTTAAAGCTCTAATTACTGATTTAATAATCTCGCTTGAGATTGTTTCTTTTATACTTAGTCCTTTCATTATAGAGTACAACTCTATTTCTGCTTTTTCCATTTCTTGCATCTTGGCTCCAAATCCAGAAGGTATTACCAAAAGCACAGTTGCATTTTTCTCCTTAGCTTCTTTTATTGCATCTTCAACATCTTCGGCTTCTATTGGATTTATTTCAATTCCCTGCCGACTAACCATATTTAATACATTTTGTAAATATTGAGTACTGTCCAAATCTAATATACTAATGTTTATTTCCTTTGCCTCTTCTTTTGTCCCTTTTATTATTTTGCCCATAAATACAAAGAATACAATCATAAATACCATACTCGCTATTACCTCCCGAGTCAGTAATTCTTTGACCTCTTTTTTAAGTAAGTTATAAAAATGTTTCATTTTATTGCTTCAAGAAATACTTTTTCTATATTACTTGTATTATACTTATTTTTTAATTCCTGAGAAGTTCCTATCTCTATTATTACTCCCTCATTTATCAATGCAATTCTATCACACAAAAGTTCTACTTCTAACATATTGTGAGAAGACAATAAAATCGTTGTTCCTTTTTTTGCAAAGTCTTTTATTATCTTTCTTATTTCTTGCGAATTTACAACATCTAATCCGACTGTAGGTTCATCTAAAATAGCCAACTTCGGCTCTACCATTAAAGCTCTTGCAACCAATAATCTTCTCGCCATTCCCTTACTATAGCTACTTGCCTTATCGTTTATCCTCTTTCCTAACTGTGCTATTTCTATGCCTTTCTCTATCATTATTGTTTTTCCTTTTCTATCTGTGGAGTAAAATCCAGCTATAAAATCTAAGTAACTTTTACCGGAGAGATTTTTATATACTCCTGCTTCCTCTGGAAGATAGCTTATTAATTTTCTAACACTTGCAGATTCTTTAATAACGTCACGATTAAATATTTTCACACTCCCTGAAGCAATTTGCAACAGAGTAGATATAACTCGCAATGTAGTAGTTTTTCCTGCACCATTTGGGCCGATTAATCCAAATATTTCGCCTTCGTTTACTTCAAAAGATATATTGTTAACAGCTCTAAAATTACCATATTCTTTGACGAAATTTTTAACTTCTATTGCTTTTTCCATTCAGAAATAAATTTACTTTCTTTAGTTACTAAAAAAACTTATTCTTTATTGAATTTGAATAGGAGCTCCGCCTTGTTCCAATGATTGTTGGGCAGCTTCAAGGATTCGTACAACTTGTACCCCATTAGCTCCATCAGATAAAGGAGTTTCATGCTTTTCAATACAATCTAAGAAATGTTGGCATTCTAATCTCAATGGCTCTTTTGAACCAATATCAGGAATAACAATATCTCCAATTCTAAGAACCAAATCCTCGCCATAAGGTTTAAAAGAAGGTTTATAATCCACTCCTTTATCATATAATCGAATTTTTTCTGTTGGTTGCATATCATCAAATACAACCATCTTCTTTTTCCCGACTATTGTAATTTTTCTTATTTTATGAGGGTCAAGCCAAGATAAATGAATATTTGCAAGAACTTTTCCAGGAAATTGAAGTGTAAGAAAAACGACATCTGGCACTCCCTCTTGCAAATATGAAGATGCAATAGCAGTAACTTTAGTAGGCATTTTATTAAGCAAATACAATATAACGGATATATCATGAGGGCCAAAGCTCCAAAGAGCATTTTCATCACGCTTTATCTTTCCCAAATTTAACCGTTGAGAATAAATGTAATATACCTCTCCAAGAGCTTCCTTAATTAAATAATCTCTAATTTTGTTTAACCCGGGATGATACAGAAGAAGATGTCCTACCATAAGAACAAGCGATTTATCTTTAGATAAACGAAGAAGTTCTTCTCCTTCTTGAGTACGTAATGTAAGTGGCTTTTCAACAAAAACATGCTTCCCTGCAAGAAGTGCCTTTTTCGCAAGCTCGTAATGAGAACTTGCTCCTGTAGCTATTACCACGGCATCCGATTTTTGTATCGCATCATCTACATTAGTAGTAGCAATAACCGAAGGATATTTTCCACTTATCTTTGCAAGTTTTTCTTTATCCTTATCGCATATACTATTGAGTACTCCAAGTTCATAAAAATTTCTAATAAGATTAGGTCCCCAATACCCTGCTCCAATTACCGACAGCTTGTTCATTTTAAACCTCCGTTTAATTAAATGTTTTTTTAATTTTTTCTAAACCAATTTATTGTTTTCTCAAATCCCTTTTTTAAATTTGTTTTGGGTTTCCAACCAAGTGTTTTCTCTGCCCGACCCCAATCCAGAAAATTTTTATTAAGTTCGCCTCCTCTTATTGGTTTATATACAGGACTACGAGAATAACCTGTTATATTACTTATCAAATCAAAGAGTTCTTTCACAGAAGTAGGGATACCTGTTCCTATATTTATAATTTCGTTTTCTTTTTCTTGGGATGCCATAATATTTGCTCGAACTACATCTTCCACATAAACATAGTCTCTTATAGGTTTACCAAATCCATAAAGTATACAAGGTTTGTTTTTTAACATAAGTTTAGCAAATATAGCAACCACTCCTGCTTCTCCGTTCGGATCTTGACGAGGACCATAGACATTTGAATATCTGAGTATTGAATATTTAAGTCCATATTGTGAGTAAAATTTTATATATTGCTCACCTGCAAGCTTCGAAAAACCATAAGGAGAAAGAGGATTTACAGGAACATCTTCACAAGCTTTTATTTCTGTATTTCCATACATTACTCCTCCGGAAGAAGAAAATACAAATTTTTTCACCTTGTGTTTTAAAGAAAGTGTAATCAAATTTAAAGTTCCAAGAATATTAGTACGAACATCAAGAACCGGATTATCTACCGATCTATTAACTTGAGACTGAGCAGCTAAGTGAAAAACGATTTCCGGTTTGATTTCTTCATACACTTTTTTTAATTTGGGACTTTCTATTTTAATCTTATAGAGTTTTGCATCTTTTGACATATTTTCAAGATTCCCCGTAGAAATATCGTCAACTACAGAAACCGAATGCCCCTTTTTAATAAGTTTATCCACCAAATGCGAACCAATAAATCCAGCTCCGCCAGTAACTAACATTCTCATACTTTCCTCCATATTTTTACTAACATACTTTTTTTAATAAGCATTTTCCTTCGTTATAGTAGCACCAAAAGTTCTCAATAGTATTTTCATGTCAAAGTTAAGAGACCAATTTTCTATGTAATACAAATCATATTTTACTCTTTCTTTAATAGAAGTATCTCCTCTAAGTCCATTTACTTGTGCCCATCCGGTAATACCTGGCGAAACACGATGCCGCTCAAAATATCTAATAATTTCATTCCCGAATTTTTTTACAAATTCAGGACGTTCCGGTCTTGGACCAACAAGACTCATATTTCCTTCAAGAACATTGAAAAGTTGAGGAAATTCATCAAAACTCCATCTTCTAATCATTTTCCCGATTTTTGTTACTCTTGGGTCTCCATAAGAGGCAAAAATTGGACCTGTAAATTGCTCGGCATTCACAAACATTGACCTGAATTTTATAATATAAAATTGTTTACCGTTTTTCCCAACTCTTTTTTGGCGATAAAATAAAGGGCCAGAAGAATCAAGTTTAACAAGAACTGAAACACAAAGAATGATTGGAGCAGTAATAACAATGAGAATGCTGGACACAAAAATATCAAAAGTTCTCTTCAATAAAGCATTCCAGTAAGTTAGAGGAAATTCCTTAAGCCCCAGCAAAGAAAAACCATCGAGCTCATAGTACCCAATTCTTGAAGTAAGAAGCTCGTAAGGATCCGGCACGAATCTAATTTCTACCGGCAATTCATCACATCTAAGTAATATTTTAGCAATCTTTTTTTGCTGAGAAAGAGGAAAAGTAATCAGCAACATATCTATTTTGTTTTTCTTTATTATTTCTCGTATTTGGAAAATATTACCAAGTATCGGAAGTTCTTCCTCTCCTTTTTCGCCTTTCTCTATAACTTGTCCTACAAGATTATATCTTACTATTGGATTTTGTTTGAATTTAAAAAGCACTTCTTTCGCTCTTTCTCCTTTTCCGACCACACAAGCATTTAACACACCTATTCCATGACGATACAAGGTAGTTCTAATTGTTCTGAGTACAATTTTCCCAATAATTACTAATATACCTGCTAAGAGACAAGATAGAAACATAACAATCCTTGAGAAAGTAAAAGCCCGATAAAAAAATATAGGAGCAAGAACAAGAATTGTACCAATAAATACTCCTTTTAAAACTTCGTAAATTTCATCAAGCAAGGAATAAATCTTTTTAGTATCATAAAGACCTGATAAGTAGAATATAGTACCCCATACCATTAACGCAAATACTGAAATTAGTACATAAGGTCTCAACGATGGGGGAATACCGTTACCTTCTACCAAAGGAATTACTCCTGAACAAAACCTTATCCAGTAAGCTAATAGAAAAGAAATGTTTATTAGAGATACATCCCAAATAATTGATACGAGTAAAAGTAATGTATTGCTTTTTCTTCTCATCTTTCTATTTTTTCCCAAAACGGATAACGATTCTTTCCACCAATATATTTTAAAAAACCAATAATCTGAGCCAAGCTTGTAAGACAAAAGTAAAATGGGAAATAGATAATACTTGGTAGTTTCCATTTAAATAATTCAAACCCCCATCCAAATATAGCAATCCCATAAAATAGTAATTGTAATAATAAAGCTAATTGATATAACGGATAATACAAATTACCAACTATTGATACATTAAAAAAAATAACTAAATTGGAGACAAGCAAAGTAACCATAAATACAAAAGTTGACCATCTTGCTATTTTATGAGAGATAATTTGGAAAAGCACAGGTCTAATAGAAAAAACACGAATTGCTGTGATTGCACCTTGAAGAATACGTATCTTTCTTTTGAATTCACCACCTGAATTTAATGAAACGCCTTCATATGCAACCGCATTAGGTTCAAAGACAACTCTCTGGCTTTTGTTTATAACTCCTAAAGAGATTGCAAAGTCATCCATAATAATATTATTATCTTTGGGTAACGGATAAAATTCTTTTTTTAAAGCATATATTGAACCATCTACAAAACAAGAATTAATAATACTCTCCTTCTCTTTTAAGAAGTTTTCAAATTTCCAATAAATCCCCTCATGCTTTCCGACTTTACCGTTAGTTGTTATACTTTTTACACCTCCAACACATCCTACACGAGAATCAGCAAGATGAGGAATAAGTTTTTTAAAAACATCCTTGGCAAATAAAGCATTGGCATCGGTAAAAACTACAATATCATTTTTAGTCTGCTGCACGACTTCGTTCAATATAGCCATTTTACCTCTTCTGGACTTAAAATCTTTTATATTTATCTGAGGAAATTGTGATGCAATCTCAAAAGTACGATCCGTTGAAGCATCTATAGCAAGAATTATTTCAATTTCATTTGGGTAATCAATTGCCAAACTATTTTTGAGTTTAGCTTCTATCACTTCTTCTTCATTATGAGCAGGAATAATAAATGAGACAGGAGGAAAAAAGTTCTCATCTATTTTATGCGGATTTTTTCTTATTTTAGAGAGAGCAAGTAAAAATAACGGATATCCAAAATATATGTATAATAAAATTCCAAAAGATATCCAAAAAATAAATATCATTTTTTAACTTTTTTGTTTGTAATAAGATATTTCGCAAAGGTTTTAAATGATTTCAAAACTCTCTTGCCTTCACGAGGATTTTTAATAATCTGAATAGATTTTTCAAAAAAATACTGAGAACGAAGATAGAATTCTCTTCTCGCATAATCACAAAACTCTACAAGCTCTTCACTTGATAAATTATCAGAATCTACAACACAATTATGAAGTCCCTCAGGTGTAAGCCAATCACTATAATTGGTAGTTTTAAGATACCCTGATGATTTTGCCCATTCATACGCTTCAGTTCCAGGATATACCATAAGAGGAAAAAATTGCGCCGTATCCGGATTTAATTTTTTTGCGAACTCAAGAGTATTAAGCATTGTATTTTTTGTTTCTCCGGGATTTCCTACCAAAAAACAACCATGAATAAGTATTCCAGCTTTTTTAGAATCAGCTGCAAATTGCCTCATTTGCTCAAGTGAAATTCCTTTGTGCATATTATCAAGAATATTTTGATTCCCGGATTCAAATCCGACACAAAACAATCTACATCCTGCTTTACGCATAAGTTTAAGAGTATCAAAATCTACATCTGCTCTTGAATTAGCTGACCATTTAATTTTAATATTACGTTTCAGAATTTCCTGACAAAACTCCTTACATCGTGAGCGATTCAAGACTAATGTATCATCCTCAAACATTATTTCTTTCAAAGGTTTAAACTCCTTTGTAATAAACTCGAGTTCATCTACAACATTTTTAATAGATCTATAACGTATAGATCTACTGCTAAAAGCTTGGGGATAAACACAGAAAAAGCAACGATAAGGACAACCTCTACCACCTATTATCGTTACAATAGGATGTCGTGAATGAGCATAGAAATATTTAGTATAATCAAGGTGCGATTTATAAACTTTAGATACAAATGGAATAGCATCTAAATCCTTAATAAACTCTTGAGGAGAATTATGCACAATTTCTCCATTTCTCTTGAAACTTATCCCACGAATCTCATCTAAATCCTTACCTTGTTCTATGTTTCTGGCAATATCCCTTACTATATAATCATACTCCCCTCGACAAACAATGTCAATATTATTACTGGATTTTAATGTTTCTTCCGCAGTAGCAGAAACATGTGGACCAACAAGAGCAATTACAGGAGTTAGGAGTTTAGAGTTTTTTGAGAGTTTTTTGAGAGTTTCTCCTATTTCTATATCATTATATATGCTTGGAGTACTGGTATCAACAACAATAAGAGCAGGATTAAATTCGCTTGCAATTTTAATAACTTCTTGCTCATCTATTCCAGAAGCAGGCGCATCTATAAGCTTCACATTAAAACCTTCTTGTTCAAGAACTCCTGTAGCATAAGCAAGCCACATAGGATAATATAAAGTCCCTGATTTAGTAACAGCAGGTGAGCGTTGCTCCCTTGAAAATTTCCCCTTAAATGGGGGATTAAGCATTAAGATATTCATTTTTTATTATATATTTAAAAGTTTTAACACAGCATTTTTCACTTCTTCCACACTAATATACTCCATACATCTTGGGTTCTTACATCCAGGAAATCTACGATTATTATAACAAGGACTACATTCAAGATTGCTTTGTATTGCAATATGTCGTGAATCAGGAGGAACACGAGCTTTACCAATAGTAGGTCCAAACAAAGAAATAGATGGAGTACCTACTGCTATCGCTATATGAAGAGGAGCTGAGTCATTTGTTATTATAACTTTACATTTCTCAATAAAAGCCCCAAATTGTTTAAGAGTGGTTTTTCCACATAGATTTATACACCTTCCAGTAGTCCTATTTATCAATTCCTGAGCTATAAGAATATCATCTTTTGAACCAAATATAATAGGCTGAAGATTTAACCTAATTAATTCGTTGCAGAGTTTTGCATAACGGTCAACATTCCATCTCCTTGCAAGAACTTTTTCTGCTGGATTCATAGAGCCACCAGGACATATCCCAATAAGTTTTGAGTTTTGAGTTTTGAGTTTTGAGTTTGCAAACTTATATGCCTGCTCCGGAACAAAGAAATCTAAAGAAAGATCTTCTTTGTTGAGTTTTAAGTTTGTACATATAACATTCATATAATCTATAGCGGCATAATGATCTGAATTTTTTTGGCAAAGTGCTTTATTAGTAAGTAAAGGTGAGTAATTAGAGTCATTAATTCCAATTCTTTTATTAGCTCCAATAAGCCAGCCAAGCAAATAAATGAATTTAGAGCGATGAAACATAAAAATAGCATCAAACCTTTCATTTCTTAATTTTTTAATTAATCTATGTATCCTTTGATTTTTAGATAAGTCCCACACATTATAGTTTAATAAATCCTTGTCTTTAAAAGTGATTATATGGTCCAAATAAGGATTGCTTTCTACTACAGGTTTTGACCATTCACCAACTAACATTGATATATGGCTTTCGGGATATTTTTTCCTTATCGCTCGAATAGCAGGAGTAGTCATAAGCACATCCCCAATTGCATGAGTTTTAATAATTAAAATTTTCATTGAGTTACGGTTTTATAAACTTCCAATGTATCAGCAGCAGTTGTTTCCCATGAAAAAAAATTCGCTCTTCCAAATCCTGAAGAAATCATTTTTTTCTGCAATGTTTTATCGAAAAGCACTCTTTTTATTCCTTCTTTTATACTATCTATACTCAATGGATTCACCATAATAGCCGTATCATCAAGAATTTCAGGAAGAGAAGAAGTATTTGAAGCAACCACTGGAGTTCCACAAGCCATAGCTTCAAGTGGAGGAAACCCAAATCCTTCGTAGAGAGATGGGAAAGCAAAGACATCAGCTGCATTATACAAAATAGGCATTTCATTGGAATTAACATAACCTGTAATAATTACATTTCCACTTATTCCAATTTTGTTCACAAAATCAAAGATTTCTTGTGCCTTCCATCCTTGTGGTCCAACTATCACAAGTTCATGGTTCAAATGTTCATCTAATAAAAGTTTATATGCAAGTAATAAATTTTTAATATTTTTTCTTGTCTCCAAATTGCCAACTGATAAAATAAATTTTTTATTTAAATTGTATTTTCGCTTAATAATCGAATACGCCCATTCTTTATCCATCACTTTGAAGATATCATCCACCCCTGGATATATAACTTCAACATCCTCGGATGGAACTTTTAAAATTTCTATAATATCCTTTTTTGTGTTCTCAGATATTGCAATTATTTTATCTGCACTTCTCACAGCACTTCTAAGCAATTTTCTTGTATACAAACTAAATCTTTTACTTGCAAATTCTGGATGTTTAAAAGCAATCATATCATAAATAGTTAAAATATATTTAGAAAAATTAACTACTGGAAGTCTTACTGCTGTTCCATGATATATATCTACTTTTTTTACGCGCAAGTCAATTGGCAACCATAATTGTTCCCATAAGTCACCAACAATATGATTTTCAAGACCAGCCCATGCTTTCCATATCTTATTGCCTTTAAAGAGTATATCTCTTTTATCAGCATAACAAAAGTAAAGATTATTAGGAGCCATTATTTTAAAATATTTAATTAAATTAAGTACATAGGTAATAAGCCCAGCATCTTTCTTATTTGTAACAACTCTTGCATCAATCGCAATTTTCATTTGTCTTGTTTACATTTAATAAAACCAGATATTATTTCAACACTGTTTTTCACTATTTTATTCCAGTCATAGTTTTTTGCAAAATCCATTCTTTTCTTTCTAATTTCTTCGTTGTTAATAAGAGCTACTTCATGTGCAACCGCTGTTTTCAGCTCTTTCTTATTAGAAACTAAGCTAATTATATCAGAGAATTGCTCCATCTCCTTCCATCTGGTTGAGATTACTCCTTTTCCGGCTGCAAGATATTCAAAAGTTTTTATAGGCAATGCACTCTGAGTTACTTCTCGTAATTTAAATGGTATTAAGCATATATCAAAACTTTTTATATAAGGAGGAAGCTCTTCGTATGGTTTCACGCCGAGAAATAAAAACCTGTTCCTATATTTTTGTGAGATTTTACTAATTTTGTTCTTGAAATGTTTTTCTTCATTTTTATAAAGAAAACCTCCTATTAAACAAACTGCATAATTTTCGTCCATATTAAGTATTTCTTCCATCATCTCAAAATCTACCCATTCGGTTATAGCACCTGTATACCCAAATATAATACTATTCGTTTTTACTTGTGAAAATTCTGTTGGAGTTATACAAGGAGAAATAAACTTCTCGTATTCTACGCCATTAGGAATATAGTAGGTATTGCGTAGCCCTATCATTTCTGGTTTTCTCATCAGTTTTTTCGCTGTAAAGAAAACAATGTCAGAATTTTGAGATAACTTTTGTTCTACCTGGTTTGCAAAATCATAATCTGCATCTGGAAATGCTCTATGTTCATCAACACAATCATAAACAATTTCAAGAATCCTACCAGAATTAAAATTAGAGGAGCTACAAACTTCATTAATTGGATACAAGTATATATCATTTCCCAGCACAACTATATCTGAAAATTCTAAAGTTCCTACAGTCTTTTTCAAAAAATGCCATAGGACTTTATGGTTAAATTTGAGTGCAAAACACTTAATCTTAATAAAACCTTTAAATTTGAACGAAAGTCTTATATTTAAATATACCTGCCAGAGATTCCTATTTAATTTGCTCAAATGTACTATATTACCTTTCATAATATTCAATACTCTTCTCTTGAGAGGAGGAGCGTCTTCTACAAATAGTACTTTCCTGTCTTTCGAAAGCTCCTTAGCAAAATGATGGGGACGTTTTTTTACTTTACCCCATTTATCTATAGAAAAATATATAATATCAAATTTTTGAGTACTCATTTTTTCTCTTTTACTATGAACAAACATCTATATCACAAATTTCAAATAATTTATTTACTCTATTATCCCACGAATTTTGAACCGCATAATGTATTCTTTTTTCTGTATCAATATTCCTTTTTTCATAAGCTTCTTTTATTTTTTCAACAAAACTATCTTTATCTTTTCCAATATATACAAACTCATTCAATTCTTTCATTCTATCAATATTGGTAGTTACAACAGGTTTTCCTATTGAAAGATATTCATAAAGTTTTACAGGATCTGAAGGATTTCCCATTTCATCAAGTTTAAAAGGAATGAGACAAACATCAAATGCATTTATATAATGTGGAACATCCTTGTATGGCTTTAATCCTAGTAAATAAACATTAGGAATATCCAATAGAATCTTTTCTATCCCTAATGAAGTAACAGGACCTACCAATACAAATGACCAATCTTTTAACTTCTTTGCACAATACACCAATAACTCTAAATCGACCCAAGGAGAAATTCCTCCAATATAACCTACAATTGGTCTTTTGACTTTTAAGATATCTTCTGGGAACAAAAAATTTTCCATTTGTTTTTTAAACAATTTAACATTTACTCCATTCGGAAACAAAATTACTTCTTTTTTAGAATCTATATTTAGGATATGCTCTTTGAGTAAAGGAGTTATCACAAATACACACTTAGAAATTCCAACAAGTTTTTCTTCCCATTTTTTGTAATTTTTAATTTCTCGAGAAGCACAAGTCACTGAAACATCATCAATACAATCGTAATAAATTTTTGAAATTCCTAAATATTTGATTATTTGAACCCACCAAGTATTTGGAATGATAGCACTTTTTATATTATTTTTAATTGTTTTAGATAAAATTTTCTTTAGCCACAGTCCTACTATAACTTTATTTATTCCTCTTATTAACTTTAATCTCGCAAATGGTAGAATAGGACAAGCAGAGATAATCGTTATATTTTTTTCTCTCTTTACTTTTGGGAAAATAAATTCTCTAAATTTTTTAGTTTGAGGAGGAATACTCCTTATAAAACCTAATGGAGAAAAAGGCATTTCTATGAAAATAGTTTCAAATCCTTTTTCTGCAATTGCCCGAGTTAAAGCTTCTGCCCTACCACCAAGTGGATGACCAAAATCAATATACCCAAAAAATAAAATTGTTTGATTCCTCATCTTTAATATAAATAAGTTAATAATTTATTTACTCTTTTGTCCCATGAATTATCTTTAGCAAAATTAATTCTGGTTTCTATGCCAATATTTTTTTCAGCATAAGCCTGTTTTATTTTCTCAATAAACCCGTCTTTATCTTTTCCAACATATACAACTCTATCTAACTCTTTCATTACAGAAATATTAGTAGATACAACGGGTTTTCCAATAGAAAAATATTCATAAAGTTTTAAAGGATCTGAATAATTACCCCATTCATCAAGCTTAAAAGGAATAAGACAAATATCAAATACATTTATATAATAAGGAATATACTTGTAAGGTTTTAATCCTGGCAAATAAATATTCGGGATATCCAATAGAATCTTTTCTACTCCTGGTGAGGTAACAGGACCTACTAATACAAAAGACCAATTTTTTAATCGTCTTGCACAATAAGTTATTAATTCTAAGTCAACGCGTGACGAAATTCCTCCAATATAACCTGCAATTGGCTTTTTAATTTGTCTAATATCTTCTGGAACTGGTAGCGTATTTATTTTAAACCAATTTGTATCTACTCCATTAGGAAGCAAGACTGTTTTCTTTTTAGAATTTATATCCAAGATATGTGCTTTTAGTGTCGGAGTTATCGCAAACACCGTTTCTGATAACCCAATTAGTTCTCGTTCTAATTCTCTATAAAGTCTAACTTCTCCAGGCACACAAAATACCGAAATATCATCAAGGCAATCATAATAGATTTTTTTAATTCCAAGATATTTAATTACAGGGTACCACCATGGAGTGATTATAATGGCAATTTTGTTCTCCAAGCTCGCCAAAGCGTTCCTCAACCATAATCCCAGTACTATTTTATTTATATTCCTCACCAATCTTAATCTCCCAAATGGTAAAATAGGTAACGAAGGAACAACTATTATATTTTCTATAATCTTTACTTTTGGAAAAAGAAATTTCCAGATATTTTGTCTTTGAAGAAACAGATTCTTCAAAAATCCTATACAAGAAGAAGGTATTTCTACAAATCCTGTTTTAATTCCTCTTCCAGACAATATACGTAATAACGCTTCTGGACTGCCACTAAGTGGATGTTTAAAACTAATACTCGTAAAAAACAAAACGGTTGGGTTTTTTATCTTCATAACCGTAAACCTAATATATTTTTAACTGTACCGAGCACTTGACTTTTCACTGGACATAAGAAGTACTCTACTACAAAAAATAAAACTAACAACAAAATAGAACCAGGCAAAAAAGCTTTGCCATAAAAGTATTTCACTCCTAAATAACTTAAACCTATAAATAAAAGTCCTGAAATCACCAATCCTATTAAAGAAACAAGTGAAGTAGAAAGTATCTTTCTGGCAAAACAAAATATAACTCCGGTTAATATTACATAAGATCCTATATATGCTATTCCAATACCCGTTGCTCCATATAATTCTACGAGTGGAATTGAAGAACCTATCACGCAGGTAAACCAAATGAGATTAAAAAGAACTCCAATCCACATTTTGCCAACTCCAATTAAATAATATCCTACTATATATCCTAAACTTGCAAGAAAAGCAGATGCAGATAAAAATATTAAAATCTTCCATGCATCTAAATACTTTGCTCCATACAAAAGTGAAAGAATATTCTTAGAAAATACGGAAAAGAGCATTGCTATTATTAAGCTTATAAGTCCAACTATATAAAGAGATGTAAGCAGGGTTGAGCGAAGTTCCTCTTTATTACTTGCATTAAGTTCCGAAACCTTAGGAATAAGTGGTATTCCCACTGCCATTGGTATAAAAAGAATTATCTGCATCAAGGCGTAAGCTACATTAAAAAGTCCTACTTGTGCGAACCCTTGAGTCATAGAAAGCCGTGTAGTAATAATCCACAGAGCAGGTGTCATAACAAGTCCAGAAAGAAATATAGGAAATGCAAGGTTTAATAGTCTCTTCGTGAATCGTGAATCGTGAACTGTGAACCGTGAATCGTGAATCGTAAATCGTGAACCGTGAAAAAGAATCCAACCAACTATACCAACCCCCATAACAGCAATTATTGCCTTTGAAACTATAGCCCCTTTTAACCCCCCATAATAAACAAGAATAATAATTATGGGAAGACTAATTATAGAATTAATTATTCTTGCTAAAGATAGTTTCTTGATTTCCTGAATTCCCTGAAGAATCGAACTTCCGAACATAAATAAGCTCATCGCAAAAAGAGTAATAACCGAAATTTCAATTAAAAAGCCAAGACGAGATTCGTGATATATATTTTGGGCAATACGATCTGAAAGGATGAAAATTATTACGCATACCAGAAAAGTCGGAATTAACATTGAAACAAAAGATGTAGATACAACTTTCGCTCTTGTGCTCTTGTGCTTTTGTGCTTTAACATCAGATTCGGCAAGAAATTTAACCATAGCAGTTGGAATTCCCAAAACAGTAAAAATACAAAGAAGCTCTAAAAGATATTTAATAATTGTGAACATTCCCAGATTCTCGGGTCCTAATAGTCTTGCTACTACTATTGAACTCACTATATCGGCAAATTTAACGGCAATTAATGCCAACAAAGAAAATCCACTTCCAATTAGGAGTTTTCGTCCTGTATCTTTCATCTCACGGATTTATTGCTGTAGTAATTAATAAATATCCCCTAAATATATACTTTAATAATCTCTTACCCTTAACTATGATTTTTTTGAACAAAATCTTTAAATATGTATTCAAAGGAAGAAGCATAACATACTCTGCATTTATTTCAAAAGCAACATCACGTTCTCTTAATACAATTGCCTTATTTTTCTTGAAAAGTGGTTTTAAAGTTCTCATTGGTCTCTCGTAGCCATATTCCCAGCTTCGGTTTTTTTCAGCAAAATATTTCCCAAGCCGATAAAAGAAAGCAAGAGCATACGGGACAGCTACAATAATTTTACCCTTACTATTACAAGTTCTGCACATTCCTTGAATAACTTGTTCCTGTTCTATTACAGAAAAGTGCTCTAATACTCCAGCGTTCCAAACTATATTAAAAGAGTTTTTCTTAAATGGCATTTCTAATATAGAACCACAAATAGGAATAGCATCTACTTTCATCCTTTTTTTAAGCACTTCAACCAAATGAAGAGCAGGAAGTGAATTATCTAAAAGAAAAATTTTGCTTTCCTTTTTAGCTAAAGCAAGTGAAACCAAGCTAGAACCACAACCAGCTTCAAGAATATATTTATCTTTTACTTCACCCATTTCTTTTTCAACGGTCGGCAATATAAGCTTGGACATCTCTCTCCAACCTTTAATATCTTTCTCCTCAATGTTTTCCCAAATAGAATCCCATATTTTAATCTTTTCCATATTACCTTAATTTGCTCTTATTTCTGGTCTCTATTCTTTGAGCTTGGAGTTCAATTATACCCATAAGAGCTGCCCATGTAAAATTAAATCTATAACCAACAAGAATTGCTGACAAAAATCCTATAGTAGATAATGAAACAAATCCAACAAAAATACCTAAACTCGTCCATTTCTCAAAATTATTTATGGAATTATTGAACACAAAGAGACACCGCTTAAGAAATACAACATACAATCCAATAAATAAAAATAATCCAACACTTCCTGTTTTCCATAATAATTGTAAATAAGTAGAATCAACCCATTTTATAATTATAGCAGGTTTAAAAACATACTTATTTAGAGATACTCCAGGATATATAAGAGGAACAATTTTATAGAAGACTTCATCTCCTAATCCTGTCCCTATTATCGGATGTTTTTTTACTCTTGGCAATACATAAGAAGCAAGTTCTGCTCTCCCTAACCAAGATAAGTCTGTCTTTAATCTAGTAAATGATTCGGCTCTATTCTTAACTATATGTTGTAAAGTTACTTGTCTTGTTATTAAATTTTTTACAGGAAAAATCAAAAATATTATAACTATAGCAACACCAACTCCAGCATATAAAAAATATTTTGCAGATACTTTTTCTCGCCATAAATATAATAAAAGTATAGCAAGAATAGAAAGAGGAACAGAAACCCAGAGCATTCTTGTTAAAGTTATAAGAACCGCAAATCCCATAGGAATTAAAAGCAATGACAGAAGTAATTTTATCCATGCTTTTTTTTCATAAAGGATCCAACTGAATACAAGTGGAATCCCAATATTGAGCATATGTTGTTGGTCTGTAGCAGCTCTTTGGGCTATTTTAATTACATAATATATCAAGATATATTCAAAAGTTATTACACATGCAACTCCAATAACTCCAAAAATTATGTATTTTATCCATTTCTCCGAAAGATTAGATTCTATCACAAAAAAGAATAGCAAATAATACAAATAAATAATAAATTCTCCTCCAACTAATCTAAATCCTCTGCCTCGTTGTATTCCTATGACTGCACTTAATACTACCACCAAAAGAAATACAGTAAGCCATTTTCCAGTAGTACCAATATTACTATTAGATTTCTTCCCAAGCGATCTATTAAAAAGAAAAAACACGATAACAAAAATAAACGGTAATTCTTCTATTCTAAAAAGAAATTTCCGAGAAGTCAGCAACATAACACTTGAAACAATAATTGTTAAAAGAATCGCTTTTGGTAGTTGATTACTTCCACATAAAAGGTAGATAAGACATACTATCCCTACAACAATACCTATTGCATATATAGGGTTAAGAGAAATACAAATCCATAAAATAAATATCTGTAAAACAAGCAAAACTCCCCACACTCGTTTTTGGGTAATAGATAAATTCATTTTCTAATATGACTAAATACTTTAATCTTAAACCCTAAAGGGTTGAATTTCTGAATACGAAAGCCCTAATGATTTAAGTATAATATTTACTATTCGATGACTTGCCTTTCCATCCCCATAAGGATTTGAGAGTTTTGACATCATCTCATATTTTCTTTCATCACTTAAAAGCAAAGATGCTTCTTTTACAATTCTTTCACGGTCAGTTCCAACTAAAATTGCAGTCCCTGCGGTTATTCCTTCTACTCTTTCCGTAACATCTCTCATTACAAGAATCGGCTTGCCAAGTGATGAAGCTTCTTCCTGAATACCTCCGGAATCAGTTAATATCAGGTCAACTCGCTTCATTAAATTGCAAAAACAAAGATATTCAGGTGGTTCTATCAAAGAAACTCGAGAAATATTATTTAAAATCTCGTAAACTGGTTTCCTCACATTAGGATTAGGATGCACAGAATATACTATCTCAATATCTTCAAACTTATCTCTTAATTCAATAAGTGCCTGGCAAATATTGCGAATCCCATTATATAAATTTTCACGTCGATGTGCAGTTACCAAAACTATTCTACGAGAAGAATTCATTATTTTGTTCAATTTTTTATCTTCAAATACATAATTTTCTTTTGAAATAGATAATGCCATAAAAAGGGCATCAATCCCGGTGTTTCCTGTCACCCATACACGTTCATCCGATACTCCCTCACGAAGCAAGTTCTCTCGGGCAAGTTGAGTTGGGGCAAAACAAAAATCAGAAAAACAATCAGTACATTTTCTATTTACCTCTTCAGGATACGGACTATATTTATTACCTGATCTTAAACCTGCTTCTATATGTCCAACAGGAATTTTCTCATAAAAAGCTGCGAGTGCACCTATAAATGTAGTAGTAGTATCTCCTTGAACTAATACAATATCTGGTTTTACTTCCTTTAGCACACCTCTTAATTTTTGAAGAATCTGAATAGTAATCCAATATAGATCCTGATTCTCTTTCATTACATCAAGATCAAAATCCGGAGTTATAGAGAAAAACTTCAATACTTGATCCAGCATATTTCTATGCTGAGCAGTAACCACAACAATTGTCTCTACTACTCCTTCAAAATCTGAACTCTTAATAATCGGTGCCATTTTTATAGCATCTGGACGTGTCCCTATAATTATAAGAATTTTTTTCATGAAAGTTTTAACTGGAAAGTCAAAAATGCAGCAAAAAATAAAACTACTTGCAAGAAATAGACTTGCCTCAAAACAGAATAATTTAAGATACTATATGACGAACAAAATAAAAGTGATAATTTCATTAACAACCAAGCTTTACTATATTGCCTCCTTTTAATTCGCCTGAAATAGACTTGGTTGCATTCCTCGAATCTACCACAAGATTAGCATTTTTTACTATTTCATTGTAATTATACGCAGAATGAGCCGTGGCAATAAGAACACAATCTATATCTTTTAAATTATCAATAGACATAGAAGTATATTTCCGATTATTTACTTCTATAT
>JAUVIV010000088.1 GCA_030592575.1 bacterium | reverse complement strand
TATTTTATTGAAGGTTCTGGCAAGAGTCAAAAAGAAAAAGCTATTTTCCTTATTCACAAATTCCATAATCTTGCCTTTGCTCTTTTACTCAGATATTGTAACCATCACTTAAAGACATTACAGTTTAAGTGTACTAATAAAATATAACAGTTTAATCTCAGGAGTCAATTTTTTATTATGCATTGCTAATTTTTTTATATCAAGATTTAACTTCAACCAAAAGTTCCAATGAGGCATATTCAACAAAAAGCTCAGAAAAAGATTTGACAAAAGAACAGGGAAGTAATAGAATAGAAAGCAATAGTAAATTTAACGAAAGAGGAGTATGGTTTTAGTAAGGGAAAAAATACTGTAGTTGCTATTATAATAAAGTAAGATGATAATTATTTACATTTTTTTAATTCTTTTCTCCGGAAATAATAAAACTCAGAGATTAGTTGAGATTCCAATTGGGCAGCAGAGTGAGGTTTATAAACTTGATAAATTGAAAATAACAATTGTTGATGCAAACGACAAATATGTGAGAGCGATTCTTTCGGATGATGAAATAGAAAAGGTTAAGAGGTTGGGATATAGGACAGAAATTATTTATGAGGATTATACTCAAATAGCAAAATCCCAGATTGAGAAATTTGGCTATCATTCTTATGAAGAAGTTATTAATGAGATGCTTACTGTAGCAGGAAATTATCCGAATATAACTTTTCTTGATACTATAGGTTACTCTGTTGAGGGCAGACTTATACTCGGGTTGAAAGTTTCAGATAATGCAAATGTTCATGAGTTTGAACCGGGGATTAGATTTACAGGATGCCATCACGGAAATGAGCATATTGCAACGGAAATTGTCTTATATCTGCTCCATTGGCTTACGGATAATTATTCTACAGACCCATTAGCACGAGAGCTTGTTGATAATCAAGAGATATGGCTTATTCCAATGGTAAATCCTGATGGTGTTTATCATAGTACGCGACATAATGTAAATGGTGTTGACCCTAATCGTGATTATGGCTATATGTGGGAAGGAGCCGGTAATAGTCCATCTCCTTTTTCACAACCGGAGACGCAAGCGATGAGGAATAATGCTTTGGAAAACAAATTTGTTCTCGGATTTGATTATCACTCAGCCGGTGCCGGTTCTGATATTAAGTGGATAAATACTCTTTGGGATTATTCATCTGTTTATACACAAGATGATTCATTGATAATGGATATTGGCGGTGAATATAAAGATTCAACAGGATATACATTGATTCGTGGTTGGTATTGGTATTCTATTAATGGGAGTTGTCAGGATGCGATGTATGGATGCGAAGGAATGCTTGATTATACAATAGAAACACCTGAGCCACTGGATAGTCCTACTCCTGTTTGTGAACATAATCTCGGTGCGATGCTTCGTATGATAGAGAGAGCCGGAGGTGTTGGAATTGCGGGAATTATAAGCGATTCAATAACCGGTGAGCCGCTGAATGCGAGAATTACAATAGGATGTCAGGATACTAATTTTTGGCCTATTTATACGGAGCAAAAACTTGGAGACTATCATCGGGTATTATTATCCGGAACATATGGAATTAAAGTAGAAGCTAACGGATATAAAACGAAAGTAATATCTGACATAGCAGTAAGTGATTCTGTTGTTAGAGAGGATGTTGTTCTTGTTAGTAACGATAAGTATTATGCACATCGTATTGTGTGGACTTATGTTCCCAACCCGAATGATTCTTGTAATAATGGTACTTTAAGCTTTGATGCACTTGGGGCTCCTGATAGTGTATTCTTTAGTATAGGGGATAGTGGGGCTCTTGTGATTGATATGGATAATTATATGATTGATAGTTTTACTATTTATGAGGGAAATGATGGAATAGCTGATGAAGGATATGAGGTTTTGGTATCAAATACTTGGAATGGAACATTTGTGAGTTTAGGTACTCATTATGGGACTGAAAATTTTACATTATCAGAGACAGTAAGATATGTAAAAATTATGGATGATGGCAATGGTAACCCTGATGCTCTTTATGCCGGATTCGATTTAGATGCTATTGAAGTATTTTCTATTTTGGGAAGTGAAGGAATAGTGGATAATCCGTATCTTATGGTTTTACATCAGAATACTCCGAATCCATTTATCGGAAAAACTAATATACAATTCAAAGTAGGAGCAATCTCCCGATTGCGATTTGCGGACAGGGGTTTGAAACTACAAGTTTATGATTTGACAGGGCCATTGGTTAAAACTCTTTTTGATTCTGAAATCCCAAATCTTAATTCTTGGTTTTCTGTAACATGGGATGGAAAGGATAATAAGGGCAAGAAGATGAGTGCAGGGATTTATTTTTATAGGTTAAAAGTGGGTGATTATTCAATAACGAAAAAACTTACTTTTTTAAGTAGTTGACAAGTTGTTAAGAAGTGATATACAAGTGATGTAAAGGAGAAACTATGGATAAACGTACATATTTAGGAATATTTTTGATTTTTTCGGTATTGATAGGATGGTCTTTGATGTTGAGTAATAGAACTAAGAAAGGGGCTGAAGACAGGAAGTTAAAAGCGAAAAGCGAAGAGATAATAAATAATAATAGAGAAACAAAAGCAATTAGTGGGGATGGGGCAATACCCCAAAATATTGAACAAATAAATTATCAAACAAATGAGCTTTTCGAAGTTTTGGATACTGTGGATACAGAACTATTTCGTGTTGTTTTAAGTAGAATAGGAGCAAGTGTAAAGTCCATAAAACTTAAGAAATATGAAGGAGTGGAAGAAGAATTTGTAGAATTAGTGCCGGAAGGTGAGAAAGCACTTACCAGTATTGTGGGGGATGTTGATTTAAGGAATGGAGCTTTTGCTTTGCTTGAACGAAATGGAAATAGATTAATATATGAGTTGATCTCTGATAACTCTGAAGCAACAAAAGTGAGGAAAGTATATGAATTTAATGATTCAAGCTATATCTTTGGGCTTGAAATAGATGGAGTAGGGGAGAGGCATAAGATTTTATGGGGTTCCGGATTAAGAACAACGGAAAAGAATCCCGGAATGGAGTTTAGATATTTTGGTGGTATTGTGGAATTGGGCGGAACTACAATATTTAAGAATGTAGGAAAACTTGATACGATTCCAAAAGGCGAACAAGGAACTATAAAATGGATAGGAATAAAAAATAAATATTTTCTCGCAGCGATTGTTCCGTTAGTTGAAACTGATAACTATGCTTTAAGTAGAGCTGCACTCGGAAGCGTAGGTGGAGGTGGTGGATGTATGATGCGAGGTTGCGCTCCTACAGGAAATGTGGATACTGAAGCGACAAAAGTTAGAGCGTTACTTAGTACCTGGTCGGGAGATGCACATAAATTCAAGGTTTATTTAGGTCCTTTAGATTATGATATATTAAGAAAAGAAGATTATGGACTTGAAAATGCCTGTTATTTTGGGTTTAAGTGGATAAGACCAATCTCAAGATTTTTCTTGAAGGTAATCCTTGCGTTGTACAAGATTATTCCAAATTATGGCATAGTGATAATAATGTTTTCCTTCATTATTAGTTTTATCTTTTTCCCGTTAACGAAGAAGAGTCAAAAAAGTGCGATGTCTATGCAAAATTTACAACCAAAAATGGCTGAGTTGAAAAAGAAACATAAAAATGATTCAAAGAAGTTAAATCAAGCTACGATGGATCTTTATAGGAAGCAAGGAGTTAATCCTGTTTCCGGATGTTTGCCGATATTTATACAAATGCCGGTATTTTTTGCATTATATGCTATTCTTGATACAACAATAGCATTAAGAGGAGCAACATTTATTCCCGGATGGATAGAAAATTTATCACAACCTGATACACCACCATTCTTGCCTATTCCATTATTGCCTATATTAATGGGTGGTATAATGTTTTTACAGCAGAAAATACAATCTAAGGGAGCAAAAGGTCAGGCACAGCAACAACAAAAAATGATGATGTATTTTATGCCGATTATGTTCACTTTTATATTTTTGAAATTCCCAAGTGGACTTGTTCTCTATTGGTTCGTATATAATACAGTTTCATTTATTCAGACAACTATGATAAAATCTCAGCTTAAGAATCAAGCTTCAAGCTTGCCTGAGGGGAACCAAAAACTTGCATCCCGAAATTCTCGTTTTTCCCGTTTTCAGAATAAAATTGGAAAAGACAATAAAAGTGTTGGATAAAAATAAAAAAGGAGAAAGTAAAATGAAAAGATGTATGACTATTGGATTGTTTTTTGTCATAACAATACTTGGTTTTATTCTATGTGAGGGAGATTCATTTTTGGCATGGAGTGAGCCACCTACCGGATATTCTGAAAAACGAAAAGAAAAAGGGGGAAATCTTTCCAATGTTAAAAATGAATCCTTACCGATAAACTCAAAAGGTAGAAGTCCATTTGTAAAGGTTGCAAAACGGTTAATGCCAACAGTGGTTAGTATTAATGCCGAACAAGTTACTAAAGTAAAATCTCCGTATTTTGGTCTTTTTGAGGATCCGTTTGATTATTTTTTCAAGAAAGATATTCCCGGTATTAGATCTCAGGAACGTGAAGTTAGGAGACCGGTACTTGGTTCAGGAGTGATAGTTTCAAAAGACGGTTATATTTTAACAAATAATCATATAGTTGAAAAGGCAGATACAATAATTGTGAAAACTATGGATGAGAAAGAATATACTGCCAAAATAATTGGGACAGATCCTATAACTGATATAGCAATCGTGAAGATTGAGGCACGTAATTTACCGTATGCAAAGCTTGGTAATTCAGATGAACTTGAAATAGGTGATTGGGTGATGGCAATAGGTAATCCATTTCAGCTAACAGGAACGGTAACAGTTGGGGTAGTTTCCGCAAAAGGCAGGTCTCATATAGCAATAGCAGGAGGAGGTCCTCAGCTTCAAAACTTCATACAAACAGATGCGGCAATAAATCCTGGAAATTCAGGAGGCCCACTTGTTAGTTTAAAGGGAGAAGTAATTGGTATAAATACAGCAATAAAAACACAATCATTCTCTGTTGGGAATATAGGAATAGGATTTGCAATTCCATCCAATATGGCTAACAAAGTGATGAAAGACTTGATACAGTATAAGGAAGTAAAGCGTGGTTGGCTTGGAGTTAGTTATCAGAAATTGACATCTGATCTTGCCGAAGCTTATGGATTAAAAGAAGTTAAGGGGATTTTTGTGCGGAAAGTAGTGGAAGATTCCCCGGCAGAGAAAGCAGGAATAAAGGCAGAAGATATAATATTAGAATGGGATGGAAAAAAAGTGAAATATGATAAATTTCCTATTCTTGTTCAACAGTCATCTATTAATAAGAAAGTGCAAGTGAAACTTTGGCGAGGGAATATTAAATTTATATGGGTAAAGGTAGGTAAAAAACCTACAGAAGTTTCAGAAAAAGAAATTGAAGAATGGTTTGGAATTCAGGTTAGTTCTTTAAAAAGCGAAGAAGTAAAGAAATTTAACTTGAAAGAGCAAGAGGGAGTTTTGATTATAGAAGTGAAAAATAATTCAATAGCTGAAAGAGCCGGTATTCAATTTGGGGATATTATAAAGAGAGTAGGGAATAAAAAAATTCGTGATTTGAAAGATTATGAGAGTGCCAAGAATACTTATTGTAAAAAGAAAAAACCCGTTGTATTTAAGATTATTCGTGGGGAAACAATAATGTTTATAGCATTAAAAGCAAAATGAGTGAGAGAAGTCTAAAAATATATCTGAGAGAAATAGCAAAGTTTGACCCGCTATCAGCAGAAGAAGAGAAAAAACTTGTAATTGAGATGAATCAAGGTAACGACATTTCAAGAAAGCAATTAATTCTAAGGCATTTACATTCTGTTGTGAAAATTGCTAAGCTATATCAGGGGAGAAGGGTTATGTTAAGTGATCTTATAGATGAAGGAAATTTTGGGCTTCTAAAGGCACTTAGAACTTATGATTTGGAAAGAGGAGTTAGGTTTATCTCTTATGCAAGTTGGTGGGTAAGGCATCATATCCATAAAATAATTTATAAACAAAGCAAAATTGTTAAAGTACCTGTTCATAAAGTAGTTAGTAGGAAAGCAATAAGAGAAATGGAGAATTACTTATCTCAGGAATTTGGACGGGTGCCGAATACTAAGGAAATTGCAAGTGCTCTTAGTATTACTCCTCATGAAGTAAGTCAGGCAATGGAATTGGCACAGAGTGATTTTTCACTTGACCTTAAACTTGGAGCAACAGAAGCTTCATTACTTGATTTTGTTAAAGCCTCACCTGAAACTTTGGAAGATATCGTAGTTAAAAAGCTTCTTGTTGGAGAACTCAAGGAGTGTATAGAAGAACTTCCTGAAAAAGAGAAACTTGTTCTTGTATTACGTCTTGGATTAAATGGAGAACCTTGTCATAAATTAAGAGAAATAGGAGAAATACTTGAGCTTTCAAGAGAGAGAGTGCGACAAATAGAAACAAAAGCCTTAGAAAGAATCAGAAGAAAATTGAGATGAAAATAACAATAGTTCCTCATAATACGGGAGAAGTTCGAGAAATAAAGATTAATAATTTATTGATTATTTTACTTTTTCTGTTGCTTATAGTTCCTTTCATAGACAGATATCGGCGTGGAAATGAATTTTTGTCTCCGGGTAAATTGTCTAAAAACAATGAATATATGAGGGGAAAGTTAAGTCATTATCAGGAAGAGTATAAAAATTTGTCAAAAAAATGTAACAATCTTTTATCTACTGCGAAAAAATATCAAAGTATAGTTCAGGTAACTCCTGAAGCTTCAAACGAAAGAAATATTATTAGTGTTGAAGAACTTCTTGCAAATTTGAGTGGTTCATCAAGAGTTTCAGAAGAAATTCTGCTTAAATTGGAGGAAGTTCCTATACTCGCAAGTAATACTCCTTCTATCTCTCCTTGTGTGGGCTACATAATTCAAACTTATGGTGAGACCGATTGTATATTTACAGGAGAACGAAGGTTTTGTCAGGGGATTGATTTTACTGCTCCGGAAGGTAGTGAAGTTTATACAACAGCTAATGGGAGAGTTAAATTTGCAGGTTTCAGGAGACATTCAGGGCTTGTTGTTGAAGTTGACCACGGATATGGATTTACCACAAAATATTCTCATCTTTCCGTTGTAAAGTCGTACAAGGGGAAAAATGTTAAAAGAGGAGAGGTGATTGGATTTGTTGGAACAACAGGAAAAACTACCGGTGCAAAACTTCATTACGAAGTATGGAAAAACGAAAAGGCAAAGGACCCTTTAGAATTTGTTTTAACAGAAGTAAAATATTTTTAATCTATTTATAGATTTTTTGAAAAGGAGAAATCATGCAAAAATTGGACGAAACTCTTTTTATCATAAAACCTGATGCTATATTACATGCTGAACAAATAATTAAACATGTAGAAGATAAAGGATTTAAAGTTGTTGATAAACAGGAATTAAATCTTAATAAGGAAAGAGCATCTGGATTTTACGCTGTTCACAAAGAAAAACCATTTTATTTAGAACTCGTAGATTTTATGACCTCAGGGCCGATTATGGTTTTGAGATTAGCACGAGAAAATGCGGTTTCATATTTAAGAGAAGTTGTAGGTGCAACCAATCCTGCTAATGCAGAACAAGGAACAGTAAGACAAAGATTTGGTAGTGGAATTTGTACCAATGCTGTTCATGCATCGGATTCTAAAGACAATGCAAATAAGGAAATAGCATTCTTCTTTGAAAAATAAAATCACGAATTGTACAAATTTAAGAAATTAAAGAATTTGCATACAGATGTTCGTAGATAAAGCAAGTTTATACAGGAGAGTTTTGTTGTTCAATTTTGTGTTTATTCCTTCACATTGTTTAGGACAAGTTTTTTCAATCTGTGTGAATCTACGTGCCAATCTTTTTTCGTGTAATTCAAAAGAAATATGGTTAAAAAGATGAGCAATATTAAACGAGCTGTATTCATAGTTGTCGGGATTTATGGATTTTGTGGTGGCTTTGGATGGATGCTTGTTCGCACAATAAATAATACGCTTCCCTCAGTGAGAATGCTTGAGGATAGTACTCCTCAAGTTACAAAAGTCTATGATAGAAAAGGGAAATTGATGCATGAATTTTATGAGGAAAGGAGAGTGGTGGTTCCATTTGAGCGAATTCCAAAACTACTTATTGAAGCTACTCTTATGATGGAAGATAAAAACTTTTATAATCATTGTGGGATTGATTTATTTGGGATAGTAAGAGCAACGGTTGCCAATGTTTTGAACTTAAGAGCCGCACAAGGTGCTTCAACGATAACTCAACAACTTGCTCGGAATCTTTTTTTAACACTTCGCAAGAATTTTCTCCGTAAAATTAAAGAAGCTTTACTCGCTTTTCATATTGAATATACTTACTCGAAAGATGAAATACTTGAACTTTACTTTAACCAGATTTATTATGGTAATGGTTTTGGGGTAGAAACTGCTTCGGAGAGATATTTTGGTAAACATGTGGAAGAACTTACTATTCCTGAATGTGCTATGTTGGCTGGTATTCCGAAATCTCCTATTCGGTATAATCCATTTCTTAATCCGAAAATTGCAAATCGACGGAAGAATTTCATTTTGGGTTTAATGGCTAATAATGGAATGATTTCACTTGATGAGAAACAAAAATTTAAAAATACTGAAATGGTGCTTTCTAAGGAAGCAGGATTTCAAGAACTTGGAGCTTATTTTATAGAAGAAATTAGAAAATGGACATCTTCAAAGTTTGGGCCTGATTTGCTTTATCGGGGAGGAGTTTCTATTTATACTACGTTAGATATAGACTTGCAACAGGCGGCAGAAAATTCAATTAAAAAAGGACTTCTTGAACTTGAAGCCAAATATAGACTTGATAAAGATACTTTACAAGTTGCATTGCTTACGATGGATCCCGAAAACGGTGCAATCCTTGCAGAAGTTGGTGGTAGAGATTTTAGAAAAAGTCAGTTTAATCGTGCAGTACAAGCATTACGTCAACCGGGAAGTGCATTTAAACCGTTTGTTTGGCTTGCTGCTTTTGCGGCAGGTTCTACTGCTGTATCTATTGTGCCTGATGATTCAATTTCTGTTGACCTTATAACCGGAGATGTATATTCTCCTATTAATTACGACCATAAGTTTTTGGGCCCAATGACTCTTCGTGAGGGACTTGCTAAATCAAGAAATCTTGTTGCTGTGCGTCTTATTATGGATATAAAACCGGAAGCGGTAGTTGGATATGCAAGGAGGATGGGCATAACCTCATCTCTTGACCCTGTAATAGCGTTATCTTTAGGCTCAAGTTCGGTAACTATTGTTGATATGGTTTCGGCTTATGCCACACTTGCAGTATATGGGGTAAGAACATTCCCCTATAGAATAGACAAAATAATAGATAAGGATGGGGGATTTTTATATCGTCATTCTGATTTTAGAGAACAAGTTATATCTCCTAAACTTGCTTATTTGATGATATCTGTAATGGAGAGCGTTTTAAATGAAGGCACTGGGCTTAGATCTCGTATGACCGGATTTATTAAACCTGCCGCTGGAAAAACAGGTACTACTGATGAATGTGCTGATGCATGGTTTGTTGGATTTACTCCATCGCTTGTTTGTGGCGTATGGTTCGGTTTTGATCGAGTGCGTAGAATTGGGAAAAATGCTACAGGTGCTCAAGTTGCTCTCCCTGTATGGACAAACTTTATGATTGAAGCAACTAAAAATGAACCTTTTAGGAAATTTAAAATTCCTCCCGGAATTGTGTATCGAGAAATATGTGGAAATTGTGGTAAACTCGCAAGTTACTTATCTAAAGAAAGAAGAGAAGAAATATTTATTGAAGGTACTGAGCCAATTGATGTATGTAGGGGGCATTATTTTGGAATCCCAACTCCTAATAAAGAAGAAAAAATCCGTTTTTATTGAATGTAAGATTTTTTTTAATTCTACCTATTTATTCTATCTTATTTTAAATCTCTATTGTTTTAGAGTATCTCTTATATTATGTTATAATGTTGAGTAGGCACAGATAGTTACTTTGGCTATTTGAGATTCTTCACGGAGTTCATCCTGATGCAAAAATTGAGATTCTTCACTTCGTTCAGAATGACAGAAGAAGGGTTCAGAATGACAGAGAGGAAAAGAAATGATTACTTATGATATGCTAAGATTGAAAATTGTATTTAAAAAATTGGGCCCGGTAGGACTCGAACCTACGACCCATTGATTATGAGTCAATTGCTCTAACCAACTGAGCTACGGGCCCCGTAAAGATTTAGAAGATTGTATTTTTACGGTGACTAATAGTGCCTTCTTTAATATTTAAATTCCCTAAAAATGATATTAATATAACTTTTTTCATTTTATTGAGAAATAATAAATTGTCCTGGCTCTAAGATGTGGTTACAAATTGACATGCCAGAGCCTTCTCTTTTTCCATAAAATCATTGCCTAAAATCGTTTTTTCTCTTACCTCCATTCCATTCCCATTTTTCGAAACTGT
>JAUVIV010000152.1 GCA_030592575.1 bacterium | reverse complement strand
TTAGGACAGCAAGTATATCTCGCTCCTCTTTTGTTAAATGTTTGTATTTCCTGTGCATTTTGCTCTGACCTCCTTTCTTCTCTTGTCATTCTATCAGAGCGTTGCACTTTGTCATTGAACTTGTGAATAGAATTTTTTTGTCTTATACGATGAGTTCCTCGCAAACCATTTATTCCAATATAATGCTTAATATTAAGAAAAATGCAAACATAACTCTTTATAACGAGCTACAAGACATACAAATACTACATAATTATTGAAAGGGATAAAGATTTTCAAATGTTTAATAAGTAAAATGCTAACTTTCCAAAATATTAACTTTTTCTTCGCTTCTTCTTTTCACCTTCGGATGTATAGTAATAAGCATAGTGATGATAATAGCCGTACCTACCATAAATCCCTTCTATCCACACATTGTTCAGTACAGCACCTACAATTCTTGCATTTACATTATTCTTTAACAATGATTTCGCCCTCAATACTGCACCACTACTCGTACTACCCGATTTAATAACTAAAATCACTCCATCGACTTCTGAACTGAGAACTACAGGATCGGTAACAGCTATAACCGGTGGAGCATCTACTATTACAATATCAAATTTTTTCTTTAATTCCTCTAAAAGATCCTTCATTCTTTGTGAACCTAACATCTCGGCCGGATTCGGAGGAATAGCACCACAAGTCATAATATATAGATTCTCAATTTTAGTCTCATGGATTACAGATTGAGCTTCGGATTGACCAACTAATACATTAACAACACCCGGTTCTTTACTTTCCTGAAACAGTTTATGCAATACAGGTCTTCTTAAATCACAATCAATCAATAATGTTTTAACTCCAGAAAGAGCCAAAACTATACCAAGATTGCTAACCGTTAATGTTTTACCTTCTCCAGGTCCCGCACTGGTGAAAAGAATTGTATTCAATGGTTTATCAGGATCTGTAAATTGTATATTTGTACGAAGACTTCGGTATGCTTCCATAGCATGAGATTTCAATGGTAAGTTAGTAGCTAAATGAGAAGTTGCCTGACCTGCTTCTTCCGATTTGCCTTTTTTTCTTATCATAGGAATTGATCCTAATACCGTAAGGTTGATATCTCTTTCTACATCTTCAACCGTTTTTAAAGAAGTATCCATATACTCAAAAAACATAGTTAATCCAATGCTAAGCATTACTCCTATAATTAATCCTATTGCCAGATTTAATTTTTTCCTAGGTTTTATAGGGAATTTAGGAGTTTTAGCAATATCTATAACTCTAATATTACTTATTTTACCTGCTTCGGTAATACGAGCTTCTTCATGTTTTTCCAAAAGCATAGTATATATTTTAGCATTTACTTCTCTTGCTCTTAGTAATTGTGATAAATTATATTCTTTTTCCGGAAGCACTCGTAATTTTTTATTATATATGCCTACTGTTTTATTTAGAGCATTTTCTTTTGCTTTGTAAGTTTCAAGATTTATTTCCAGAGCAATCATCTCCTGTAACAAATTTTGAAGTTCGGATAAAGGATCTATAATTCTTTCCCCATTCACTATTTTAAGCATTTCATCTTTAAGATTTCGTTTAGTTTGAAGAATCTGTTCTTTGAGCTTTAAAATTTTAGGGTGATCTTCCGAGTAATTTTGTACTTTAAGAATGGAATATTGAACTTCCATATCAATCAATTTTTGCTTTAATTTTTTAGCCCATGGGTTAGCAATCTCAGCTATGGAAGGAACTAATGCTGTTTTTTGTTCTGCCAATCTTTTCTCAATATAACTTAAGCGATGTTCTGCAGATTTACGTTCAGAGCAAGCCTGATTATATGCAACTTCTGCTTCCGTTATACGCTTTAATATTTCCTTAGACTCCTCATCCAACAAAGTAACACTATTCTTTTCTTTAAACTCTTTTAAATTAAGCTCAACAACTTGAAGCTGGTCTTCAAAAACTACAAGTTGTTTCTCAATAAATTTACGCATACTACTTACTTCTTCAGTTTTAACTCTTAAACATCCTTCTTTTAAAACATTAGCTATTGCATTGACAACAACTGTAGCAGATAAAGAATTATGCAAACGAATTTTAATTTTTATTACATCAGAATTTACAGTTGATAGAACAGATATATTTTTTCTTATAGTAGAAGCAATAATTTCTTCTTTTGTATAATTTTTTAGCAATTTATCAGGAATTTTAAATGTATTAATAATTTCATCCGACAAAGTATTTACTACTTCTTCAGACAAAGTTCTACTTTTTATTTCTTCTATTTGATTTTGTATAAAACTTTTTTGGGAAAGAGCTTGAGAGAAGTCAAATGTAGGAATGGGCTCTTTAGTTTCTTCAAACACAATCGTTGTTTCAGCTTCATAAATTTTGGGAGAAAATTGGTTAAAGAGAATCGTAGCAACAACTACACCAAGCAAACAGGTAATAGCAATTCGCCTTCTCCTTAGGAGTGCATTTATAAAGTCACTAAAATTTAATTCCTTAATCTCTTGAGAACCAGTAATATGCATTATAGATAATTGCTACATCGGCAACAATTGTTACCAGAGTCCGCCATCTATACCATTGATTTCGAGAAACTCTGATAACATCCCCATTTTCCACTACAGGAATAGGAGTTTTGAGTTTTTTGTTATTTAAGTAGTTATTCAAATTAACTTTAATAATTCTATCGGAATTCATCTCACTGCGAGTGAGAGTAATTTTACCAATATTTGCATACTCAGTAGGACCACCCGCTTTAGATATAAGTTCAAGAACATTTATCCCCGCAGACACATAATACTCACCTGGTTTTTTCACCTCACCCCATACATGAACATGAATCTCAACCTGTGCAAACAGAGGTTTAAACAACAATAGAAGTAAAAAAATAGATAATATTTTACAAATCATTCTTACACCAATCTTTGACATTTTCTCCATTATATTTTATAATTTTACTTATATTCTGATTAAGCTTTACTTATATTCCGAAATATCCGTATGTCAAACTTTTTTTAAACTTATTGATAATTTTGCAAAATTTCTCTAAAAATTCATTAAGAATATAAGGTTATTTGATTCTTATTGTTTTGACTCTAATACATGATTAGATACTTAATTATACAACAACCTTGTGACTGAATTCAACCAGCAAGTGCAACGCTCCTTTCTTTTTCCAAGACTTCCAATGGTGTTTGATAATTCAAGCACTTCCTTGGTCTATTATTAAGCCAATCTTCAATCTCTATGATTTCTTTTTCA
>JAUVIV010000103.1 GCA_030592575.1 bacterium | reverse complement strand
ATTGAAGGTTCTGGCAAGAGTCAAAAAGAAAAAGCTATTTTCCTTATTCACAAATTCCATAATCTTGCCTTTGCTCTTTTACTCAGATATTGTAACCATCACTTAAAGACATTACACATAAGTATTATGAGAGATAAAAGCTCTTTTGTAGGAGGCGATGCTATATGGGGGAAAAGAGGTGTGAATTATAAAATTTTATTAGTCAAGCCCTTTGTGGCTTGTTGGAGCAAAGTGGAAATCCCGCTTTTACGGGAGAGGAGGAGAAGATGAAAAAATTTCTATTTTTGTTAATTGTTTTTTTCTTTAACAATAGTCTTTTTGCTGAACCTATATCTATTGAAACGGCTAAAAAGGTGGCAAAGAACTGGTATTTTGAAAGAGGAAAGATTGATAGAAAAGGATTTTCAATAGAAGATCATTTTGTAGAATCTGACGCTACAAAAGGAGCCCTTTTCTATATATTTAATTTCAACCCTACTGGCTTTGTGATGGTAAGTGCAGATAATATTGTAGTTCCTGTTCTCGGTTACAGTTTTATCCGTCATTATACTACTGAGAACCATCCTCCTGCATTTGACTCTATGTTAGTCAATTGGAAGGAGCAAATTATTTATGCCAAGAAGAATAAATTAAAGTCCCTAAAACGAAATATGGATGAATGGGATAGATTAAATGTTATGCCAACACAATTTATAAAAAATGAAAAAATTATGGCTGTGGAACCCTTATTAAATACTACTAGGGGGCAAGGCAAGTATTATAATCAACTCTGTCCAGCCGATGCTGCAGGATCTGATGGACATTGTGTTACCGGCTGTGTAGCAACAGCAATGGCTCAGGTGATGAAGTCTCATGATTTTCCAACTACAGGCACAAATAACCATGGCTACACACATCCCACTTATGGTTACCAATACGCTAATTTTGGGGCAACTACTTATAACTGGGCAGGAATGCCTAATTCTTTATCCAGCTACAATACTGCTGTTGCTACTTTAATGTATCATTGCGGTGTTTCTGTTGAGATGGATTATGGTCCCGGTGGGTCAGGTGCAGGATATGCACACAATGCCTTTGTAAACTACTTCAGATACGGCTCAGAATTGATATTCAAATCTTCATATTCTTCTTTTGTATGGGTTGATTTAATGATGAATGAACTAAATAATAACAGACCTATTCCATATTATGGTTTCCCCCAGAGTGGGTGGGGACATGCTTTTGTTATGGACGGTTATCAGGGAACTGACCATTTTCATTTTAATTGGGGGTGGAATGGTAACTATGATGACTATTTCTACTTAAACGATTTAACTCCAGGAATTAGTGATTATACAAATAATCAGACAGCTATAATTAAAGTTATGCCGTCACCTCCTAAACCAAAGATTGTTTCGGTAACTTATAATAATTCCATTGAAGCGGGACAATACAGTGAAATATATGTAAAAGTAAGGAATGATGGTTCTCAATCTAATGATGGAGATATTTCTATTTCCTTCCCGTCTTTCACTAATTCTACAGATGTCCAATATGTAGAAAAAGTAAGTTCTTCATCTGATGCTCCGGGATATCAAGAATATCCAAAAGGGACGAGTATCTGGCACAAGGATTTATATCAATTTTCTGCTAATTATTTATTAGTTGGGTGGGGGGATAATTCATGGAATAGTAGTGAACAGAATGAACTGAAAATACGGGTCTACCCACAAACTACAGGAACATTTACTTTTTATGTTCGGTCAGCAATGGGGAAAAATAATGCATATTATAACTCCCCCTCTTCTTCGAGTTATAAAGACCAGCAAGGATGGACAGTCTCCAGATATACTATCAGCGTAGGTGAAGAAGAACCTGATTATTATGATGCTGTAGATGTTGACCACATAGTTATTGAAGACGATGATGGTGATGAAGACGGAATTCCTGAAGCTGGAGAACCTTTAGAACTTAAAGTTTATCTTGAAAACGATATTTCAGAGAATATTTGGGGAGTACATGGGAAATTAAGCTCAACTAATCCCGATGTAATAATAGATGATGATTATGGAGATTGGGGAGGGTTAACCCCTGGCGAAGTAGATTATGGTCAATTCGAATTTCACACCCTTTCCTCAGGCAACATAGATTTTAATCTTACTGTTACATTCTCAACATCCTCTGGGTCATATTATGATACAGAAACAATACCTATAACAATCTATCCTCAGGGAAGTGGTCCCTCTTTCACTGTCCAGTCTGTTGCTTTTTATGATACAAGTGCAGACCCGAGAGACTATAACAACAATAATGGAATTTTAGAGAGTGGTGAGGATGATGTAGATTTTAAAGTAAGATTGAAAAATGTAGGAAATGGTCCTGCAACAGATGTAGAAGCTTACATACCATCTTTTGTATCAAATGGAATAACAGTTGTCATTGATGACGAAGAAGATTATCCTGATATTTCTGCCGGTTCCTCAAGAAATCCTGATCATCATTTTACAGCCGGTGATAGAATTCCGCTTAATCTGGCAGGTAAATGTACTCTTGATATGTGGGTATATTATGGAGGTGCACCTGATAGCCAAAAAGTTCGGTTCTATTGGGATATAGGAGCTGTGCCTTATCTACGAGCCAATCCTACAGAATATGATTTTGGAGTAGTTTCACCCGGTACTTCTGTGAGAAAAAATATCCAGGTGCGGAATATAGGTTCAGCAAATTTAATTATTGATTCTATTAATACAGACTATGCAGATACCTGGGTTGAAGGAATTAGCTTGCCGTGGACTATAGCTCCTCAAGATACTGATTCAGTAACAATCGTAATTCAAACAGGTATGAACGCCTCCATAACACGAAACATTACACTGTTTTCAAATTCTCACGATACAAGTTCAACAAGGTCTCATATAATTATAAGAGGCACAGTTACGATTCCACCCGAAGCAAAGTATAAACTCTTGTGGAGTACTCCTGAAAACGAGCCTAGACGCGCATGCTGCGTAGGAAGCGGCGATACTGACAATGACGGAAAACCGGAAATAATCATCGGGACTTATGCTTCTACATATTTGACAGGGGATTCCCTTACACAAATTCACATTTATGAAAAAGTCTCTGATGACAACTACCAGAAAGTATGGGTGAGCCCTGTAAATGCTATTAACGGGGGATTAATGTGTGGCGAAGGAATGATAGTAGAGGACATTGATGGAGATGGCACGGAAGAGATAATCGTAGCAGTGAATAAGTATAGCGGTTTCGGTACTGAGAAAGTCTACATTTACAAAAGCAATAGCGACAACAACTGGTACTTGTGGTACTCAGGACTCAATTCTGGACTTGCAGAGAAGGACGATTTTGCGTGTGTATGTGTAGGTGATGCTGATGGAGATGGAAAGAATGAGATAATATATGGTATTGGGAACGGAAGCACAGGTTACGGGGGTAGGATATATGTCTATGAATATGATGGTGGGACTTCATTCAGCAAAATCTGGACAAGCTCCATCTTGATTGACGAAGGAGGTGTTTGTGATATCGCGGTGGGTGACGCAGATAGTGATGGCAAGAATGATATCGTTGCGTCTGCAGCGGGCAACGACTCTACAAGGTTGTACGTCTTTGAGACTACAGGGAACAACTCGTTTTCTCAAGTCTTCTCCGTTGGAGTAGACGATGGATGGAGTCACTATATTGACAACTCTTGCGACATCACAATCTGTGACATAGACGGTGATGGGGCAAAAGAAATCGCTGTGGGCAGCGAAGAAGATGATAAGGTTTCCATTTTCGAGAACACAGGCAACAATGCATACACGAAAATATGGGATAGTCCGAATTTCGGAAGAGAACCCACAGATATTGTCGCGGGAGATGCTGACTTGGATGGGAAAAAAGAATTGATAGTCTGCATTCATAGCCATATACCTAAGTTAAGGATATATGAGACCTTCGCCAACAATTCCTATGTTCAGATTTGGAGTGATACAATTCATATTGATGACCCGTCAGGCATATGCTTGACCAACACAAATTCTACTCCGGAGCTAGAAATAGTGGTAGTGGACGAAGATGATGAGAAATTCTGGGTTTTTGGAATATTCAAACAACCAAATCTTGAGATCGCTTCAAGTAACATTCAGTTTAGTAATACAACTCCCAAAGAAGGGGCTGTTGACACTATCTCGGTTTTGGTTAGGAATCTGGGTAATGCTAAGGCATCAGGAATAAAAGTACAGTTTTTTGACGGTGACCCTGTTTCTGGTGGTGTGCAAATCGGCAGTGATATACAAATAGATTCATTAGATATAAACGAATCTTCCCAGATTGAGACAGAATGGATTCCTACCCTGCCAGATACTCACTCCATTTATGTAGTAATTGACCCGGATAGTTTAATCACTGAATCGAATGAAAACGACAATATAGCATTTGCAAAAATTTATGTGTATGATGACGATGAAGAACTTCCTGTAATCTCCAATATCACTGTCTGGCCTGATACAAGTTTTCAGGGACCATTTCCTGTTTATTCCACGATTATAGATAATGAAGGAATTAGCAAAGCTGAACTCTGGTATAAGACAAGTGTAGATACCAATTGGGCTTTTATTGAAATGGATACAACAGGGGTAGCCGATGAATATCTGGCAGAAATTCCATTGCAACCAATAAGTACTGAAGTTTGGTATTATATATATTCTGAGGATATTGCCATTCCAGCAAACCAAGCAAAAGACCCAGCTGATGCTCCAAATACAAGCTACTCGTTTGTGGCGGGATATATTGGTACAGAAGAAGCTCCCAGAATACCAAAGATATTCTTTGTAGCACAGAACCAACCTAATCCATTTACAGGAGCTACTGAAATCATATATGGATTACCGAAAGATTCTCATGTAGAGATTACAGTCTATAACCTATTGGGACAAAAAGTAGCGAGTCTTGTTCAGGGAAATAAGAAAGCAGGTTATTATACAATAAATTGGGATAGGAAGAGTAATGTCGGCAAAAGACTAGCAACTGGAATTTATTTTTATCGTATGGAAGCAGGCAAGTTCAAGGCAACGAGGAAGCTGACGATTCTTAAATAGTATTATAGTAGCCAGTAGTTAGTAGATAGTAGTTAGTAGACAAGAGACAAAAGACAGTAAACAGTAAGCAGAAGACAAAAGACAGTAGTTAGTAGACAGCATACAGGAGACAGAAAAGGATTTAAAGAGATTTATTTCTTGATTTCTCTTCAGAGCCCTGTTATTTTATAAAATATCAGGAGGTATAAAAATGTATAAAAGGATACTTTTTATTATAGAAGCAATGATTTTATTCGTGATTTTGCCATTCTTATCTTTTGCTACTTGTGTATACTGGATACCGTATAAAGATACAACACATTTTGGACCGAATGGAACATCCAATATACTCTATGTATTCTCAAAAGACTTAGCTAATATAAGTATTGACGGAAATGATACCTTGCTTCAGGGAAATTATACCCACATACTTAAAGGAGATAAATTTCAAGAAGGTTCTAAAATAATATCTGATGTGCCTCTACAGATATGGTATAGGTATAGCATAGCTGATTATGGTGCTTATGATGAGGGAGCAATAAGTTATGAAATACTACCTCAAGGATTATTAGGTAACAGTTACTGGCTACCGCTCTCTACAACTGAACTTGTAATACTTGCCATAACAAACGGGACGACAGTTCAAGTTGGAAGCAATAACTATAATCTAAATGAGGGAAAGGCAGAACATATATTAAGCCCTTCAGCAGGTGTGCACATAACAAGCAATAATCCAATTTCTGTTGTTGCTGTGAATTACGATAATAATTGCTATGATAATACTTATTCCTTTCCTCTTTATCCTGAGAATTTGCTGGATACAGTGTATTTTATACCACATCAGCATTCTTATAATTATAATAGCTCTACAGAATCTTCTAAAGTGTGGGTTGTGGCAACACAGAATAACACTACTGTGAATTTTGGTAGCTCCCAAAACTTAAATCAAGGAGATGTTGCATCTTTTCCTAACACATCTGGTGGAAAACTTGCTGCTGATAAATCTGTAGCAATAGTCTGGCTTTCAGATATATATGCCCAGGACCCGTGGACATCAGATTATAGACATTATACTTATGCTATCGTACCTATTTCTAAAAAAGTAGCAGGAAAAGGGGCATACATTATGACAAGAAAGGGAACTTCGCACGGGTATCCTCTTGTAGAAGTATTTCTTGTTTCGTTGGAAGATAATAACACAGTAAATTTTGATGTAGGTGGAGATGGGTCAATTGAAGGTACAGAACTCCTGAATAGAGGAGATACCCTTTATTATCATGAGGAGGACTTCCCAGGTTGGGATACATTGCCATTGTTAATAGAAGGAAGCGAGAAACTGCAAGTTACTTTTAGTAGAAGTGGATGGTGGGGCAATATTTCTGAGAGCAGAAACGCCGAGACTCTTATAGGGCTTACTTATTCGCCATCTGGAGTTGAGAATAAACCAGGAAGAAGGCATGCTTATCCTAAAATAGAGATTTTCCCGAATCCATTTAACAAGTTTACAGTTATCAGTTATCAGTTGCCAGATAAACCAACAACTAAAAACCAACAACTAACGATTGTTTCTTTAACGATTCACGATATTTCCGGCAGAATTATCCGTAAGTTTCCGATTAACGATTCCCGATTTACGACTAACGAAATCAGATGGGATGGCACAGATGATAATGGAAAAAAAGTAGCATCAGGAATTTATTTTTATCGTATGGAGGTCCCGATAAATCGGGATTTCGCAGGCTCAACAGGCGAGTTCAAAGCAACGAGGAAGCTGACGATATTAAAATAGTAGGTAGTAGTTAGTAAACAGTAAGCAGAAGGCAAGAGACGGAAGACAGTAAGCAGTAAAACAGTAAGCGGTAAGCAGAAGACAAAAGACAGTAAGCAGTAAGCAATAAACAGTAAGTAGTAAACAGAAGACAGTAAATAGTAAGCAGTAAGCAGTAAACAGAAGACAAAAGACAGTAGTTAGTAGATAGTAGACAGCATACAGGAAAAGATTTAAAGAGATTTATTGATTGATTGAAATAGCTCAGACAGATTTTTGCAAGCCCTTCCCGATTGCTCGAGATTTCATAAACTCAACTTGAACAATCAGGAGGGCTTTTGTGTTTGACAGAAAACCTTGCATTTTAAGAAAGTTGATGTAATATCATTTTAATGTTGAGTTGGCGCAAAATAGTTGCTCGTAGCTATTTAAGATTTTTCACGGAGTTTATCCTGAACGATATGTTGAGATTCTTCCCCCGTATTAAATATGGGGTCAGAATGACAGAGGGGGAAGAAATAATGCAAAATGAACAATTTAAAGTGGTTTTTGAACATTGATAGTTTTGCATTGCTAATTGCTCATTTTAAATTGATTTTTGGAGCTCTGTGTTCTCTGTGGTTCAAATTCTTGACGTATCTGTGTTTATTTGCGTTCATCTGTGGTTAAGAAATTTTTTCATCTTATGATTTTTCTTTTCTCTGCGTTCTTATAAAAGATAGTCGGATGGTCTTATGGTCGGATAGAACTTTCAATTGCGATTTATATTATCGCAGATGGGAATCTGCTCCTACATTCCGAAAAAAAGAATTAAAAAATTGCACAGTCTGGGCATTTAACTTGGAATTCCCCGCCGCTTGCGGCGTGGGATGAATAGGATAATAATTCCTTGTTTTTTAAGATACCCCGCCCCTCTGGGGCGTGGGTAATTCATTTAAACGCCCCTACAATCTTCATCTGTCCAATCTGTGTAAATCTGTGTGCAAATGTTTTTCAATCTTCAATCTTCAATCTATGTCCATCTGTGTCATCCGCGTAATCTGCGGTTAGGAAGTTTTTCTCTGTGGCGGGAAATATCAAATTTTGGACGCAGATGAACATGGATTGATACAGATTAAAAGATTGAAGATTAAAGAGGAACCGCAGATTACGCGGAGGACACGGATAAAAAAGATTAGAAAGAATCTGCTCCTGAATCAAGTTCAGGATTCAAATCTTAAATCTTTTTATCTTCTGTGCAAATCTGTTTTAT